>DAINQO010000181.1:0-6544 GCA_036742625.1 Microvirga sp.
ACCGGCGTCGTCGGGCCGAACGGCTGCGGCAAGTCGAACCTCGTCGAGGCGCTGCGCTGGGTCATGGGCGAGACCTCGCACAAGAGCATGCGCGCCTCCGGCATGGACGACGTGATCTTCGCCGGCTCGGCGAACCGGCCGTCGCGCAACACGGCGGAAGTGCACCTCGCGATCGATAACGAGGAGCGCAAGGCGCCGGCGGCGTTCAACGACGCGACGCAGCTCGACGTCTCGCGCCGCATCGAGCGCGAGGAGGGCTCGACCTACCGCATCAACGGCCGCGAGGTGCGGGCCCGCGACGTGCAGCTGCTGTTCGCCGACGCCGCGACCGGGGCGCGCTCGCCGGCGCTCGTCCGCCAGGGCCAGATCAGCGAGATCATCGCCGCAAAGCCGCAGGCGCGCCGCCGCATCCTCGAGGACGCGGCCGGCATCGCCGGGCTGCACGCCCGCCGTCACGAGGCGGAGCTGCGGCTCAAGGCCGCCGAGGACAATCTGCTGCGCGTCGACGACGTGCTGCGCGAGATCGACGCCCAGGTCGACAGCCTCAAGAAGCAGGGCCGCCAGGCCTCGCGCTACAAGAACGTCTCGGCCGAGATCCGCCGCCTCGAGGCGCTGCTGTTCGCGATCGGCTATGCCGAGGCGCGCGAGCAGGCGGCGTCGGCCGAGCGCGAAGCCGGCCAGGACCTCAACGCGGTTGCCGACGCGCAGGCCGCGCAGGCGAACGCCGCGACGGCGCAGGCGGTCGCAGCGCATGCGCTGCCGGCCTTGCGCGAAGCCGAGGCGGCGGCGGCGGCGGCGCTGCAGCGCCTGACGCATGCCAGGAACGAGCTCGAGGCGGAGGAGCGCCGCGCCCGCGAGCGCCTCGAGGAGCTCGAGCGCCAGATCGCCGATCTCGAGCGCGACATCGCCCGCCAGAATGCGGCCCAGGCCGACGGCGCCGCGACGATCGCGCGGCTCAAGGGCGAGGGCGAGGAGCTCGCCCGCAACGGCGCCGGCGCCGAGGCGGCGAAAGCGGAGGCGGAAGCGCGCCTGGACGCCGCCGAGGCGGCGCTCGCCGCGGTCGAGGCCGAGCTCGGCGAGCTGCAGGCGCAAGTCTCCGACCTCAACGCCCGAAAAAGCGCGCTCGATCGCAGCCTGCGCGAGGAGAACGAGCGCGCCGCGCGCTTCGCCGCCGAGCGCGCCCGCGTCGAGCGCGACCTCGCCGCGATCGAGGCCGCCGCGGCGAGCGCGCCGGCCGAGGATTTTACCGCCGCGCTCGCTGCCGCCGAGGAGACGCTGCGCAGCGCCGATGAGCGCTCGGCCGAAGCCCGCAATGTGCTTGCCGGCGCGCGCGAGGCGGAGGCGCGCGGCCGCGGTCCGGCAAACGACGCCGAGCGCGCCGCGCAGCGCCTCGAGACCGAGGTCCGCACCCTCGCCAAGCTCTTCGCCTCGGGCACCGACGACATGTGGCCGAAGGTGCTCGACTTCATTGCCGTCGCGAAGGGTTACGAGACGGCGCTCGGCGCGGCGCTCGGCGAGGACCTCGAAGGCTCCTCGACGACGTCGGCGCCGGTGCATTGGGCGTTGAGCGGCGACGGCGCCGACGACCCCGCCCTGCCCGAGGGCGTGCGCCCGCTGTCGGATTTCGTGCAGGGGCCGGATGCGCTGAAGCGGCGGCTGGCGCAGATCGGCATCGTCGCGCGCGACGACGGCGCCGCCCTGCGGGCGCAGCTCAGGCCCGGCCAGCGGCTCGTCTCGCGCGAGGGCGATCTGTGGCGCTGGGACGGCTTCACGGCGGCGGCCGACGCGCCCTCGGCGGCGGCGCGGCGGCTTGCCGAGAAGAACCGCCTCGGCGACCTGGAGCGCGCGTTAGCCGAGGCCCGCGCCATCGCCGACCGCGAGCGCGCCGAAGCCGAGAGCGCGCAAGCGGCGGTGCGCGCCGCGGCGTCGGCCGAAAGCGCCGCGCTCGAAGCCGTAAGAGGCGCGCGGCGCGCTTTCGATCTTGCCCGCGAGCGCCTGATCGCCGCCGAGCGCCGCGAAGCCGACGCCGCCGCGAAGCGCTCGGCACTGCACGAGGCGGCGGAACGCCTGGCGGCGAACGAAGCCGAAGCCCGCGAGCGCCGGGCGCAAGCCGAGCATGCGCTCGCCGATCTTAGCCACGCGCCGGCGCTCGAAGCGCGTCTCCTCGAGCTTCGAGCAGCGGTCGCCGAGCGCCGCGGCGAAGCCTCGGAGGCGCGCGCGGCGCTGCAGACGCTGATCCGCGAGGCCGAGATGGCGGCCCGCCGCCGCGACGCGATCGCTGCCGAGATACGGCTGTGGAGCGAGCGCGCCGAGCGCGCCGGCGCCGCCGTCGAGGAATACACCGCCCGGCTCGCCCGCCTGCAGGGCGAGCGCAAATCGCTTGCCGAGATGCCGGACGCGTTCATCCTGCGCCGCCGCGCGCTGATGGCGGAGGTCGAGGATGCGGAAGGCCGACGCCGCGACGCCGCCGACCGCCTCGCCGAGGCCGAGACCGGGCTCGCCGAGGCCGACCGCGCCGCCCGCGACGCGCTCGAAGCCCTCTCGGCCGCGCGCGAGGCGCGGGCCGGCTCGCAGGCGCGCTTCGAGGCCGCGACGCGGCGCCTCGCCGAGATCACCCGCTCGATCGCCGACAACCTCGAGACGACGCCGGCCGGGCTCGCCGAGCTCGCCGGCCTCAAGGCCGACGCGCCGCTGCCGGACCTGACGCAGGTCGAGACGCGCCTTTCCAACCTCAAGGGCGAGCGCGAGCGCCTCGGCGCCGTCAACCTTCGCGCCGAGGAGGAGCTTGCCGAGATCGACGCCAAGCGCACGACCCTCATCGGCGAGCGCGACGACCTCGTCGAGGCGATCAAGCGCCTGCGCCAGGCGATCGGCAGCCTCAACCGCGAGGGCCGCGAGCGGCTGCTCGCCGCTTTCGACATCGTCAACGAGCACTTTAGGCGCCTGTTCACGACGCTGTTCGGCGGCGGCACCGCCGAGCTGACCCTCGTCGATTCCGACGACCCGCTCGAGGCCGGCCTCGAGATCCTGGCAAAGCCCCCGGGCAAGAAGCCGACGACGATGACGCTGCTCTCCGGCGGCGAGCAGGCGCTGACCGCAACGGCGCTGATCTTCGCCGTGTTCCTGACCAATCCGTCGCCGATCTGCGTCCTCGACGAGGTCGACGCCCCGCTCGACGACCACAATGTCGAGCGCTACTGCGACCTCCTCGACGACATGGCGCGCCAGACCGAGACGCGCTTCGTCGTCATCACCCACAACCCGATCACCATGGCGCGCATGAACCGCCTCTTCGGCGTCACCATGGCGGAGCGCGGCGTGTCGCAGCTTGTATCCGTCGACCTCGAGCAGGCCGAGCGCTTCCTCGAGGCGGTGTAGCGAGCCGGGCTACCGCGCTCCCGCCTTCACGGCCCAGTCCCACGCCGCCGCCGCGAGCGGGCGCACCTCCGCGGCCATCGCGGCGGCGTTCTCGTTCGAGGCGGTGCCGTCGCGGACGCGGCCGACGATGCCCTGCAGGATCGCGGCGAGGCGGAAGAAGTTGTAGGCGAGCAGCGTCTCGAAATGCGGGATCTCGGAGAGGCCCATGCGCCGGGCATAGGCCGCCGCGTAGTCCTCGAGCGTCGGGATGCCGAGCCGGGCGAGATCGAGCCCGACGAGCGTGCCGGTGCCGCCGCCCTTCTCGATCGGCATCCGCCAGGCCATCAGGTGGTAGACGAAATCGGCGTTCGGGTCGCCGAGCGTCGCAAGCTCCCAGTCGAGCACGGCGAGCACCCGCGGCTCGCTCGGGTGCATGATCAGATTGTCGAGCCGGTAGTCGCCATGGACGAGCGCCGGGCGCGCGGTCGGCGGCACATGCTCCGGCAGCCAGGCCATGAGCCGGTCCATCTCCGGGATGGTCTCGGTTTCGCTGGCCCGGTACTGCTCCGACCAGCGCTTCACCTGGCGCGCCACGTAGCCTTCGGGACGCCCGAAATCGGAGAGGCCGATCGCCGCCGGGTCGAAGGCGTGCAGCCGCGCGAAGGTCTCGTTCATGGTCTCGTAGAGGGCGCTGCGCTCGGCCGGCGTCGAGTCGGGCAGCGCCGGCACCCAGAACACGCGGCCCTCGACATGGGCCATGACGTAGAAGGCGGTGCCGACGACGCCGTCGTCGTCGCAATAGGCAAGCGGCTCGGCGACCGGAAAGCCCTGTCGGTACAGGGCCGACAGCACCCGGTACTCGCGGTCGACCGCGTGCGCCGAAGCGAGGAGCTTCCCAGGCGGCTTGCGGCGCAGGACATAAGCGCGGGCGGGCGTCGACAGCAGATAGGTCGGGTTCGACTGCCCGCCCTTGAACATGCGCGCCTCGACCGGGCCTTCGAAGCCGTCGATGCGGGGGCTAAGCCAGGCCGCGAGCCGCGCGGTGTCGAAGGCGAGGTTCTCCGGCACCGGCTTCGTGCCCGAATAGGTCGCCTGGCGGTCGGCGGCGGCGCTCACCGCTGCGGTGCTCCGAGGAAGGCTTGCAGCGCGGCGAGCGTCGCCTCAGGCGCCTCCTCGGCGACGAAATGGCCGGAATCGACCTCGGCGCCCGTGGCTTGGGGCGCGAAGCTCCGGCGCCAGACCGCGAGCGGCGCCTCGGCATCCGCGCGGGCGCCGCGGGTGAGGTAGAATTGCGCCACGACGACGAGCACCGGGCAGGCGATGGTGCGGCCGGCGGCGAGATCGGCCTCGTCCTGGCGCAGATCGACGGTCGCGCCGGCGCGGTAGTCCTCGCAGAAGGCGTGGATGCGCGAGGGCTCGTTGCAGCTCTGCCGGTAGGCCGCGAGCGCCCGCGGATCGAACGCCTCGAGCGTGCCATCCTTCGACCATTTGGCGAGGAGGCCGTCGAAATAGGCGAGCGGGTCGCGGCCGATCTCGGTCTCCGGCTGCGGGAACGGCCGCGCGAGGTAGTCCCAGTGCGGCGCGTCGGCCTGGCCTTCGCGGATGCGCTGCCAGTTGGCGAAGGTGGGCACGATGTCGAGGAGCGCCAGCCGCTCGACGCGGCCAGGCTCGTCGAGGGCGAGGCGGTAGGCGACGCGGGCGCCGCGGTCGTGGCCGGCGAGCGCGAAGCGCACGTGACCGAGCTTCTCCATGACCCTGATCACGTCGCGGCCCATGGCGCGCTTCGAGTAGGTCTCGTGCATGGGATCGCCTTTCGGCGCCGACGACCAGCCGTAGCCGCGCAGATCCGGGCAGACGACCGTGTGCGTCTTCGCGAGCGCCGGCGCGATGCGGTGGAAGCAGGCATGCGTCTCCGGGAAGCCGTGCAGCAGCACGAGCGGCGGCCCGCTGCCGCCCGAGCGCGCGAAGACGCGCCCCGCCTCGCCGTCGATCCAATGCGACGCGAAGCCGGGAAAGAGGTCGTCGGTCATGCGCTCCGGGCTCAGGGCCGCCACGCCGGCACGATATCAGTCCTGGCGAAGTCGTCACCCTTGAAGAGCAGCGGCACGCCGCGCGCCTTCGCGAGGGCGTAGGCGAAGCAGTCGGCGAAGTTGAGGCGCGCGGGATGCAGGCCTTTGCCGTAGCGAACGAAGGCCCGCCGCGCCTCGATGGCTTCGGCGCGGCCGATTCCTTCGATCTCGATCCCTAGCGAGGTGACGATCGCCAGCGCACCGACGTCGTCCTTCTTGCCGACCATCACCATGCCGGCCTCGACCCAATTGACGGTGGCGATCATGGGAAGATCGCTCGCGTCGATCACGGTCGCCAAGACCCGCCATTCGGGTTCGCGAAGCGCGATTGCGATGAGCGCGGATGTATCGACAACCATCAGTCGAAGTGGCCACGCTCGTTGAAGCCGATGATCTCTTCCGGAGAGCGGCCGTCTACGGTCGGCATCGCTTCGATCGCGGCCTGGAGCGACTCCAGCCTCGCCCAGTCGACACGCCCTTTGGGTGCCGGAATCATCGCGGCCAACTGGCTGTCGACAGCTTTTTCAACGGCACGGGTGAGGGTCTCGCCGTTTTGCCTGGCGAGTTTCCGAATCTTGTCTTCAACGCGCTTGGCCCGGATCAGAACAGCCATTCTTGGTACCAGCTAGGAGGGAAGGGCGGTGTCGACCACGAAGAGCCCATGCTCGTTGTAGCCGATGATCTCGTCGTCGGTGAGATGCTCGTTCTGGCGCGGCAGGGAATCGAAATAGGCCCAAAGTTCCTTGAGCCTGCGCTTGCGTCTCGCCACCTCGCCCTCGGACGGCGGCACACGCTGCAGGCGCTCGCGAACGGACTGCTTGACGGCGTCGGTGACGGTTTCGCCGGTCCGCCGGGCACGCTCCCGGATCAGGTGATCGGCCTCCTCGTCCTTGATCAGCACAGCCATGCGGCTCTCGTATATACCATCTAGCTGGAGTATATACGAATTGGCCGGGCTTGTCAGCGTCCTTCCCGCTCCACGGCCCTCGCCCCGATATCGCGCCGGTAGAACCCCTGCGGCCAGTCGATCCGCTCCGCCGCCGCGTAGGCGCGGGCTTGCGCGTCCGCCACCGTGCGCCCGGTCGCGGTGACGTTCAGCACCCGTCCGCCGTCGGCGA
>DAINQO010000182.1:0-1715 GCA_036742625.1 Microvirga sp.
ACCTACATCAAGTACATCCCGCATCCCGTCATCGTCGGGTTCACGGCCGGCATCGCCGTCATCATCCTGGCAAGCCAGCTGCGCGACCTCTTCGGCCTCGTGCTGGCCGGCAAGGAGCCGGCCGCCTTCCTGCCGAAGCTTACAGCCTTGTGGAGCGCCCGGACCGTCAACCCGGCCGCCGCCGCGATCGCCGCAGGCACGATCGGAACCATCCTGCTCGCGCGCCGCTACCGCCCGGCCTGGCCCGGCTTCTTGATCGCGGTCTGCCTTGCGGCCGTGGCGTGCTGGGCCTTCTCGCTGCCGGTCGAGACGATCGGGACCCGGTTCGGCGGCGTGCCGAGCGCCTTCCCGGCTCCCGCGCTGCCGCCGATCGACGCCGCCAAGGTCATGGACGTGCTTCCGGCCGGCCTTGCGATGGCGCTTCTGGGCGGCATCGAGTCGCTGCTCTCGGCGGTGGTCGCCGATGCGATGAGCGGGCGGCGGCACCGCTCGAATTGCGAGCTCGTCGCTCAGGGCATCGCCAATATCGGCGCGGCGCTTTTCGGTGGCTTATGCGCCACCGGGACGATCGCCCGCACCGCAACGAACGTTCGTGCCGGCGCGATCGGGCCTGTCTCGGGCATCCTCCATGCGCTGTTCCTGCTCGCCTTCATGCTCGTCGCGGCGCCGCTCGCCGCCTACATCCCCCTTGCCGCGCTCGCCGGCATCCTTGCGGTCGTTGCCTGGAACATGGCCGAGCGGCACGAGTTCCTCGCCATCCTGACCCGCTCGCGCGGCGAGGCGCTCGTGCTGCTCGCGACCTTCCTTCTCACCGTGTTCCGGGATCTCACCGAAGGCATCCTGGTCGGCGTGGTGCTCGGCAGCTTCTTGTTCATGCACCGCATGGCGGAGCTCGTCGCGGTCGAGGGCGGGCCTCCCCTTCTCGACGAGGACGAGGCCGATGCCGCCGGCAACGACCCGACCTATCCGGACCGACAGGGCACCCACCGGGAGGTCATGGTCTACCGGATCGCCGGCCCCCTCTTCTTCGGCGCCGCCAGCACGATCGCGACCGTTTTCGAGCGCATCGGGCAGTTTCCAAAAATCGTGATCATCGATCTGTCCGCCGTGCCGCTCGCCGACTCGACCGCGGCGGCATCGCTCGGGCGCTTCGCCGAGCGGGCCCATCGCCGCGGCGCCCAGGTGTTCGTGACCGGGGCGACCCGGCCGGTCCGGCACGTGCTGCTGCGCCAGGGCCTGCGGCGCCCGGTCGTGCGTTTCGCCCCGAGCGTCGCCGACGCTCGCATGGCGGCGCTGCACTCCGGTGGATGAGGCAGCGATGCCGGCTCCTTTCGATGTCGCCGTCGTTGGCGCCGGCGCGGTCGGCGCCGCGGCCGCACTCGCGCTCGCGCGCGACGGTTTTTCGACCTGCCTCATCGGCCGCTCCGACATGCGGCCGGACGGGCGCACCGTGGCGCTTCTCGACGGCTCAATCCGGCTCTTCGAGGCGCTCGGTGTCTGGCCGGCGCTGCGCGACCAGGCGGCGCCGCTCGTCACGATGCGCATCATCGACGACAGCGGCAGCCTGTTCCGGCCGCCGCCGGTCGCATTCCAGGCGAGCGAGATCGGGCTCGAGGCGTTCGGCTGGAACATCGAGAACACCGCCCTCGTCGCGGGCTTGATCGAGGCCGGGCGCGCCGAGCCGCGTCTTCAACTAATCTCGGAGGATGCCGGGA
>DAINQO010000182.1:1815-6539 GCA_036742625.1 Microvirga sp.
ACCGTCTCGGCGCGCCTCGTCGTCGCGGCGGACGGGCGCAACTCGCGCCTGCGCGAGGCCGCCGGCATTGCGACCCGCTCCTGGAGCTATCCGCAATCGGCGCTGACGACGCACCTTGGCCACGAGCGCGACCACCGCGACGCCTCGACCGAGTTCCACACCCGCTCCGGGCCTTTCACGCTCGTCCCGATGGCGGGCCGGCGCTCGAGCCTCGTCTGGGTGACCAACCGCCATCATGCCGAGCGCCTGATGAAGCTCGACGACGCCGAGCTTAACGTTGCGATCGAGCGGCAGGCGCAGTCGATCCTCGGCAAGATGCGCATGGATGGCCCGCGCGGCCTCGTGCCGATGAGCGGCCTTTCGGTCGAACGCTACGTCGCCGATCGCCTCGCCCTCGTCGGCGAAGCGGCGCATGTCTTCCCGCCGATCGGGGCGCAGGGCCTGAACCTCGGCCTGCGCGACGCCGCGGCGCTCCGCGACGCCGTCGTGGACGCCCACGCTGACGGCGAGGATATCGGAAGCCCCGCGGCGCTCGGGCGCTATCAGCGCAGCCGCGACCTCGACGTGCGCCTCAGGACCGCGGCCGTCGACGGGCTCAACCGCACCCTCCTCTCCGACTTCCTGCCGACGGACTTCTTGCGCGGCCTCGGACTGGTGACGCTTGGCGGGATCGGCCCCGTGCGCCGGATGGCGATGCGCGAGGGTGTCCTGCCGTCGGTCGGGGCGCCGCGGCTGATGCGCCGGGTGACCGAGGACAAGAAAAACCCCGCCCCGGCGGAGCCGAGGCGGGACCAAACAGCCCGAGGGTGACCGGTCAGTCGATGATCTGGACCACCCGGCGGCTCGACGGATCGACGAGCACCACGTCGTCGTCGTAGCGGAAATAGCGGTAGCTCTTCACCGTCGGGATCTCGGTCACGACGGTGTCGGGAACCGCCATCAGCTCCACGTCGGCCGGGATCGTCGCCCCGACCGTGACCTTCTCCTTGATGGTCTTGACCGGCGCGCCGGTGAAGCGCTGCTTGATCACGGTCCGCTTCTCGGGCGCGATCGTGATCGAGCCGGTGGCGGTCGGAGCCGTGGTCGTCGTGGTGGTGACCGACGTCTGGGCGACGGCCGGCGCGGTTGCCAGCACGCCGAGCGCGGCCACGCCTGCGATGAGCGCGTGCTTCATTTCTTCCTCCTCCTGAAGCTCGAAGCCCCCCTCGCCGGCCATAACGCGACGCGATGACAGGCGTTCCCGCGCCGAACGCCCCATTCTCGGGCCGCGAACCGGCTCATTTGACGGCGGCCGCCACGCTCTCCACCGCAGGCTCCGTCCCGATCGGCGGAACCGGCCGCGGCTCGAGGTGCGGGCGCCGTAGATCGGCCGCGATCGGCACGGTCGCGGCCGGCATCGAACGCCCGTCCGGGCCGACGGCTCGGACCGCGAACAGCCCGCGGTCCCGGAACTGCGGATCGGCGACCGCCTCCTCGAGCGAGCTGAGGATCATCGCGCAGCAGTCGAGCGGCTCGAGGATCTGGCGCCAGTCGTCCGCCGTCTTCCGGCGCACGAGCGCGGCGATCGCGGCGCGGGTGGCGCCGGGATCGGCGCGGTCGTCGCGCAGCCGCTCGGGCAAGCCGATGCCGTGGCAGAAGGCGCCCCAGAACTTCGGCTCGAGCGCCCCGACGGCGAGGAACTTGTCGTCCGCCGTGACATAGAGCGCATAACGCGGCGAGCCGCCGGCGAGCATGTTCTCCTGTGATCCCGGGAAATGCCCGCCGGCAAAGCCTTCGGCGAGGGCGAGCCAGGCGAAGGTGAACATCGCGTCCGTCATCGCGACGTCGATGCGGCAGCCCTCGCCGGTGAGGTCGCGTCGGCGCAGCGCCAGGAGGATGTTGATCACCGCTGGGAACGATCCGCCGGCGATGTCGGCGACGAGCGCCGGCGGGACGCTCGGCGATCCTGTCGTCCCAGGAGACAAGGACAACAGGCCGGTGCGGGCCTGGTAGCTGATGTCGTGCCCCGCCTCCTGCGACCGCGGCCCGTCCTGGCCGTAGCCCGAGATCGAGCAATAGACCACGCGAGGGTTGATCGCCCGAACGGCGTCGTAGCCCAGCCCGAGCCGCGCCATGACGCCGGGCCGGAACTGCTCGACCAGCACGTCGGCGCGCTCGATCAGCGGGCGCAGCTTCGCGCGGCCCTCGACGGTCTTCAGATCGGCGACGACGCTCCTCTTGCCGGCGTTCAGCACCGCGAAGGCGGCGGAGCCGGTGCCAAGCCGCGGCGGGAACGCGCGCATGTCCTCGCCGCCCGGGCGCTCGACCTTGATCACCTCGGCGCCGGCCTCGGCCAGCATGAAGGTCGCGAGCGGGCCCGGCAGCAGGGTCGAGAAATCGAGAACGGTGATGCCGTCGAGGGGGAGCGCCATGGTCGCAGTCAGCCGGGGAAGAGGTCGGGCGTCATCCTGCCCGTCTTGATGAACCAGAGGAAGGCGGTGAGCGTCGCCATCGAGACGAGGGTGCCGGCGAGCACGCAGGCCGAGGCGCGCTCGACGCCGATCTCGTATTGCGTCGCGATGACGAAGATGTTGAGCGCCGGCGGCAGCGCCGCCATGACGATCGCGGCATACGTCCAGGTCGGGTCGAAATCGCCGAGCGCCGAGAGCAGCACCCAGACGAGGAGCGGGTGCAGGACGAGCTTGATCGTCACGAGCGCCGGCACCTCGCCCGGCATGCGCAGGATCGGCCTGAGCGCCACGGTGACGCCGAGCAGGAACAGCGCGCAGGGCGCCGCCGCCTGCGACAGCCAGGTCACGATCTTGTCGATCGCGGCAGGCGGCTCGAAGCGCAGATAGGCGGCAGCGACGCCGATCATGGTGGCGATGTTGAAGGGGTGGGTCGCGACCTTCCAGGCGACGTCGCGGCCGGTCGCGGCGAGCGGGCGCTTCTCGGCGCCGGCGATCGCCATCAGGAACGGCACGAGCGAGAACAGGAGCAGGTTGTCGAAGACGAAGATCAGGACGACGGGCGCGCTGGCGCCGGGTCCGAGCGCCGAGAGCACCAGCGGCGGGCCCATGTAGCCGATGTTCGAGTAGGAGCCGGCGACGCCCTGCATGACGCCCTGCGGCATGTCCCAGCGGGTGTGCCACATGCCGACCGCAAAGGAGAGCGCGAAGGCGCAGTAGGTGGTCAGCGTCGTCGCCACGACGAAGGGCCAATTCGCAAGCTGCTCCAGGGGCTTGTCGGCGATCAGCTTGTAGAACAGGCAGGGCAGCGAGACGTATATGAGGAAGAACTGCATCCAGGCGAGCCCGCCCTCGGGCCGGCGCACGAGCTTGGCGCAGACGAAACCGAGGCCGATCAGCCCGAAGAACGGAGCCAGGAGGTTGAGGAGCCCGACGAGGTCGGACATGGAGGCTCCGGAGAGGCCGGCGCGACCGTTCCAGCCTGAGTTTGCGGCTTTTCGCAGGGTTTCCGGGCCGGGGCAACGGCATCCGCGGTGAGCCCGAGGGAATGTTTCACGTGAAAGATTTCCTAGGACCGCCCATCGCACGCCCGACGATGACGCGCGAAAAGCCCGACGATGATGCGCAAATGACCCGACGATGATGCGCGTCACCCGACGATGTTGCGCAACATTCGGATCGCGCGAGCGCGTCATGCTCCGGCAAGGAAGCTCCACGGAACAGCGTGCCCGGCTCGCTGCCTCGCACTGGACGGGAGCCGAGGCTTCGCCGTAAGCACCGGCACGTCGGCCCCAAGCCCAGAGATCCCATGACCAAGCTTCCGCGCCGCTTCTTCCAGCCGCTCGCCGCCGGCGCGCCGGCGCCCTATCGCGAGCTGCCGGTGCGGCTCGAGCGGATGATCCATTTCGTGCCGCCGCACAACGACAAGCTCCGCGCCAAGATCCCGGAGCTGATCCGGCAGGTCGACGTGCTCCTCGGCAACCTCGAGGACGCGATCCCGGCCGACGCCAAGGTCGCGGCGCGGCGCGGCTTCATCGCGCTCGCGAAGGCGAACGACTTCGGCGGCACCGGGCTGTGGACGCGCGTCAACGCGCTGAACAGCCCCTGGGCGCTCGACGACCTCGTCGAGATCGTCGCCGAGGTCGGGAACAAGCTCGACGTCGTCATGCTGCCGAAGGTCGAGGGGCCGTGGGACATCCACTACATCGACCAGCTGCTGGCGCAGCTCGAGGCCCGGCACCGGGTCGAGAAGCCGATCCTCGTGCATGCCATCCTGGAGACCGCCGAGGGCGTGAAGAACGTCGACGCCATCGCCGCCGCCTCGCCGCGCATGCACGGCATGAGCCTCGGGCCGGCGGACCTTGCCGCCTCGCGCGGCATGAAGACGACGCGCGTCGGCGGCGGCCATCCCGAGTACAGGATCGTCGCCGATCCGGCGCCGGGCGGGGCCGAGCGGGCGTCAGCCCAGCAGGACCTCTGGCACTACACCATCGCCCGCATGGTCGACGCCTGCCTCGCGAACGGCATCAAGGCGTTCTACGGCCCGTTCGGCGACTTCTCCGACCCCCTCGCCTGCGACGTCCAGTTCCGCAACGCCTTCCTCATGGGCTGCGCCGGCGCCTGGTCGCTGCACCCCTCGCAGATCGCCATCGCCAAGACAGTCTTCGCGCCCGACCCGGCCGAGGTCGCCTTCGCGAGAAAGATCCTCGCCGCCATGCCGGACGGCACCGGCGCCGTCATGATCGACGGCAAGATGCAGGACGACGCCACCTGGAA
>DAINQO010000183.1:0-6481 GCA_036742625.1 Microvirga sp.
GGAGCATGATCCCGAAAAGTGGGAACCGGTTTTCGGAAAGATCATGCTCGAACAAAGAGGTAGAGCGGGATGACGACTCGACGAGAAGTCATCGCGCTCTAGCCTCGCGTGCAGTGCTCCGCGAGACGGCGCATGAAGGCTTCGCCGGCGGCGAGGTCTTCAAGCGTGATGTACTCGTCCGGCTGATGCGCCTGGTCGATCGAGCCCGGGCCGCAGACGATGGTCGCGATGCCGGCGCCCTGGAAGCGCCCGGCCTCGGTCGCGAAGGGCACGGTCGCGGTGGCGTTGCGGCCCGCAAGTCGCAGCGCGAGCTGCTCGGCCTCGGAACCCGGCTCCGGAGCAAGGCCCGGAACGAACACCTCGAGCTCGGTCTCGATGCGCCCGAACGGGCCGTGGCGGTTCAGCCGCGGCAGCGCGACCTCATCGGCGAAGCGCTGCAGGCGGTTCGGGATCTCGTCGGCGTCGAGGTCCGGCAGGCCGCGGAACTCCCAGTGGAAGACGCAGCTCTTCGGCAGGATGTTGCGCGCCGTGCCGCCGTTGATCGTGCCGACATGCACCGTCGTGTAGGGCGGCTGGAAACGCCCGCTCGGGTCGCCGCGGGCGATCATCGCGTCGGCGATGCGGGTGAGCTCGCAGACGAGCTCGGCCGCCGCCATGACGGCGTTCGCACCGAGCGCCGGCTTCGAGGAATGGGCTTCGTGCCCGTGCACGGTGGTGAAGAAGGTCGCGATGCTCTTGTGCGCGTCGACGACCTCGAGCTTCGTCGGCTCGCCGACGATGACGGCGCGCGGCGGCGGCAGATCGAGGCCGAAGCGGGCGATCGTGTCCATGACGCCGAGACAGGTCGTCTCCTCGTCATAGGACAGGAGGATGTGGATCGGCGTCTTTAGATCCATGGCGAGGAGATCGGGGGCGAGCGCGAGCGCGAGCGCGTCGAAGCCCTTCATGTCGACGGCGCCGCGGCCATAGGCGCGCCCGTTCGCGACCCGAAGCGTGAAGGGGTCGCTCGTCCAGGACTGCCCCGTCACCGGCACGACGTCGGTGTGGCCGGAGAGCACGACGCCGCCGCGGTCCATCGGCCCGAGCGTCGCGTAGATCGCCGCCTTGTCGCCCTCCGCGTTCGGCACGCGGATATGCGGCACGTCCCAGCCCTTGAGGTAGTCCTCGACGAAGTCGATGAGCGGCAGGTTCGACTTGGCGCTCTCGGTGTCGAAGGCGACGAGCCGCGCCAGCATCTCGAGCGGCGTGTAGCGCACCCCCGCCATGGCTTAGTGCATGACCCGCTTCGTGAACGGGCTGTCGAGCGAGAAAGCCGGAATGTCGGCGTGGAAGGTCTCGCCCTTGCCGGTCACCATGGTGTAGGTGCCCTCCATGGTGCCGTTCGGCGTCGTCAGCGGGCAGCCCGAGGTGTAGCTGAAGGTCTCGCCCGGCCCGAGCACCGGCTGCTTGCCGACGACGCCCGGCCCGCGCACCTCCTGCAGGTTGCCGTGGCCGTCGACGATCTTCCAGTGCCGCGACTGCAGCTGCACGCGGTCGGTCGACATGTTGGTGATCTCGACCGTGTAGGCGAAGAAGTAGCGGCCGTCGTCGGGCGAGGACTCCTCTTCGACGAAACGCGGCAGCACGGCCACGCGGATCCCTCGGGTCACCGCCTTGTACATCGGGTGGGGCTCGACAGCGGTTCGCGGCGACAGTCGCCGTCGGGGCGTGGTAAGGCGGCCGGCAGGGCCCGTCAATCGTGCGGGCCGGACGCCGCCGGCATGCTCGACCGCTTCATGCGACGCCTCGTCGATCCGGCGCTCGAGCGCGCCGGACGGCGCCTCGCCGAGAGCGGCGTCGGCGCCGATGCGCTCACCGTCGCCGGGCTTGGCATCGGTCTTGCGGCGGCGCTCTGCGTGGCGCTGCGGCTCGATCTCATGGCGCTGGCGCTGTTCATCGCCAACCGCGTGCTCGATGGGCTCGACGGCGCCGTCGCCCGCGCCAGCATCCGCACCGACCGCGGCGGCTTTCTCGACATCGTGCTCGATTTCGCCGTCTATGGCGCGGTGCCGCTCGCCTTCGCGTTCCGCGACCCGGGGCCGAATGCGGCGCCGGCCGCCGTCCTGCTCTTCGCCTTCTACGTCAACGGCGCGACCTTCCTCGCCTTCGCGGCGGTAGCTGCCAAGCGCGGGCTTAAGAATGCGGCGTGGGCGGATAAATCGATCTACTTCACGGCCGGCCTTGCCGAAGGCACGGAGACGATCCTGTTCTTTTCCGCGATGATCCTATGGCCGGCGTGGTTCCCGGTCCTCGCCCATGCCTTTGCCGGGCTGACGCTGCTAAGCGCGCTCACCCGGGTCGCGTTTGCCTGGCGGGTGTTCCGGGATAACGGGGAAAACCAGTGATGGCGCTTCCGCTCGGCCCTCCCGCACCTGTAGTCAACGATGATGATCGCCAGCGCCAGCCCGAAGCTCGTCATGTCCCGCGATGAAGATCTCGGCGGCGAGCGGCGTCCCCGCTCGGGCCTTCTCGCCGGCAAGACCGGGCTCCTGCCGCGCCAGGAAATCCGCAAGCTCGTGCACCGCCACGTGCTGCGGGCGACCGAGGAGCTGCGGGAGGCCCAGTTCCAGCCGGCGAGCCTCGACCTGCGCCTCGGCTCGAAGGCGTACCGGGTGCGCGCGAGCTTCCTTCCTGGCCGGACGAAAACCGTGGAGGAGCAGCTCCAGGAGCTGCAGTTCGACGAGATCAACCTCGACGACGGGGCGGTGCTCGAGCGCGGCTGCGTCTATGTCGTCGAGCTCATTGAGCACCTGCATCTGCCGGAGATCATTGCCGCGATCGCCAATCCGAAGAGCTCGACCGGGCGGCTCGACATCTTCACGCGCCTCATCGCCGACCGAAGCGAGATCTTCGACAACGTACCCGGCGGCTACGAGGGCCGGCTCTACGCCGAGGTTTCGCCGCGCAGCTTCAGCATCAAGGCCCGCCGCGGCAGCCGCCTCAACCAGATCCGCTTCCGCCGGCGCAACTCCCAGCACGACGAGCACGCCTATACCCCGCTCACCGACCGCGAGCTGCGCGAGCTGCATGCCCGCACGCTTCTCGTCGACGGCGACCTCCAGGTCCGCCACGGCCTCGTGCTGCGGGTCGAGCTCGGCGGCATCGGCGCGGAGCGGCTCGTCGGCTACCGGGCGCAGCGCCACACCGACGTCATCGACGTCGACCGTGTCGGGACCTACAAGGTCGAGGATTTCTGGGAGCTCGTCCGCGCCCGCGCCGACGGCAGGCTGATCCTCGACCCGAACGAGTTCTACATCCTCGCCTCGAAGGAACGCCTGCACATCCCGCCTGCCTACGCGGCCGAGATGATCCCGATCGCCCCGGAGATGGGCGAGTTCCGGGTGCACTATGCCGGCTTTTTCGATCCCGGCTTCGGCTTCACGGAAGAAGGCCGTCCCGGGAGCCGCGGCGTGCTCGAGGTCCGGAGCCACGAGGTGCCGTTCCTGCTCGAGGACGGCCAGATGGTCGGCCGCCTCGCTTATGAGCGCATGGCCGAGGAACCGGACGGCCTCTACGGCCGCATCGGCACCTCGAACTACCAGGGCCAGGAGCTGAAGCTTTCGAAGCATTTCGCCTGACGCCGCGGCCTCGCTATGATCGGCGGCGCGGGAGAGATCATGCGAAAGAGAATTCCGGCGGTCGTGGCGGCGCTCGCGCTCATGCTCGCCGCCGCCACGGGCGAGGCCCGCACCATCCGCTGGGCCGCGATGGGCGATGCGCTGACGCTCGATCCGCACGCGACGAGCGACGCCGGCACGCAGGCGCTCAACCGCCAGATCTACGACACGCTCGTGACGCGCGGCCCGAAGGGCGAGCTCGTCGGCGAGCTCGCGGCGTCGTGGCGGACGCTCGCCTTCGACGCACAGAGCTGGGAGTTCCGGCTCCGGCCGGGCGTGAGATTCCACAACGGCGCCGCGCTCACCGCCGACGACGTCGTGTTCTCGCTGCAGCGGGCGCTGGCGCCGGCCTCGGATGTGAAGGCGCTCCTCGCCTCGGTCGACCGCGTCACCAAGGTCGACGACCTGACGGTCCGCGTCAGGACCAAGGGCCCGAACCCGCTGTTCCCGAACGCCCTCACCGGCGTGTTCATCCTGAGCCGCGCCTGGGCCGAGGCGGGCGGCGCCGCGCAGCCGCAGGATTGGCGTCTCGCGCCCGATGGCTTCACGGCGCGCAACGCCAACGGCACCGGTCCCTACGCGCTCGTATCGCGGGAGCCCGGCGTCCGCACCGTGCTGAAGCGCAACGAGCAATACTGGAGCAAGGACCCCGCCGCGCCGCTCGAGATCACGGAGGTGATCCACACGCCGATCCGTTCGGGCGCGGCGCGAATCGCGGCGCTCGCCGCCGGCGAGCTCGACTTCGTCCAGGACGTCCAGGCGCAGGATGTCGACCGCCTGAAGAGCCTGCGCAACGTCACCGTCACCACCGGCAACCAGAGCGGCACGGTGTTCCTCGGGCTCGACGCGGTCTCGCCCGAGCTGAAGGGCAGCGGCGTCAAGGGCAAGAACCCGTTTGCCGACAGGCGCGTCCGGCAGGCGCTGAGCCTCGCCGTCAACCGCATCGCGCTGCAGCAGGTGCTGCGCGGCCAGGCCGTGCCGGCGGGCGCTCTCGTTCCGCCGGCCGCCACCGGCTGGAGCCGCGAGCTCGATCAGGCGCCGGCGGCCGACGCCGCGAAGGCGAAGGCGCTTCTCGCCGAGGCCGGCTATCCCGAGGGCTTTACCGTCACGCTGCACTGCCCGAGCGACGCCATCGTCGACGGCGAGGTCATCTGCCAGGAAGTCGTCGGCATGCTGGCCCGGGTCGGCATCGTCGTGAACCTCGTCATGCTGCCGAAGGCGCAGGCCCTCGCGGCGATCCAGAAGAGCCCGCCCGAGGCCGAGTTCTTCCTTGCCGCCTTCGACGTGCCGGCGCTCGATTCCGAGGCCGTCTTCGCGGCGCTCTACCACACGCGCGAGGGCCGCTACGGCGCCATGAACGCGGCGCGCTTCTCGAACCCGGAGCTCGACCGCAAGATCGAGGCGCTGACGACGACGGTCGACCCGGCGAAGCGCGCCATCGCGGTCGCCGAGATCTGGAAGGCCGTGCAGGAGGAGGCCGTGTACTTCCCGCTCGTCCATCCGGTGCTCGCCTACGCGGCGCGCGGCTTCGAGGTCGCTGTCGATCCGGAGAACCAGCCGCGGCTGAAGAGCGTGCCGCTCAAATGACGGCGCTCTGGTCGGGCGTGCCGCTCCCGGCTATGGCACGGCGATGACCGAGCCCGTCCTTTCCGTTCGCGATCTGCGCGTCGAGTTCGTGACGCGGCGCGGCGTGCTCAAGGCGATCGACGGCATCTCCTTCGACATCGCGCCGGGCGAGGTGCTGGGCGTCGTCGGCGAGTCCGGCGCCGGCAAGTCGGTCACCGGCTCGGCGGTGATCGGGCTCATCGATCCGCCGGGGCGGATCGCCGGCGGCGAGGTGCGGCTTTCGGGCCAGCGCATCGACAACCTCGCGCACGAGGACATGCGGCGCCTGCGCGGCAAGCGCATCGGCATGATCTTCCAGGACCCGCTGACGAGCCTCAACCCGCTCTTCCGGGTCGGCGAGCAGCTCGTCGAGACGATCCAGACCCACACCAGGCTTTCTGCCGCCGCGGCGCGCCGGCGCGCGATCGAGCTTCTCGTCGAGGTCGGCATTCCGGCGGCGGAGCGGCGCATCGACGGCTATCCGCACGAGTTCTCCGGCGGCATGCGCCAGCGTGTCGTGATCGCGCTCGCGCTCTGCGCCGAGCCCGAGCTCATCATCGCCGACGAGCCGACGACCGCGCTCGACGTCTCGGTGCAGGCGCAGATCATCACGCTCTTGAAGCGCCTCGGGCGCGAGCACGGCACCGCCATCATGCTCGTCACCCACGACATGGGCGTCATCGCCGAGACGGCGGATCGGGTCGCCGTCATGTATGCCGGCCGCATCGCCGAGATCGGGCCGGTGCAGGACGTGGTGCAAAACCCGCTCCACCCCTACGCGCGCGGCCTCATGGGCGCGATCCCGACGCTGGCGCAGGATGCCGACCGGCTGGTGCAGATCCCGGGCGCGATGCCGCGCCTGTCGGCGATCCCGCCCGGCTGCCCGTTCAACCCGCGCTGCCCGCATGCCTGGGAGCGCTGCCGGATCGACCGCCCGGAGCCGATCCAGCGCGGCGCCCACAAGGTCGCCTGCCACCTCTACGACGAGGCCGATCCGGCGGCGGAGGTCCACAAGGTGCTGACGCATCCGCCGGCCGAGGAAGGAGTGCCGGCGTGAGTGCCGCCTCGAAGCACGCACGCGAGTTTCTTCCCCCGTCGCTGAGCGACGGGGGAGGGGGACCGCCGAAGGCGGTGGAGGGGGCGAGCCCACGCACCGTGCTTGGGATTGCCCCCTCCACCATGCTTCGCATGGTCCCCCTCCCCCGCTTCGCGGGTGAGGA
>DAINQO010000184.1:0-6439 GCA_036742625.1 Microvirga sp.
GTGCTGACCGAGCAGATCTTCACCATCCCGGGCTTCGGCAAGCTCATCGTCGACGCGGTGTTCAACCGCGACTACGCCGTGGTGCAGGGCGTCGTCCTCGTCACCGCGACGACCTACATCATCCTCAATCTCCTCGCCGACGTCGGCTACATCCTGGTCAATCCGAGGCTGCGGGAATGAGCGCTTTGGGCGAGGCGGGCGCGGATCTGCGCTCTCCCCCTGCAAGGGGGAGAGGAGAGGGGGATGCCGGGGCCGGGCGCCAAGCCTCCGATTCACTCGCCCCCACCCCCACCCCCTCCCCTGAACGGGGAGGGGCGAACGCGGCCGACTACGTCGAGACGCCGGCCCGGCGGGCGTGGCGGCGGCTCGTGCGCCGGCGCGGGGCCATGGTCGGGCTCGCCGTCATCATCCTCGTCATCCTGGTCGCGGCGTTCGCGCCGATCGTTGCGCCCTACGACCCGGCGGCGCAGAGCTGGTCGGCGGTGCGCAAGGCGCCGTCGGCCGCCTATTGGCTCGGCACCGACGAGGTCGGGCGCGACCTCCTCTCGCGCATCATCTTCGGCGCCCGCGCCTCGCTCTCGGCCGGCGTGATCTCGGTCGGCATCGCCATCGCCATCGGCGTGCCGCTCGGGCTCTTGGCCGGCTATGCCGGCGGCCTCGCCGACGGGCTGATCAGCCGCATCACCGACGCGATGCTCGCCTGCCCGTTCCTCATCCTCGCGATCGCGCTCGCGGCCTTCCTCGGCCCGAGCCTGACCAACGCCATGATCGCCATCGGCGTGACGGCGACGCCGATCTTCGTCCGCCTGACCCGCGGCCAGGTGCTGTCGGTCAAGGCCGAGGACTATGTCGAGGCGGCGCGCGCGGTCGGCAACCCGCACTGGCGCATCGCCTTCCGGCACATCCTGCCGAACGTCATGCCGGCACTCCTCGTCCAGGCAACGCTCACGATCGCGACCGCGGTTATCGCCGAGGCAAGCCTGTCCTTCCTCGGGCTCGGCCAGCAGCCGCCGGCGCCGTCCTGGGGCTCGATGCTGAACGCCGCCCAGCGCTTCCTCGTCAACGCGCCCTGGATGGCGGTGTGGCCGGGCCTTGCGATCTTCGTCACCGTCTTGTCATTCAACCTTCTCGGCGACGGCCTGCGCGACGCCCTCGACCCGCGCTCCTCGCGCTGACTACTTCTTCTCGAGCATGAGGTGGCCCTGCTTCTCGATCAGCGGCCGCACTTTCTCGGCGACCATGGCGAGGAGCCAGGGCAGCTGCACCTCGAGCCGCACCGAATCCTCCAGCACCTCGAGGTTGCCGCTCGCCGTCTGGCCGAGGACGGCCAGGCGGAAATCGGCACGATTGTCGCTCCAGCTGTCCTCGACCGCCGCCAGCTTGCCGTCGGTCTTCTCCTTGAGATGCCCGAGCCCGCCCTTGAGGCGCCGGATCGCCTCGTCCTTGCCGAGCTGATGCGGGATCGAAACGACGAGAGGCTTGGACATCGGCGGCTCCAGCGGTCGCGACGGCAACGCGGCACCGGCCATATGGGTCCCGCGCCGGCGGATTCCCACCGCGCGGCGGCTACCTGGCGGTCACGCGCCTCGATGACGGCACGCCTTGGCGCTGGTGCGGTGCCACTTCGCCGAGACGATCGTGCACGATCTCTCCGCCAAGCAGCGTCAGGTCGCAGACCGTGTCCTCGAGGACCTCCTCGGGCGATGCCGCGAGGAGGTCGCGCGAGAACACCGCGACATCGGCCGCAAAGCCCGGCATGAGGCGCCCGCGATGCCGCTCCGCCCGGTTCACGTAGGCGCCATGCGCGGTGTAGACGGCAAGCGCTTCCGGCATGGTGAGGGCCTGCGCCGCCCCGAGCAGCGTGCCGGCGGACGAGCGCCGCGCCAGCATGGCGTAGAGGTTCGGGAACGGCTCGATGCCGCTCACCGGCCCATCGGTCGAAGCGGCGGGCTTGAGGCCGGCCTCGACCCAGCTCCGCATCGGGTGCGAGGCCGCGGTGCGCTCGGCGCCGACAACCGCCATATAGAGCTCGCCGTATTCATGGATGAACACCGGCTGCGGCACCGGATGCACGCCGAGCCCAGCCATGCGGGCGATCTGGTCCGGCCGCACGAAGCTGCAATGCTCGACCCGGTGGCGCCGGTCGGCATCGGCGGCGTCGTCGAGCGCCAGCCCATAGGCGTCGAGGACCTGGTCGATGGCGCGGTCGCCGATGGCGTGGATCGCGAGCTGGTAGCCCCTGGCATGGTAATCGCGCACGAGCGCGCTCAGCTCTAGCGGCGCAAGGCAGAGCAGGCCCTGGTTCGCGGGCTCGCCGAGATAAGGGGCGCTCATCGCCGCGGTGCGCGCGCCGGCGCTGCCGTCGGTGAAGATCTTCACCGGCCCGACCGAGAGGCGGTCGTCGCCGGCGCCGGTGACGAGGCCCTCGGCATAGGCGCGGTCGACGATGCCGCCGGGCCCGCCGAGGAGGCATTGGTTGACGCGTACCGGCAGACGGCCGGTCGCCCGCGCCGTCCGGTAGGCGGCGATCTCGCGAAATCCGGCCTTGCTGCCGACCGCGGCGTCCATGACGCTGGTGATGCCGAACGAGAGGCAATGCCGCCCCGCCCGCTCGATCGCGGCAACGAGATCGGCATCCGTGACGGCCGGCAGCACCGCCCTGATCCGGTCGCGGGCGCTCTCGGCGAAGAGGCCGGTGAGCCGCCCATCGCGCTTCTCGATGACGCCGCCGGCGGGCGCGGAGGTCGACTCGTCGACCTGGGCGATCCGCAGCGCGGCGGAATTGACGATCGAGACGTGGCCGCAGCACCGCACCAGATGGACCGGGTTCTCCGGCGCGGCCTCGTCCAGCTCGTGACGGGTCGGGTGGCGCTTCACGTCCAGGCGGGATTGATCGTATCCGCGCGCCGTCACCCAGGCTCCCGGCCTTGCCGCGGCGGCGCTGTCGCGAATCTTGGCGAGCAGTGCCGCGAGCGTCGGCGCCTGCCGCGGCCGCACGTCGAGCTCGGCCATCGCCAGCCCGACCGGCAGAAGATGCAGATGGGCGTCGTAGAGACCGGGGCTCGCGAGGCGGCCGCGCAGATCGATGACGCGCGTCGTCCGGCCGATCAAGGGCTCGATCTCGCCGTCGCTGCCGGCCGCGAGCACCCGCCCGCCGGAGATCGCCAGCGCCGCCGCGGTACCCTCGGCGAGGCCGCGAAAGACCCGGCCGTTCAGGAGGACGATCTCGGCTTTCGGGAAATCCATTCGGGCAACGATCAGGTGACGCCAATGGCGCCGCAAGATCGTCGGGAAACGCGGAAGTTGCAAGCGCCGCGCAAAGAGCGAGCGGTGCAGGCTATTCCGCCGCCTCGCCCTTGAGGACGCCGCGCCGGATCTGGTCTTCCTCGATCGACTCGAACAAGGCCTTGAAATTGCCCTCGCCGAAGCCGTCGTCGCCCTTGCGCTGGATGAACTCGAAGAAGATCGGCCCGATCACGGTCTTCGAGAAGCGCTGCAGCAGCACCTTGGTGTAGCCGCCCTCGACGACGCCTTCGCCGTCGATGAGGATGCCGTTCTTCTTCAGGCGGTCGAGCGGCTCGCCGTGCTTCGGCAGCCGGCGGTCGATGCGCGAATAGTAGATGTCGTTCGGCGCCGGCATGAAGCCGAGGCCGTTCGCCGCGAGCGCCTCGATGGTGGCGTAGAGATCGGTCGAGCCCATGGCGACGTGCTGGATGCCCTCGCCGCGGTATTCCTGCAGGTACTCCTCGATCTGGCCGGTCTCGCCCGCGTCCTCGTTGATCGGGATGCGGATCTTGCCGTCCGGGCTCGTCATGGCGCGCGAATGCAGGCCGGTGAGCTTGCCGGAGATGTCGAAGTAGCGGATCTGGCGGAAGTTGAAGAGCTTCTCGTAGAACGCGGCCCACTCGTTCATGCGCCCGCGCCGGACGTTGTGGGTCAGGTGGTCGATGTAGTGCAGGCCGGCGCCGCGCGGATGCGGGTCGCGTCCGCCGGTCCAGTTGAAATCGACGTCGTAGATCGAGCCCTTCTGGCCGTAGCGGTCGACGAGATAGATCTGCAGGCCGCCGATGCCCTCGATCGCCGGGATGGCGAGCTCCATCGGTCCAACCTCGGTCTTCGCCGGCTTCGCGCCCATGGCGATGGCGCGCTCATAGGCGCGTCTCGCGTCGACGACGCGGAAGGCCATCGCCGGCGCCGAGGGCCCGTGCTCGGCGGCGAACCGCGCCGCGAAGGATTGCGGCTCCGCGTTGAGGATGAAGTTGACGTCGCCCTGACGGTAGAGCGTCACGTCCTTCGAGCGGTGCTTCGCCACGGGCGAGAAGCCCATGACCTTGAACAGGCGGTCGAGCGCGCCCGGGTCGGGATGGCAGAACTCGACGAACTCGAAGCCGTCGGTCCCCATCGGGTTCTCGTCCGAGATCGCGGGCGGCGCGGCGTCGTGCGGGAACGGTCCCATGGGCAGTCTCCTTTCGGGCAGCGCTTATACACCCGCAATGGCCAGCCGGTCGCGATCCCGCTACCTTTGGGGGCAACACCCCATTCGGGAGAGCGCCCATGACCGTCCAGGACATCTCCGCCTTCGAGAGCCGCGGCGCGCCGCTGCGCGGCAGCGCCATCGAGCCCGCCTACATGTCCGGCTTCGGCAACAGCTTCGAGACCGAGGCGCTGCCGGGCGCCTTGCCGCTCGGCATGAACTCGCCCCAGAAGGTGAACTACGGCCTCTACGCCGAGCAGCTCTCGGGCTCGCCGTTCACGGCGCCGCAGGCGACGAACCAGCGCTCCTGGCTTTATCGCGTCCGCCCGACGGTGAAGCACTCGGGCCGCTACCGGCGTGTCGACAAGGGGCTCATCCGCACGGCGCCGGCGGCGCGCGACGAGAGCGGGCTCGCGATCGGGCAGCTGCGCTGGGACCCGATCCCGATCCCCGGCGAAGCGCTGACCTTCGTGACCGGTCTTCGCACGATGACGACGGCCGGCGATTCCGACACCCAGGTCGGCATGGCGGCCCATGTCGCGCTGGTCACGCGATCGATGGAGAACGCGTATTTCTTCGACGCCGACGGCGAGCTTCTGGTCGTGGCGCAGGAGGGCGCGTTACGGTTCCGGACCGAGTTCGGCGTCATCGACATCGCCCCCGGGCAGATCGCCGTCATCCCGCGCGGGGTGATCTTCAAGGTCGAGCTGATCGGCGGCCCGGCGCGGGCCTATGTCTGCGAGAACTACGGCGGCGCCTTCACGCTGCCGGACCGCGGTCCGATCGGCGCCAACTGTCTCGCCAACCCGCGCGATTTCCAGACCCCGGTCGCGGCCTACGAGGACCGCGAGGAGCCCTCCACGCTGTACGTGAAATGGGGCGGCGAGCTGTTCGCGACCGAGATCGGCCAGTCGCCCCTCGACGTCGTCGCCTGGCACGGCAACTACGCGCCCTACCGCTATGACCTCCGCCGCTTCGCGCCGGTCGGCGCGATCCTGTTCGACCACCCGGACCCGTCGATCTTCACGGTGCTGACCGCCCCGTCCGAGACGCCAGGCACCGCGAACATCGACTTCGTCATCTTCCCGGAGCGCTGGGGCGTCGCCGAGGACACGTTCCGGCCGCCCTGGTACCACCGCAACCTGATGTCGGAGTTCATGGGGCTCGTCTACGGCGTCTATGACGCGAAGCCCGAGGGCTTCGTGCCCGGCGGCATCTCGCTGCACAACCAGATGCTGCCGCACGGGCCGGACGCGGCCGCCTACGAGCACGCCTCGACCGTCGCGCTGAAGCCCGCGAAGCTCGAGGGCACCATGGCCTTCATGTTCGAGACCCGCTTCCCGCAGCGGGCCACGCGCTACGCGGCGGAAGGCGCGCCGTTGCAGGAGGGCTACATCGACTGCTGGGCCGGGCTGAAGAAGCACTTCGATCCGGCAAAGCGCAAGGCGTGGTGATGGTGCGGCTCAGGCCCGCCGCTCGTCCACTTTCGCAGGCTTTGGGACCTTACGGCCGAGTCGTTGCGCCGCAGCGATCCAGCAATCGATCGCATCCGCAACATTACGCTGCAGCTCCTCGAACGTGTCCCCATCGGACATGCATCCAGGCAGGTCCGGCACCGTCCCCAGCAAGCCGCCCCCCTCACTCTGCGGCAACGGCTCGACTTCAACGTAGTAATCACGAACGAACATCGCCTGGACCTCTGACCACGTCGATAAAGGCGATCAGCCTGCGAATGTACACCGGCTTGATCGAGCGGAGAGGTCACCCCCTGCCCCGCGTGCGCACCATGAAGGCGTCGTACTGGAACTCGTTGACCTGCCACCAGGGCAGCACGTCGGCGCGGAAGGCGACCATCGAATCGTAGGCGCGCTTGAAGTCCGGGCTCTTCTCGGACAGCTCGCCGTAGAGCTCGTTCGCGGCCTTGAGCGACGCCTCCATGATGGCTTGCGGGAACAGGCGCAGCTC
>DAINQO010000185.1:0-6437 GCA_036742625.1 Microvirga sp.
CGCCCTTTTTCCAGCCTATTCGCCGTCCTATACAGGCGCGTCCCGCGTCCGCTTGTCATTTTTGAGTCGGCAAAAGCCGTCCCGGAGCCTTCCGCATGCGCCTCTTGAATCTCGCCGCCGCTCTTGCCGCCGCGCTCCTCGGCGCCGCCGGCGCGCAAGCGCAGGACCGCGCCGTGCCGCAGAGCCGGGCGCAGGTCCAGCTCTCCTACGCGGCGGTGGTGAAGGAGGCCGCGCCCTCGGTCGTCAACGTCTATGGCGCCCGCGTCGAGCGCCGCCAGCAGAACGCGGCGATGGAAGAGTTCATGCGCCGCTTCTTCGGCGACGGCGGCCCCGGCGGCCCGGGCGGCCCGGGAGCGCCGGACGGCTTCCAGGGCCGCGGCCAGCGTTCGCTCGGCTCCGGCGTCGTCGTCGACGCGAGCGGGCTCGTCGTCACGAACCACCACGTCGTCGAGGGCATGACCGAGGTCAAGATCGCGCTCGCCGACAAGCGCGAGTTCGAGGCGACGATCGTGCTCAGCGATCCGCGCACCGACCTCGCGGTGCTGAAGGCGAAAGGCGCGCCGCCGCTGCACGCGCTCGAGTTCGGCGACTCGGAGGGCCTGCAGGTCGGCGACCTCGTGCTCGCCATCGGCAACCCCTTCGGCGTCGGCCAGACGGTGACGCACGGCATCGTCTCGGCGCTCGCCCGCACCCAGGTCGGGGTCTCGGACTACCAGTTCTTCATCCAGACCGACGCCGCTATCAATCCGGGCAATTCCGGCGGCGCCCTCGTCGACATCGGCGGCCGGCTCGTCGGCATCAACACGGCGATCTTCTCGCGCTCGGGCGGCAGCCACGGCATCGGCTTCGCGATCCCCTCGAGCATGGTGCGTACCGTGGTCGAATCGGCGAAGGGCGGCAGCCGCACGGTGCGCCGCCCCTGGCTCGGCGCCCGCCTCCAGAACGTCGCGCCCGACATCGCCGATTCGATGGGCCTCGAGCGCCCGACCGGGGCGCTCGTCGCCTCGACCTACGACAAGAGCCCGGCCGAGGAGGCGGGGCTCAAGCGCGGCGACCTCATCCTTGCGGTCGACGGCCAGGACGTCGATACGCCGGAGAGCTTCGGCTACCGGTTCTCGCTCAAGGGGGTCGCCGGGCAGACGAACCTCACCGTGCTGCGCGGCGGCGAGCGCAAGACCGTGGCGATCCGGCTGACGACGCCGCCCGAGACCCGGCCGCGCGAGCCGGTGCGGGTCAAGGCGCGCTCGCCGCTCGCCGGCGTGACGGTCGTCAACATGTCGCCGGCCGTCGCCGACGAGCTCCAGCTCGACATCTCCTCGGAGGGCGTCGCGGTGACCGACATCGAACCGAACTCGAGCGCCATGCGGGTCGGCTTCCAGAAGGGCGACGTGATCCTCGCCATCAACCGCGAGCCGGTGAAGACCTCGAAGGACGTCGAGCGCGCCGCCAAGGGCGGCGGCTCGCTCTGGGAGATCACCATCAATCGCGGCGGCCAGGTGCTGACGACGGTGCAGCGCGGTTGAGCGACCTGTTCGCCGCCGCCGGCCTCGACCAGTCGGCGCCGCGGCCGCTCGCCGACCGGCTGCGCCCGACGAAGCTGTCGGACGTCGTCGGCCAGGACCATCTCGTCGGGCCGGACGGGGCGCTGACCCGGCTGCTGCGCTCGGGCTCGCTCGGGTCTCTCGTGTTCTGGGGGCCGCCGGGGACCGGCAAGACCACGGTCGCGCGGCTCCTCGCCAACGAGACCGACCTCCATTTCGAGCAGATCTCGGCGATCTTCTCGGGCGTCGCCGACCTCAGGAAGGTGTTCGAGGCGGCGCGCGGCCGGCGCGCCACCGGCCAGGGCACGCTGCTCCTCGTCGACGAGATCCACCGCTTCAACCGCACCCAGCTCGACGCCTTCCTGCCGGTCACGGAGGACGGCACCGTCACGCTCATCGGCGCGACGACCGAGAACCCGTCCTTCGAGCTCAACGCCGCGCTGCTGTCGCGGGCCCGGGTGATGATCTTCAAGGCCCTCGACGAGGAGGCGCTGGGAAAGCTGCTCGACCGCGCCGAGGAGGTGCTCGGCAAGCCCCTGCCGCTGACGCAGGAGGCCCGCGCCTCGCTCGTGCGCATGTCGGACGGCGACGGCCGCGCCGCGCTCTCGCTCGCCGAGGAGGTCTGGCGCGCCGCGGGCGAAGGCGAGACCTTCGACGCCGAGACGCTGCAGGACATCGTCCAGCGCCGCGCGCCGATCTACGACAAGGCGCAGGAAGGCCACTACAACCTGATCTCGGCGCTGCACAAGACGATCCGCGGCTCCGACCCCGACGCCGCCCTGTACTATCTCGCCCGCATGCTCGACGCCGGCGAGGACCCGCTCTACATCGCCCGCCGGCTCGTGCGCGCGGCGAGCGAGGACATCGGCATGGCCGACCCGCAGGCGCTCGGGGTCGCAAACGCGGCGAAGGACGCCTTCGATTTCCTCGGCTCGCCCGAAGGCGAGCTGGCGCTCGCCCAGGCGACGATCTATCTCGCGACGGCGCCGAAATCGAACGCCGCCTACACGGCCTACGGGGCGGCGCGCCGGATCGCCAAGGAGCACGGCTCGCTGATGCCGCCGAAGACGATCCTGAACGCCCCGACGAAGCTCATGAAATCGATCGGCTACGGCTCGGGCTACGCCTACGACCACGACGCGCCGGAGGCGTTCTCGGGGCAGGACTACTGGCCCGAGGCGCTCGGGCGGCAGCGCTTCTACGCGCCGAGCGAGCGCGGCTTCGAGCGCGAGGTGCGAAAACGTCTCGAATGGTGGCAGAAGCTGCGCCGCGAGCGCGGCGGGGAGGGGGGCGACGCTTAAGGCATGATCCCGAAAAGTGGCTACCGGTTTTCGGAAAGATCATGCCCAAACTAGCCGCGCGGCCCGTCATAGGCGGCGGCCCAGCGGCGCTGCTCGTCGACGACGCCGCGCAGCCGCGCCATCTGCTCGCGCACGCGATCAGGCGCCGTGCCGCCATGGCCGCTGCGGGCCGCGACCGCGGCCTGGGGCGTGAGGTGCCGGCGCAAGCCGCCGTCGAGGCGCGGATCGATCGCGGCGAGATCGGCGTCGGAGGCGTCGGCGAGCCCGATGTCCTTGTCCTCGCACCGGCGCACGAGCGCGCCGGTGATCTCGTGCGCCTCGCTGAACGGCACGCCCTTGCGGGCGAGCCAGTCCGCGACCTCGGTCGCGAGCGTGAAGCCTTCGCTCGCCTGGCGGGCGAGCACGTCGACGTTGACGCACATCGGCCGCACCATGCCGCTCATCGCCGGGAGCACGAGCGCGAGCGTGTCGACCGCCTCGAAGGCGGCTTTCTTGTCCTCGATGAGATCGCGGTTGTAGGCGAAGGGCAGGCCCTTCAGCGCCGCGAGCATCGCGGCGAGGCTGCCGATCAGGCGCGCCGCGCGGCCGCGGGCGAGCTCGGCGATGTCGGCGTTCTTCTTCTGCGGCATGATCGAGGAGCCGGTCGCGAAAGCGTCGTCGAGCGCGACCCAGCCGAACTGGCGCGACGACCAGAGGAAGATCTCCTCGGCGAGCCGCGAGACGTGGACGGCATGCATCGCCGCGACGAACACGAACTCGGCGACGTGGTCGCGGCTGCCGACCGCGTCGATCGAGTTCTCGGCCGGCCCGTCATACCCGAGCTCCGCCGCCGAAAGCTCCGGGTGCACGGCGATCGCCGAGCCCGCGAGCGCCGCGGCGCCGAGCGGCGAGCGGGCATGGCGCCTGTCCCAGTCGCGCAGGCGGTCGACGTCGCGGACGAGAGTCTGGGCATGCGCCAGGAGCTGATGCGCGAAGACGATCGGCTGTGCCGGCTGCAGATGGGTGAAGCCCGGGGCGAGCGTACCGAGATGCTGGCCGGCCTGTGCGACGAGCGCGTCGGCGAGATCGAGCATGCGCTCGCCGAGCCGGCGCGCCTCGTCGCGGAGATAGAGCTTGAGGTCGTTCGCGGCCTGGTCGTTGCGCGAGCGTCCGGCCCGGAGCTTGCCGCCGAGCGCACCGAGGCGCTCGCTGAGGCTCCGCTCGAGAAAACTGTGCACGTCCTCGTCCTGTTCGGCGGGCGCGAGGCGGCCCGCAGCGAAATCCTCCGCGAGAGCGGCGAGGCCCGCCTTGACGGTGGCGCATTCGGCGGCGTCGAGGAGCCCGGCGCGCTCGAGCTCCCGGGCATGGGCGCGGGACGCGGCGAGGTCGTACGGCACAAGCCGGAAATGGCTCGCGTCCGACCGCGACAGCCGCATCAGGGCGGCATCCGGGGACTTGCGAAAGCGGGCCCCCCACAGGCGCGTCGAATCCTCGGTCACGTCAGCCCCCGCAAATCGCTCATCGGCTCACCGTCCGCAGGGCACACCGGCCGCGGCGCGCGGTCGGTAGAGGCGCACCGGCGTGCCATAGAGCGGGTGGCTGCCGTCGAAGGCAAGGTCGTAGGCGCCGGCGAGATCGAAGCCGAGCGCGGCGACGAACGCTGCCGAAAAGGCGATGCGGCCCTCGGCAACGACGAGCCAGGCACGGCCTCGCGTCTGCGGATCGAGCCCGGAGATGATCCAGCCGGCGAGGCGCTCGGAGAAAGGATAGCCGCCAAACAGCCAGGGCAAGCCCGGCGTGCCGCCGCCGAGGAGCACTGCGATCCCGGGCAGTTCGCCCGAGAGGTCGATGATCGGATCGCCGCTGCAGAAGCCCCGGCGCATGGCGCCGTCCCGGAGCGACCGCACAAAAGCGGCGGCGCGGGGGTCGAGCTTGAGACGTTCGCCCCGCGTTCCGATCTCGACCGGCTCCGTCTGACGCCATATCGGGGCAGCGAGCCGGTAAGGCTTCGCCAGACCCTTCCAAAGCGCGGCCCCAGTGACGAGGACGAGGCAGAGCGCGACGACGGCGACTGCGCCGTTGCGCCTCGCCGCCATTGCCGCGAGCAGGGCCACGAGACCGAGGACACCCGCATAGAGGCTGGTCTGGGAGACGGTGTCGTTCGTGGTGCCGATCGCCGCCGCGAGAGGCAGCAGCGCGGCGAGCGCGAGGGCGAGAGCGGTGCGCCGGTCGGCGCCGCCGAGGAGCCCGAGGGCGATTGCCGCGAAGGCGATTGCCGCCATGCCCGGCCCGAGCGCCGGGTACACCGGAAAGCCGACGATCAGCGCTGCTGCCGCCGCTATCGCGGCAAGCGCCAGCCCGGCGATGCGCGGGCGCGTCCGCTGGCTCCAGCCGGACCGCTCGGCCCTCGCGGCGAGGCCCGCCGCGATCAGGGCCGCCACGAACGGCCAGCCGCGCGGGCGGACGAGAAACACCAGGAGGTCGGCAATCGCTCCCCGTCCGGCCGGCGGAGCCGCGCCGTGCATCTCGATATAGCCCCGCGTCTGCGCCCAGACGGTCTCCAACGGCAGCAGGGCCGCCAACGCGGCGACCCCGGCCGCCGTGAAGCCAAAGGCGAACGCGAGCTGGACACCGATCCGCCGCGGCTCGCGCAGCAGCAGGACCGTCGCCGCGAGGTACAGCGCCGCAAAGGCGCCCGCCGCAGGCGGCTTCGCCATCGCGGCGATCAGGCCGGCAAGCGCCGCGAGAGCGGCAGGGAGCGATGGACCGCGTTCGCGGTCGGCGAGGAGCACGATCGCGGGCAGAAGCAGGAGCGCCGCCGCCAGCACGAGGAGGTTGTAGGACGGTGTCGGCAGCCAGAAGCCGTAATACATTGCCGGCAGGGCTGCTCCGGCGGCAACGACCGCGGCACGGCAGAGCGCCGGGAGCGCCTCGTCGGGCGCTCGGCGCAAGCTCAGGAACGAGCCCGCCGCCGCGGCTCCAGAGGCGGCGAGCACCGCGAGGCCGAAAATGCGCAAAGCCGTGACGGAGCCGCCGAGGAGCACATGGATCGGGTGGAGGGCGTAGCCGAACAGCGTCGAGGTCATCCGGTATGCGGCCGGCTCCTGCATCGACAGGACGTAGTAGGCCTCGTCGGTCAGGTCGAAGCCGCGATTCGCCACGGCGACGACCGTTCCGAGAACTGCGGCTGCCGCGACGATCGTCCCGGCAGCGGCGATGCCGGCGCCGGGATGACCTCGCGTGAGGCTTCGGGCCGGGCTATGAAAGCCAGCCATCGGGCAGGCTAGCGTTTGCTGGGCCGCGAGGGCAGGACGCGGCCTGGACGGCGCGTAGCGGCCAGGACGATCGGGGAGCGAATGCTGACCGCGGCACCGGGGACCATGGAGACGCCGACCCTGCCGGCTCGTTCGAAGGACGAGATCGCGGTGGTCGTGCCGGCCTATATGGGGAAAGCCGTGCTGCGCAAGCTATGCGGCCGTCTCGTCGCCGCGCTCGAGCCGATCACGCCGCATTTCTCGATCGTGCTCGTCGACGACCGCAGCCCCGACGACGCTTGGCCGCTGATCCAGGAGCTCGGGCGCGAGGACCGGCGCATCCGCGGCGTGCAGCTCAGCCG
>DAINQO010000186.1:0-6350 GCA_036742625.1 Microvirga sp.
TGCCGGTGCCTTCCTCGACGACCTTGTTCAGCATGTAGCTCATGTCGGCGACGACCCGCGTCGAGAGCACCTGCTCCGGCGGCTTCTCGCTGTCGTGGCGGTAGATCACGTCGCCGGCGGAATTGCGCACCTCGACGGCCGCATAGGGCCGCGCGCGCTTGCCGCCGTTCGCGAACACGGCGTAGCCCGCCGCCTGGTCGATCACCGTCACCTCGGCGGCACCGATCGGCAGCGAGACCGTGTCGTTGAGCGGCGTCGTCAGGCCCATGGCGCGCGCCGTCTGGATGATCTTGGCCCGGCCGATCTTCGCGGCGTTGGCGACGTGGCTGACGCCGGTCGCCTGCCCGATCTTGATCGACATGATCACCGGGATGGTGTTGATCGACTTCGCGAAGGCGACGGTCAGCGGCATCGATCCGGCGTAGGAGCCGCGATTGTAGTTGCCGGGGCACCAGTTGCCGATGCAGACCGGCGTGTCGGTCACGACCGTGTTCGGGCGGTACAGCCCGGCCGAGAGCGCGGCCGAGTAGACATAGGTCTTGAACGACGAGCCCGGCTGGCGCTGGGCGTCCGTCGCCCGGTTGAACTGGCTCTGGCCGTAATCCTGGCCGCCGAGCATCGCCCGCACGGCGCCGTCCGGATCCATGACGACCATGGCGGCGTTCTCGAAATCATACTGGTTGCCGTATTGCCGGATGAGGCTCTCGCTCGCCTGCTCGACCTTGCGCTGGATGCCCTGGTCGAGCGGCGTCTTCACGACGACGACGCGGTCGTTGCCGAGCTTGCCTTCGCCGGCGAGCTTCTTGACCTGCTCGAAAGCCCAGTCGAGGTAGTACTCCGGCGTCGTGTCGCGCTTGCGGTCGATCGGCGTCGCCGGGTTGCGCCGCGCGGTCTGGATCTGGCCCTCGGTCAGGAAGCCCGCCTCGACCATGTTGTTGAGCACGTCGTTGGCGCGGGCGCGAGCCGCCGGCAGGTTCACGTGCGGGGCGTATTTGGTCGGCGCCTTGAACAGCCCGGCGAGCATCGCCGATTCGGCGAGCGAGATGTCCTTCACCGATTTGCCGAAATAATACTCCGCCGCCGCTGCGGCGCCGAAGGTGCCGCCGCCCATATAGGCACGGTCGAGATAGAGCTTGAGGATGTCCTGCTTCGAGAGATGGAACTCGAGCCAGACCGCGAGGAAAGCCTCCTTGACCTTGCGCTCGAGCGAGCGCTCGTTGTTGAGAAAGATGTTCTTGGCGAGCTGCTGCGTGATTGAGGATCCGCCCTGCACGACGCCGCCGCCGCGGGCGTTCACGCTGAGCGCCCGGAAGGTGCCGATCGGGTCGATGCCCCAATGCTCGAAGAAGCGCCGGTCCTCGGTCGCGAGCGCCGCCTTGATCAGGTAGTCGGGGAATTCCTCGAGCTTCACCGAATCGTCGTGGCGGATGCCGCGGCGGCCGATCTCCTGACCGTAGCGGTCGAGGAAGGTGACCGCGAGCTCCTGGCTCTTGAGCCAGTTCTCGCTCGTCTCGCGGAAGGCCGGCAGGGCGAGCGCCAGCATCATGACCGCCGCGCCGGTGCCGAGCGTCGTCGCCTCGCTCGCGAGATCGAGGACGGCGCGCTTGAAGCCGCGCACCCGGAGCTTGTCCGAGCGCTCGGAGAAGCGCTCATAGCCGTCGCTCATCCGCCGCCCGGCCGAATAGAGCGAGGCGTTGAGCCAGGCGTCGAACGCCAGCGCTGCGCGCTTCAGGCGCGTCGTCAGCGGGATCCGGGGCTGCCCGTTAAGGTCCACGAGGTTGGAATTCCCTTGGCCAGGACCGGCGCTCTCGCGCCCGGTGGGCGGCGAGGACGGCGGCTGTCGTTAAGATATTAGCAAGGGTTGCGGTTTGCAGCCAGGGCGCGGCGGTGTCCAGCTCGATTTATCGATAACGCCGGCAGGGCGCCAAGGGTCCGATGCCGCGGCGCTCGGCCGAGCCGAACCGCCGGCCTTCCCTTACGGCTTGACAGGCCGGCTACCGGGCCGCGCTTGTTTGGCTTATGACCGATTCCGTCGTGACCAGGGGTTCTGCGCCTTGAATGAGATCGCTCAGCAGGTCCGGGAGCCGACCGAAGACGCCCAGCGGGAGGTCGAGGGCCAGTGAAACCGCCGCCCGCCGCAGCGGCGCCGTTCTGGCGCGAGAAGCCGCTCGAGGCCATGAGCGACGCGGAGTGGGAAAGCCTCTGCGACGGATGCGCGCGCTGCTGCCTCGTCAAGCTCGACGACGAGGAAACCGGCACGATCCACTACACCGATGTGGGCTGCGCTCTCCTCGACGCCGGTGCATGCCGCTGCCGCGATTATGGCAACCGGCAGGCGCAGGTGCCGGATTGCGTGCGCCTGACGCCGGAGAATATCCGCGACCTTGCCTGGATGCCGCCGACCTGCGCCTACCGGCTCGTCGCCGAGGGTCGCGACCTCTATTGGTGGCATCCGCTCGTGTCCGGCGATCCGCAGACGGTGCACACGGCGGGGATCTCGGTGCGCGGCCGAGTTGCCGGAGCCGAGGACGCATACTCGATGCCGCAGCTTCTCGACCACATCGTACAATGGCCGCGAAGCCGGCGCTCCCGGCGTCCGCGGGATAGCGGCGAGGGCAGCGGCGCGTGATCCGTTGGGAGGAGCAGGACAACGGCGACTGGCACGGCCTGAGCGGCGACCTCGTGGTCGCGCGCGTCGCGAAAGCCGCGGGCGGCGGGAAAACGCGATGGACGTGGCAGATGCAGGGGATCGAGCGGCCGCCGGGCTGGCGCATCTCCGGCCACCGCGCGACCGCGCTTGCGGCGCGCCGTGCCGCCGACGAGAGCTGGTCGCGCTGGCTTAAGACGGCGGCGCTCAAGCCCGATATCGAACAGCTCGCCGAGCGCTCGTCCTGAGCCGAACCCCGAGCGCGCGCTTTCGGGACGAAGCCGTTGTGCCTGGACGTTAAAGGGAAAGCGACGGACGGGGTGCCGCCGAAGCGACACACCCATCACGCTCGCGCCGCCCGCTGCGGCTTGTAACCGACGCCGCGGGGGCCGGCCCGCCTCGGCGAGGCGGTCCGATGCCTTCTTACTTCTTCTTCGCCGCGCGCTTTGCCGGCTTCGAAGTCTTGCGCGCGCTTGTCGACGCGGCCTTCGCCTTGCTGGCGCTTCTCTTCTTCGCGCCGCCCTTGCGCGCGCCGCTCGACTTCGTGGCGCTCTTGCGGGCGGTCTTGGCGGCGCTCTTGCGCGCACCCTTCTTGGCGCCGGACTTCTTGGCGGCGGACTTCTTCGCGCCCTTCTTGGCGCCTTTCGCGGCCGACTTCTTGGCGCCGCCGCGCTTCGTCCCCTTGCTCGATTTCGCGCCCGAGGTCTTGGACGAGGTGGTGCTGCTCTTGGCTCTCGCCTTCGGTGTGGAAGTATTAGGATCGCTCATGGCTTTACCTGCTGCTTCTTTCATCCTGGTGATGGCGGATTGAGCGGCTTCCGTCACACTTTGGGCAGCGCCCGTGATCAGGTTTTTTGCCACTTCACCCTCTCTTCGATGTTCGACGCGATCACGTCGCGCCACGTTGGAAAGTTGGCTGATAGTCGATTCTTTCTGTCAAGTTCTTTCGCGTGCGAGACTTGGCGATGGCCCAGTTTTCCACTGCGGATGATCCGCGCGAGTACTTGCGACGCGGTTTGACGCGCTTCGGATCGCCCGCGGCGCGGCTCCTTCGCGAATCAGCGCTGAGCACGCGCGCAATGTTTTCCGCGATCTGAATTGCATCGGCGCGGCGCCGACCGACGGTGGACGAACATCGGATTTCGCGAGGCTGATTTACTTGCCGTTCGGGGCCATCCGCGGCGATGTGCAGCACATTTGCGGCCATCATTGCGCAAAATTGCCGCCTCGATCCGGCAGGCAATAGAGAGGGCGCACGAAAGCTGAATAGCCGGACGTGCGATGCATGCGACGCCGGCACCGCCGCACTGCCGCCCGGGTGCTTGGCGAGCGCGTCGCATCGGCATACCTTCGCTGTTGCCGACCTGCATATGACGGTATCGGGGAGAGCTTCGATGGGCGCGTTATGCCGGACGTTGCGCGCGGCTCTGTGCGTCGTGGTCTGTTCCGCGGCCTCGACTTCGCTCGCGCAGAGCGACACGCAGGAGGCATGCCCCGGTTTCGTCGCGACGCGGACGCCGCGCGTCATCCCGGCGGCGCTCGCGCGCGGCGAGGTGTCGCTCACTTTCGTCGGCCATGCGACGTTTCTGATCGAGAGTCCGGGCGGCGTGCGCGTCGCGACCGATTACAACGACTACGTCCGGCCGCCGGTGGTGCCGGACGTCGCGACGATGAACCGGGCGCATTCGACGCATTACTCGACGCGCCCGGATCCCAACATCAAGCATGTGCTGCCGGGCTGGAACCCAGCTGGCGGCCCGGCGCGTCACGACATTACCGTCGGCGACGCCCGCGTGCGGAACGTGTCGACCAACATCCGCGACCTGTGGGGCGGCGGCGGCACGCAATACGACATGAACTCGATGTTCGTGGTCGAGACGGCGGAGCTGTGCATCGCTCATCTCGGGCATCTGCATCACACGTTGGAGCCGTCACACCTGAAGAAACTCGGGCGCATCGACGTGGTGCTCGTGCCGGTGGACGGCGGCTACACCCTCGACACCGACGGAATGATGGAGGTGCTGAAAGCGATCGGCGCGCCGCTGATCCTGCCGATGCACTATTTCAACCCGGCGACGCTCGACCGCTTTCTCGCCAAGGCGAAGGAGCACTATCGCGTCGAGTTCTCGAAGACGTCGCGGATCGTGGTGTCGCGGGCGACGCTGCCGACGTCAGCCAAGGTGCTCGTGCTGCCGGAAAGCCGAGGCGGGCTGCTCGGCGACCCGTGACCCATGACGAATCTCGAGCTCATGAACGAGACGCTCGAGCCGGTCAGGCAGCGGCTCCTTGAAGACACCTGAATAAACGGAGACGAGCAGGTTCGCCACGAGGTGGCGGTCGAACGACATCGGGCTAACGCCGTCATGATGGCTCGTGGTGTGGAAAGCCTGGTTGTTTCTGATGAACATGATCTCGCTCGAGCTTTGCCGACTCCCAACTCAGATTCACCAGACCAACGTTACCCCCGGGGCGAGGTTCCTGTCGCCAAATCCGTCGGCCTTGGTCGAATCCGAACTCTTGCCGCGACGCTTGCTTGCCAAGCTCGGGCTACCGGCTGGTCGCATAGGGCGAGGGCAGGATGACGCGCACGGCGGGCCGCTTCTCCTGCGGCCGCAAGTCCTGCGCGGGACGGAGCTCGTTCACGGCGGCGCGCTCGTTCGTCGCGCCGGTCGCCTGCGGCTCCGCTTGCGGCGGCGGCTCGTTCGCGGCGACCGCGGCGGCGAGCACCAGGGTCGGAACGAGCGTTCTACTCCAGATATTCATCGACGGATCCCAGACGCCGGCGCGGCGGTCGGACCTCATGTTGGCGCAGGCTGATTAATGCCGGGTTTTCGGCGCCTCGGCTTCGCCGCCGCCGCGCCGGTGCCGGCGAGGGCGACGCGATCGTGCTCGGCGAGGTCGGCGGCGCCAGCTGTCGGTGGCTCGGGCAGCGGCATCCAATGGGTCGGGCGATCCGCCTCCTCGGCGAGCGACACCGGGCACTGCATGCGCGACGTCCATTCGCCAAACTCGGAATTGAGCCGCGCGATCAGCGGGCCCCAGGCCGCGACGTAGATGAGGATGTCCCGGTCGGCGGGCGCCGTATCGATCGACTGCCAATGCTTGGTTTCGCTGTTCATCCGTGACGCTCTCCCGGGTTTCATGGGGGAGAACGCGCCAGCCGGAGAAATGGCGCTCGCGCGACCGGCCCGGCCGATCGTCCGGAACCGGGGCTCCGTCGTGACGTTGGTTCCGAGAGGGACCGCTCCGCCGGCAAGCGTCTGCATGCCCGCAGCGTTCGTTCCGTTCCGACACATGGCGCCGGCCTATGATGCCGGCCGCAAGCGAAGGATCTTCACCATGGGCCTTTTCTCGACGCCGATCAAAACCCTCGACGATTTGTTCGTGCACACCCTGCAGGACATCTACTATGTCGAGAAGCAGATCCTGAAGAACCTGCCCACCATGGCTGAGAAGGCGACCGATCCGCAGCTGAAGCAGGCCTTCCAGACCCATTTGAATGAGACCAAGGGCCACGTGACCCGGGTCGAGGAGGTATTCCGGCTCCATGGCCATGAGGCCAAGGGCGTGAACTGCCCGGTCATCGACGGCCTCGTCGAGGAGGCCGAGGAGATCATCAGCGACGCGGACGATCCGGAGGTCCTCGACGCGGCGCTGCTCTCCGCGGCGCAGGCGGTCGAGCATTACGAGATCACCCGCTACG
>DAINQO010000187.1:0-6276 GCA_036742625.1 Microvirga sp.
CTCGCGGTGGCAGCGGCGCACGAGCTCGACGACGCGGGGCAGCATCTCGGGCCGGCGGACGTCCTCGGGCGCGAGCGTCCGGCCGTCGACGAAGCGCATGACCAGCGCCCCCGGCTCGGCATGCACCACCTCCGGCGACAGCCCGGCGGCATGCGCCGCGATCGAGGCGGCGCGCTCGTTGAAGCGCATCACCTGATGGACGGGAATGTCGTCGGCGATCCGGACCACGAAGCGCTCGCCGCCGTCCCGGACGACGAAGTTCAAGTTGGTCATGCCGCCGGGAAGCGGCTCCGCCGCGACCGGCCCGCGCCAGCACGGCAGGCTCTCGGCCTTCGTTTTCGGATCGATGATCATCGAATGCTCATCTGACATGCTTGCCATGTCGGATCGAGTCGAGAGCGTAGCGCGCGCCACCTCTCCCGGAGGGAGAGGTCGAGTCGCGCCGGAGGGCGCGACCGGGTGAGGGGTCAAGCCCTCTCCGGCGGAGCCTGACGAGCCGTCTGTCCTGCGGCCGGTTCCCCTCACCCCTGCCCCTCTCCCTCCGGGAGAGGGGTTCGGGCCGCTACTCGACGAGCTTGGCGCCGAATTTCAGGCGGGGGGTTTCCTTGACCGGCAGGCCGCGGGCGTTCTCCTGCTTGACGACGACCTTGCTGTTGTCCTGGAACCACAGCTTGTCGCCGACCATGATCAGGTTCGGCGAACGCGCGGTCACCTCGGAGCCGCCGAAGATCCAGATGTTCGAGTTCGGAAAATACATGGTGCCGTCGTAGTCGAGCTTCGAATCGCCGCCGATCGACACCCAGGTGTTGCCCGCGCTGCTGTTGCGATCTTCCATGAACTGCATGTTCATGTAGGGGCCGGCGGACGGCGAGGTCAGCTTCACGACGGCGCCGCCGGTGAGCCACAGCTTCGCGCCCTTGCCGGTGAAGCCGATCATGACGTCGGTGCCGGTCACGACCGAGCCGGAGATCTTCAGCTCGCCGTCCTTGATGATGTAGATGCCCGGCTCAAGCCGGATCTTGCTGTCCGCCGTGATGTCGAGCCCGCCGCAATAGGTGCCGGGCAAGAGCGTCCGGGTTTCCTGCTGCAGCTTGCCGCTGCCGCCAAGGCCGAGGTCGACGCAGATTCCGGAGGCCGGAAAGGGCAGGCTCGCGAGCGGATCGGCGACGCGGTCGCTGCCGGGACGGGTTTCGGGGAGAAGTTGCTGCCGCGGTAGTTGCCGGCGATCGCGAACATCGAGCTCGTCATCGCGGCGTTGCCGACCTGCCGGACCGCGGCGCCGTCGGTGGAGTTCGCCTGGACGGGGCAGTTGGTCGCGACGTCGACCGTCCCGTTGAGGTCGACGGCGCCCTGCTCCTTGCCGTTGAGCGCCATGAGGCACACCGGCTCGGATTGGCCCTTGCGGCCGGCCGAGTGGACGGCGATCGCGATCGTCTCGCCGCCGATGACTCCGAAGAGGTTCTTCACCTCGGCGCTGGCCTCGCCCGTGACCTTGACGTCGTCGGAGCCGAGCGTGTCGACCTTGAACCGGGTGCTGCTCGCCACCGTGACGCTCTGCACCTGGCCGGTGATGCCGGCGGCGAAGACGACCTCCGCCGCCTTGATGCGCTCGGCGACGCTCGCCGAGGCGGGCAGGATCGTTCCGGCAAGGACCGCTCCGTCGAGCGCCTTCTGATAGGAGACGCGGGTCGCGCTGACATTGCTGTAGGTGACCGCCGCCCCGACGGCCGCCAGGCCGATCGGCAGGATGACGGCGGCGAGGATCATGGCACCGCCCGCCTCGTCTCTGAGGAAGGCGGACATCGTGCGCGACATGGGGCAGCCCTCGGTCATGAAACCTAACATGGCATCGCACAAAGCCTTCTCGATTTGATAAACCCCGTTTGCGCGTTTTCGCGCGTTGCCGTTCAGAGTCTCTTGACCGTATCGGCGCCGTCCTAGGCCGCGGCCGGCACGGCGCGATCGATCGCCCGCTCCGCGAACCAGCCGGCAATCCGGCTCCAGACCCGGTCCGACGGGCGGCTCGCCTCGAAGGCGTGGTGGATGTCGGGATTGTCGTTGACCTCGATCACGTAGAAGCGGCCGCCGCGCTCCTTGATGTCGACGCCGTAAAGCCCCTCTCCCATGCGGGCGGACGCCTTGAGCGCCAGCGCCACGGCCTCGGCCGGCGCGTCCGCGAGGGCGAGCGGCTCGACCGCGCCTTCGCAGGGCTGTTCGTGGCGATGATCGACGATCTGCCAATGGCCCGGCGCCATGTGGTAGCGGCAGGCAAAGAGCGGCTCGCCGGCAAGCACGCCGATGCGCCAATCGAAGGCCGTCGGCAGGTACTCCTGCGCGACGACGGCAGGCGCCCGGCTCATGAGCTCGAAAAGCTTGGTCTCGGCCTCGGGGCGCGAGATAACGCGGTAGACGCCCTTCGAGAACGCCCCTTCCGGGAGCTTGAGGACGAGCGGCAGGCCGAGCGCGTCGATCGCCGCCGCGACCGCATCGGCGGCCGTCAGGATCACGCCCCGCGGCGTCGGCACGCCCGCTTTCGTCAGCTCGTGGTGGAGGAAGACCTTGTCGGAGCACCGCACGATCGATCGCGCGTCGTCGAGGACCGGGATCCCCCGCGCCTCGGCCGCACGGGCGAAGTCGTAGGTGTGATTGCGCGGCGAGGTCAGATCGCGGATCAGGAGCCCATCGAGCTCATCGACGCGGGCGATCGCGTCCTTGCCGAGGATGACCGCGTCGAGGCCCTGGCCCGCCGCGGCGCGCATGAAGGCGCGGATCGAGCCCGAGCACGACGGCGCGTGCGGCTCGGACGCGGTGTGGAGGATGCCGAGCCGCTTGCGCCTCGCGCCACGCCGCCGAACTTTCATGAGTCTCACGACCGCCAACGCCCTCACCGCCGCCATTTGAGCGCCGCGCACGGTTGATTTTTCGCTAATCCGGTCGGGCGGATTTCCACGAACGGATTGCCTGAATTGCCATTCATTCGGGCTACCGATGGTGCCCGAGGACGCGCCCTGCTCGCGACCTCGAAAGCGGGCCGGGCGGATGTTGGCGAAGGGCATCGAGATCCTGGACTGCGCGAGCGAGCGTGCCGGCGACGCAGCCGCGCCGCGCTGGCCGGCGCTCCTCAGCCTCTACGGGATCGTGCTCCTCGCCGGCTTCGGCGGCAGCTACGCGATCCAGCTCCTCAATCTCGGGCTTCAGCAGCGCGGCCTCTCGGGTTCGGCGCTCGGGCTCAGCACGGCGACACAGGCGCTCGGCATCGTCATCGCGGCGTGCGTCGCGGCCCCGGTTCTGAACCGGCTCGGCTCCGCCCGCACGCTCGCGCTCGGCAGCCTGATCGCCGGATTTGCGCTCGCCGCGGCGGCGCTCGTCGAGAGCATCGAGGCGGTCACGGTCGCGCGCTTCGTCTGCGCGCTCGGCATCGGCACGCTCGTCACCAACGTCGAATACGTCGTCATCGCCCGCATGCCCGTCGAGCGCCGGGCGACCGCGGTGGCCGTCTACGCCACGGTCTTTGCCGTCGGCACGGCGCTGGCGCCGGCGACCATCGCCCTTCTCGGCCACGAAGGCATGCCGGCGCGCCTCCTCGGCGGCGCGAGCTTCTTTCTCGCGGCGCTGCTCGTCCTCTCGGCCGAGGTCCGCGGACGCATCGACGCGAAACCCGCCGCGAGGCCGAGCCTTCGCACCATCGGCCTCGCGCCGCTGGCGTTTGTCGCCGCCCTGATGTTCGGCGCGCTCGACAACGGTCTCCTGTCGCTGATCGCCGTGTTCGCGGTCGAGACCGGGCATTCGAGCGTCGACGCCTCGGCGCTTGCGGCCGCAGGCTTTCTCGGCGTCGTCTTGTTCCAAATCCCGGCCGGCTACTGCGCCGACCGCTACAGCCCGCAGACGATGCTGACCGTCTGCTCGGCGATGGCGCTCCTGTGCATCATCGGCCTCCTGACCGCGACCGGGTCGCGCGCTCTCCTGTTTCCGCTGATGGTCCTTCTCGGCGGCGCCTGCGACGGCTTCTACACGCTCGGCCTTGCCGTCATGAGCCGGAGCGTGCCGCGACAGCAGCTCGCGGCCGGCAACGCCTGCTTCGTCGCGCTGTGCGGCGCCGGCGAGATCGCCGGGCCGCTGCTTGCCGGCGGCGGCACCGCGCTTGCGGGCCCCGGCGGCCTCATCGGCGCCTTCGCGGTTCTGCTTCTCGCCTACTGCGTCGTGCTCTTCCGCGACGCCGGGCCGCGCCTCGTGCCGGCGCCGGCGCACGCCATCTGAAGCGGCGGTCTTACGCGAACGCCGCCGCGTATTTCGTCAGCGTCGGCTCGTCGGTGAGGTCGAGGCGCAGCGGCGTCACCGAGATGCGCCTGTCGGCGAGCGCCCACAGATCGGTGCCGTTCGCCGGGATCGACTTGCCCTTGGCGAACGCGACCCAGAAATAGGGATTGCCGCGGCCGTCGACGCGCTCGTCGATGCGCAAGAGCTCCTGCGTGCGCTGCCCTTGCGCCGTCACCGCGATGCCGCGCACCTCGGCGGGCTCGCAATCCGGGAAATTGACGTTGACGAGGATGCTGGCCGGGATGCCCTCATCGAGGATCTTGCGCACCACCGCCGGCGCGTGCGCCTCGGCGCATTGCCAGCGGATGGCGTTGCGCCCGCCCGGCCCGTAGGCCTGCGACAAGGCGATCGAGGGCACGCCGAGGATCGTGCCCTCCATGGCGCCGGCGACGGTGCCCGAATAGGTCACGTCCTCGGCGACGTTCTGGCCGCGGTTGACGCCGGAGAGCACGAGGTCGGGACGCACTTCCCGCATCACGTGCCGCAGCCCCATGATGACGCAGTCGGTCGGCGTGCCCTTGATGGCGAAGCGCCGCTCCTCGACCTCGCGCAGGCGCAAGGGATCGTTGAGCGACAGCGAATGCGACACGCCGCTCTGGTCGGTCTCCGGCGCGACGATCCAGACGTCGTCCGACAGCGCCGCGGCGATGCGCTCGGCAACGCCAAGGCCCGGCGCATGGATGCCGTCGTCGTTGGTGACGAGGATGCGCATCTAATCCCCTCCCCCTTGCGGGGAGGGGCAGGGGTGGGGGTCGTGGGCATAGAGCGCAACCATCGGCGTGGTGGCGCGCCGGATCAGCCGCAGGGGGAACCGGACAGGTCCGGCCTCGCCCCGCGACCCCCACCCCGCTCGGCCTGCGGCCGAGTCGGCCCTCCCCGCAAGGGGGAGGGATGAACGCCGGTGCATCACGCCTTTCCCTCGATCCGCTTCACCCCGCCCATGTACAGCGCGAGCGCGTCCGGCACCGCGACGCTGCCGTCCTCGTCCTGATAGTTCTCCATCACGGCGATGAGGGCGCGACCGACGGCGACGCCGGAGCCGTTCAGCGTGTGGACGAAACGCGGGCCTTTCCCCTCCTTCGGGCGATAGCGGGCGTTCATGCGCCTCGCTTGGAAATCGGTGCAGACCGAGCACGACGAGATCTCGCGATAGGTCCCCTGCCCCGGCAGCCAGACCTCGATGTCGTAGGTCTTGGCCGCGGCGAAGCCCATGTCGCCGGTGCACAGCGTCATGACGCGATAGGGCAGATCGAGGCGCTTGAGCACTTCCTCGGCGCAGCCGAGCATGCGCTCGTGCTCGTCCGCCGACTGCTCCGGCGTCGTGATCGAGACGAGCTCGCACTTGGTGAACTGGTGCTGCCGCAGCATGCCCCGCGTGTCCTTGCCGGCAGCGCCCGCCTCGGCGCGAAAGCACGGGGTGAGCGCGGTCACGCGGAGCGGGAGTTCGTCTTCGGGCGTGATGGCCTCGCGGACGAGGTTTGTTAGCGAGACTTCGGCGGTGGGGATGAGCCAGTAGTCGATCGTTGCTTCTTTTTGCTGCCTTTCAGCGAGCCGCCCTAATATAGTCCCCTTCAATTTGGCCGCGAGACCCTGAGGGAACGAGTCGGCGAGCGATCGGTCTCCAAAAATGGACTCAGCTAGAGCTTCCTGTCGCGCTCGTCTCTCCTCGAAGGATAAGACTCTCGACGCCGCGAACTGATCCTCCTCCATCTTCGGCAGCTGCCCCGTCCCAAACATCACGTGGTCGCGCACGAGCAGCGGCGGCGCGACCTCCATGTAGCCGTGGGGCTCGCTTGACGGCGTAACGCCCTTCGGCAGGTTGTCCGTATGTAGGTCGAGCATGAACTGCCCCAGCGCCCGTTCGAGCCGGGCGAGCTGTCCCTTCAGCACGACGAAGCGCGAGCCCGAGAGCTTCGCGGCGGTCTCGAAGTCCATGAGGCGCATCGCCTCGCCGAGCTC
>DAINQO010000188.1:0-6270 GCA_036742625.1 Microvirga sp.
CCGGATCGTGGCCGTGCTCGGCATGCTTGTCGTGCCGGCACTCGTCGTTGCCGGCTTGCCCACGGCAACGGCCCAGCCGGCTCCGGCCGCGCCGGAGGCGCGCGATCCGCCGCCGCCGCTGCCGGCCGACATCCTCAAGGATGCGAAGGTGATCGCGCAGGGCGAGGCGCTGTGGCAGGAGCAGTGCACGCATTGCCACGGCGCCAAGGCCTATCCGGGGAAAGCGCCGAAGCTCGAGCCGCGCCGCTACAAGCCGGATTTCGTCTGGGACCGGGTCCACAACGGCTTCCGCAACATGCCGCCCTGGAAGGAGGTCTACACGCCGGAGCAGGAGATCGCGATCGTCGCCTACGTGCTGAGCGACGAGTTCTGGCCGTAGGCGCGTCAGGAACGCCGCCGCGGCGGACGGGTTCGCGCGGGCTCCGGCTCACGCGCCGCGAGGGCGAGCTCCCGCATGGCGGGCCAGGATGGCGCCCGCCGCGGCGGACGGGCTTGCCTGAAGCGCAGCTCTCGCCGCCGCACGCTCCTCCATGGTTCCGGTCGCCAGGACGCGCGCGAGGTCGTCGAGCATCGGCCCTTCGGCGAAGGGGCCGACGCAAAGCCACAGCTCGGGGCTGACCGGCCGGCCCGCCGCCCAGCGCTCGTGGGCGTAGTCGACGAGCACCTGCGCGAGCTCAGGGTTCGCCCGCTCGCCGAGCCCGCGAATCGGGGCGAGGCTCGAGCCGATGAACAGCGCCTTGAGCACCATCTGGTTCCAGGCGCCCTCTTCGAACATCTCGGCCGGGTAGGGATTGCGATGGGCGATCGCCTCGAACACCGGCTTGACGGCCGAGCGCACGCCTTCCGCCGCGACGGGCAGCAGCGCGCGCCCGCCGGAGAACAGCGGCAGCCCGCGCAGATAGGCGATGCTCTCGCTGACATCGGCGGTTCGGAAGAGCTCGAGGAGGCGCGCCGCGAATGCCGCATCGTCGCCGCGGTCCGTGGCGAGGAGGAAGGCGATGCGGGCCGCCTGATCGACCGTGAGCCCGGCGGGGTCGAAGCCGGCGCGCACCGCCTCCGCCCGCTCAAGGTCGCCGGGCGCAAGGACGAGGTCGCTCTTCCCGAGCTTGCGCGGGGCGAGCCCCAGGGCGCGGGCGAGATCGCGCTCGCCGGCCGCGTCGGCAAGCGCCGCCAGCGTCGTCTCGAACCACGCCGCCGGCTCGGCGTCGAGCGCCCGCCGGACCCAGCCGGCGAGGAGCGCCGTTCGTTCGCTCGTCGGCGATGCCGGGGCGGGCGCCATCCGGCTCAGGTGCCGGGAACGATCCGCTGGGCGAGCCGCGTCGCGGCATAGCCGCAGACGCAAAGCGCCGCCGCGGCGAGCGAGACCGGCGCCACCATCAGGGCGTCGACGAGGGCGATACCGGCGATCAACGCCGCGACCGCCGACGGCACCGCGTCCGGGCTCGCGCGCCGGCGCAGCATCGCGACCGCGAGCCAGTCGGCGGCGGCGAGCGCGGGCCAGAACGCCGCGACCCACCAATGTCCGAAGACCTGCCAGGCGCCGACCGCGAGCGGCAGCGCCAGGATCGCGAGCGGCCAGAGCCGCTCGACGCGGTTGAGGCTCTCTTGCTTTGCCGCATAGGTCAGGCCGACGACGTGCGCCGCCATCGCGACGGCGGCGATCCACACCGCCGCCGGCACGGAACCGACGGCCGCCGCGGCAGCGCCGGCATAGACCAGGAGCCGGCACAGGCTCATGACCAGCGGACTGAACGGGTTGCCCTTGTGGTGGAGATCGTAGAGCACGATCGCGGCGCACAACGCCAATCCCCAGGCGAGCGCCGCCGGGCTGCGCAGCGCCATCAGAACGAGCCCGCCGCCGAGGAGGCCGAAGCCGATCCCGAACACGGAGGAGGCGGCGATTTCGCCCGCCGGGATCGGGCGGCCGGGGCGCTCGCGCGCGTCGACGCCGCGGTCGAACGCGTCGTTGAGGTACATGCCGCCGACATAGAACAGCGTCATGGCGACGAGCGCGAGGGCTGACCCGGGCCCGAGCGGATCGCCGCCGGCGATCGCGGTTGCGGCGACGACGTTCGTCCACACGGTCGGAAGGTTCGAGACCCGACCGAGCCTAAGCAGCGTCGCGAGCGGCACCGCCCGGGAGGTGGTCGCGGCCCTCATCCCGAAATTCCTCCAGCACGAAAGCGAGCTCGCGGGCGATGTCGTCGGCCTTCGAGCCGGTCTTGAGCTCCTGAGGCAGCACGTCCCAGGTATAGGTCTCGACCTCGAGATGCGGCGAGAGATGCTCCCCGCTTAGCGCCCGCAGGGTTGCGAGAAGCGTGTCCTGGGTCGAGCCGAGCTCGCCGAGATCGGCGAGGAACACGGGCACGTGGCAATGGATGCGCCATTCGCCATGCGCCCCACCCTCGCCGAAAGCCGTGAAGGCGTCGGGCAGATCGATGAAGCGCGTGAGCCGCCCGTCGCGCACGATCACCTGGTGCAGGTAGATGCCGGTGTCGAAGTCGCGGAGCCTCGCCGCGAGCGAGGCCGAGATCGCCGGCACGCGCATCGCCGCCGAGAGCTGGATTTTCGGGATCGCGATGCCGTCGCCGCGCAGGCGGCGCAGGGCCGCGACCGGCTCCTCGTATTCGACGGCGCCATGGCAGACGTCGTAGCAGACGCCGAGATGGCGACGCAGCATCGGCTCGGCCTCGCCTGCGCCGAGCCCGGCAAGCGCCGCGAAGCGGGCGAGCGCCTCGGGCGCGAGGAGCCGCTCCTCGAAGAAGGCGAGCGTCTCCTCGACGGTCTCCAGGAAGCAGCAGGGCTCGGGCTCGAGCGCGAGCGCGATGCGCTTGCCCGTCCTGCGCTCGATCACGACGAGATGCGCGGCAGCCTGAAGGAGATGGTCGACGAGGGCGGCGACCGCCTTCGGCTCGCGTCCGACCGGCTTGAAGCCGCCCGGCACCGTCGAGATGCTGCCGAAGCCGCCGGCCGGCAGAAGCGCCGCCAGGATGTCGGCGGCGTCGCGCGTGAAGCTCACGCGCTCGCCCGTGCGCCAGTCAGGCTCATAGACGCGCTCCTTCACCCGCGTGCCGTGGAAGGGGCCGAACGGGAAGGCATTGAGGGTGAAGACATAGGCGCCAAGGCGCGCGAGCTGGTCCTTGAAGGCCTCGAGCGGTTCCGGCCTGACGAGCTCCGCCGCGGCGACGCCGGAGAGGCGCAGCCCGAGGCCGAAGGGCGCGTCCGGGGCGACCTGTGCCTTGATCCGCGGCACGTGCGCGTCGAGGCTCGCCCGGATCTCGTCCCAGCTCTCGCCGGCGTGGATGTTGGTGCAATAGGTGAGCTCCGGGGCTCCGGGCAGCTGGGCGAGGCGCATGTCGCTACCGTTGCGAACCGTGCAGCCAGGCGATCGCGTCGGCGATCAGCGCCGGGTCCATCCGGTTGACCTCGACGCCGTGGCCGACGGCGTCGATCAGCGTCACGGTCAGCTCGCCGCCGAGGTGCTCCTGGAACTCCTTGAGGCCGCGCAGAATCGCGAGCTGCCCGTCGCCGTCGCGCGCGTCGAGCGCGTCGGACCAGAGGCTGAAGCCGAGCTTCGTCAAGAGGCGGCGCACGCGCTCGTCCTCGCCCGCCGGCAGGAGGCCGGCAAGGACGGCGTAGCGGGTGTCGAGCGCGACGCCGATCGCGACCGCCTCGCCGTGGCTGACCCTGTGCCCGGTCAGGCTCTCGAGCCTGTGCGCCGACCAGTGGCCATAGTCGAGCGGGCGCGCCGACCCGGTCTCGAACGGGTCGCCGCCCTCGGCGATCTGTCGCATGTGGAGTTGCGCCGAGCGCTCGATCAGCCGGTCGAGGGTGTTCGGGTGGAAGACGGCGAGCGCGTCGGCGTTGGCCTCGATCCACTCGAAGAAGCCGCGGTCGCGGATCAACGCCACCTTCACGGCTTCGGACATGCCGCTGCGCTTCTCCCGCGGCGGCAGGTGGTCGATGAAGCCGCCGTCGTTGACGATCGCGAACGGCGGCGCAAAGACCCCGACGAGGTTCTTCGTCCCGAAGGCATTGACGGCGTTCTTCACGCCGACGCCGCTGTCGGCCTGGGCCAGCACCGTCGTCGGCAGCCGCACGTGGCGCACGCCGCGGTGGAAGATCGAGGCGGCGTAGCCGACGGCGTCGAGCACCGCGCCGCCGCCGACCGCGACCGCGTAGGAGTGCCGGTCGATGCCGCGGCGCACGAGCTCGCCGAGGAGGCTCTCGACGACCCCGGCGCGGGTCTTTGCCTCCTCGCCGCCCGGCACGACGACGATGTCGCCCTCGATCGCGAGCGAGCCGGCATGGGCCGCGGCGTAGCGGCGGATGGCGCGCTCGAGCGCCGGCATCGCGGCGAGCACGCCCGAATCGACGAAGACCGCCATGCGGTGGCGCTTGTCGGGCTCGCGGCGGCGCAAGGCGTCGGCGAAGGTCGGGTTCGCGGCGTCGAAGGCGTCGCGCGTGAAGACCACCGGCAGATCATAGGCGACGGTGAAACGCTGGACGTGCGTCTCGCCCCAGGTCGCGTGACGGCTGCGCTCAAGCACGATGGTTTCCCGCAACCTGTTTCATCAATTGCCGCAACGACATCGCCTCACGATGCAGCCGATGTTGCGCCCGAAGCGAGCGCAGCGTCAATCGCTCCGGCCTGCGCGAGATGCAAGCCGCGTCCGCATTGACGGCCGCCCGGGCTGTCGGGAGGATGCGCGCGAAGCGCCAGGCACCGCGATGCGCCCGACCCTCGTCCTCCTGATCGTCGGGCTGACGCCCCGCCACCTCGGCCCCGACACGCCCCGTCTTTCGCGGCTCGCGGCGGCCGGCGGCATGCGCCCGCTCAAGACGATCACGCCGGCGATGACGTGCAGCGTGCAGGCGACCTTCATGACCGGGCTCCTGCCGCGCCAGCACGGCATCGTCGGCAACGGCTGGCTGTTCCGCGACCTGATGGAGATCTGGTTCTGGCGCCAGTCGAACCGGCTCGTCGACGGCGAGAAGATCTGGGAGGCGGGGAAGCGGCGCGATCCGTCCTTCACCTGCGCCAACCTGTTCTGGTGGTACAACATGGCCGGCGGCTTCGAGATCGGCGCGACGCCGCGCCCGATCTACAAGGCCGACGGGCGCAAGCTCCCCGACTGCTACACCAAGCCGGCGGGATTGCGCGACGAGCTCACGGAGAAGCTCGGGCCGTTCCCGCTGTTCCAGTTCTGGGGTCCCGGCACGACCATCGCTTCGACGCGATGGATCGCCGACGCCGCCAGGCACGTGATCAGCGCCCACCGGCCGACGCTCACGCTCGTCTACCTGCCGCACCTCGACTACGATATGCAGCGCCATGGGCCGGACCCGTCCCATCCGGCGGTGGCGCAGTCGCTGCGCGACCTCGACGCGGCCGCCGGCGACCTGATCGCTGCCGCCGAGGCCGAAGGCCTGAACATCCTGGTGCTGTCCGAATACGGCATCACGCCCGTCGACACGCCGGTCCACCTCAACCGGGCGCTCCGCGACGCCGGCCTCCTCGCCGTGCGCGAGGAGGACGGGGCCGAGATGCTGGACCCGGTCGCCTCGCGCGCCTTCGCGGTCTGCGACCATCAGATCGCGCATGTCTACCTCGCCGACCCGGCCCTCATGGCGCCGGTGCAGAAGCTCCTGGCGGACATCGCGGGCGTCGACGCGGTGCTCGACGAGGCCGGCAAGCGGGCGCACGGCCTCGATCATCCCCGCTCGGGCGAGCTCGTCCTGCTCGCGAAGCCGAACGCCTGGTTCACCTACTACTATTGGCAGGACGATTCCCGCGCGCCGGACTTCGCCCGCACGGTCGAGATCCATCGCAAGCCCGGCTACGATCCGGTCGAGCTTTTCCTCGATCCGGCGATCCGTCATCCGAAGCTCGCGATCGGCGCGCGGCTCGCGAAGCGCGCCCTCGGCTTTCGCGCCCTCATGGACGTGATCCCGCTCGACGCCGCGCTGGTGAAGGGCTCGCACGGGCGCGTGACGGCGCGGCCCGAGGACGGCCCGCTGGTGATCGGCTCCGACGCCGCGCTGCTGCCGGACGGCCCCGTGGCCGCGACCGCGGTGAAAGGGCTCATCCTCGATCATGTGTTCGGCGCCTCGGCGGTCGGAGGGCGATCGGATTAGCGTAGCCGCGGCTTCCGGGATGGCGGCATGGCTTTTCCAGAAAATAGTCCTTGACAGCCACGGAACGATGTCCTACATCTCGCCCGTCCCGTCCGCCGGGGGACGCTCTCGCGAGGCGTCGTTAGGGTGGGA
>DAINQO010000189.1:0-6226 GCA_036742625.1 Microvirga sp.
GCACCGTCGGCCCGGCCACGATGGCGGCGGCGGCAAAGCCCGACGGCTACACCATTGCTCAGATGCCGATCACGGTGTTCCGCCTGCCGCTGATGCAGAAGACCACCTGGGACCCGCTCAAGGACTTCACCTACGTCGTCCATCTGACCGGCTACACCTTCGGCGTCACCGCGAACGCCGAGTCGCAATTCAAGACCTGGGCTGACGTCGTCGAGTACGCGAAGCAGAATCCCGGCAAGGTCACCTACGCGACGCCGGGCGCCGGCACCTCGCTGCACATCGGCATGGAGCAGATCGCGGCGAAAGCCGGCATCAAGCTGACGCATGTGCCGTTCAAGGGCGGCGCCGAGACCAACGCCGCGGTGCTCGGCGGCCACACGACGCTGCAGGCCGATTCGAGCGGCTGGAAGCCGCTCGTCGAGGCCGGCAGGCTCCGCCTGCTGATGATCTGGACCGCCAACCGCTCGAAGAACTGGCCGGAGACGCCGACGCTGCGCGAGCTCGGCTATCCGTTCGTGCTCGACTCGCCGTTCGGGGTCGCCGGACCGAAGGGCATGGACCCGAAGATTGTCGCCAAGCTCCACGACGCCTTCAAGAAGGCGATCGACGACCCGGCCGTGCAGGAGCAGCTCGCGAAGTACGACATGGTGGTGAACTACAAGAACACCGAGGATTACCGGGCCTTCGTCGCCGAGACGGTCGAGACGGAGAGGAAGGCGCTCTCGGATCTCGGGCTCGCCAAGACGAACTAGGTCGATGCCGGGGCCATCCTCCCAGGCCCCTCATCCAGCATGAGGAGGGTTGCGGTGTGTTGAGACCGTCCGGACCACGCGCCGCTCTCGACAACGCCGAGCTCTGGGCCGGCCTGTTCTGGCTCGCGCTCGGCGCCTTCGTGACCTTGGCCGGGCGCGACCTCGGCACCGGCACGCTCGCGGCGCCGGGCAGCGGGTTCCTGCCGTTCTGGGCCGGGCTCCTGATGTGCGGCCTCGCGCTCGCGGTCGTCGCCGGCGCGGCAAGGCATGGCGGCCCGGCGATCGCCTCGCTGTGGGCCGGCACGCGCTGGCCGAAGGTGCTGCTGATCGTCGCGAGCCTCGCCGCCTATGCGACCGTCCTCGACGTCCTCGGTTTCCTCGTTGCGACGGTGCCGCTCATGCTCGTGCTCCTGCGCGGCATCGATCCGGTGCGCTGGCGGACGGCGCTGCCGCTCGCAGCCCTTTCGACGCTCGGCGTCTGGTGGGTGCTGAAGCGTCTGCTGCTGATCCAGCTCCCGGCCGGGATTTTCGAGATCGGCTGACCGGCATGGACATCCTCGCCAACGTCGCGCAGGGCTTTTCGGTCGCGCTCCAGCCGGTGAACCTCCTCTCCTGCTTCATCGGCGTGTTCATCGGCACGCTCGTCGGCGTGCTGCCGGGCATCGGGCCGGTGTCGGCGATGTCGCTGCTCTTACCGGTGACGCTCGCCGGGTCGCCGGAGGCCGGGATCATCATGATGGCCGGCATCTACTACGGCTCGATGTATGGCGGCTCGACGACCTCGATCCTCGTCAACATCCCGGGCGAGGCCGCCTCCGTCGTGACCTGCCTCGACGGCCACCAGATGGCGCGGCAGGGCCGGGCCGGGCCGGCGCTCGGCATCGCGGCGCTCGGCTCGTTCTTCGCCGGCACCTTCGCGATCGTGGCGCTGATGCTCGTCGCGCCGGCGCTCGCGAGCGTCGCCATCGCCTTCGGCCCGGCCGAGTATTTCAGCCTGATGGTGCTCGGCCTCACCGTCCTCACCTTCCTGACTCAAGGGTCGATGGCGAAGGCGCTGCTCATGGCCTGCGTCGGCGCCGTGCTCGGCCTCATCGGCCTCGACTCGATCACGGCGCAGCCGCGCCTGACCTTCGAGCGCATCGAGCTCTACGACGGCATCGGCCTCGTGCCGGTGGTGATGGGCCTGTTCGGCATCGCCGAGGTGCTCTCGAACATCGAGCGGCCGATCTCGCGCCAGATCCTCGACGCCAAGATCACGCAGCTGTGGCCGAGCCGCGCCGACTGGCGCGCCAGCGCCGCGCCGGTGATGCGCGGCACGCTTCTCGGCTTCTTCCTCGGCATCCTGCCCGGCGGCGGCGCGGTGATCGCCTCGTTTGCCTCCTACGCGCTCGAGAAGCGCCTCTCGAAGACGCCGGAGCGGTTCGGGCGCGGCGCCATCGAGGGCGTCGCCGGCCCCGAGGCCGCAAACAACGCCGCCGCCGGCGGCGCCTTCATCCCGCTGATGACGCTCGGCATCCCGCCGAACGTCGTCATGGCGCTGCTCATGGGCGCCTTCATCATCCACGGGCTGCAGCCCGGGCCTTTGATGATGAGCCAGAACCCGGCCCTGTTCTGGGCGATCGTCGTCAGCATGTACATCGGCAACGTCATGCTCTTGGTGCTCAACCTGCCGCTCGTCGGCATGTGGGCGCAGCTCCTGCGCCTGCCCTACAACGTGCTGTTCCCGCTCATCGTCCTGTTCTCGATCATCGGCGTCTATTGCTCGTCGAACAACGTCTTCGACGTCTACGTCATGATCGCCTTCGGCATCCTCGGCTACCTGATGCGCAAGACCGGCTACGAGCCCGCCCCCCTCGTCCTCGCCTTCGTGCTCGGGCCGATGCTCGAGAACAATTTGCGCAAGGCGCTGATCCTGTCGCAGGGCGAGCTGACGACGTTCCTGACCCGCCCGATCTCGGCCGCGTGCCTCCTCTTCGCGGCGGTGCTGTTGGTGTTTCCGCTGCTGCCGTCGCTCCGCCGCAAGCGCGAGGCGGTGGCCCTCGACGAGGGGGCTTAACCCTCTCTAAGTGCTACCACAACTCTCCTCATGCTGAGGTGCGAGCGGAGCGAGCCTCGAAGCACGCACCGCCGGCGGGCGCTGCACGAGGAGGGTTGCGTCCTTCGAGGCTACACCGGCTCAAGGCCGGGGTCGCACCTCAGGATGAGGGCTTGGGAGAACGGCCCAAACCTCGTGCGGCTGCGTCCGTGTCATGATGATGCCGGGGGCCGCACCCCCATCATGACCGCCCGCCTCGCGCCTTCGCAGGCCGACGAGGACGGCGCATCCCCCATCATAACCGGCGGCAGGGCGCGGAGGTTTCCGGGAAGGCATGCTCATCATCCCCCCCGCCGCGCGAGACCTCTGCGAAATAAGTGTGGCGCCGCTTCGCGGCGGAGTCTTGCGCTGGGTCCCGGGTCGCATTCCGCTTGCGCTGCATGCGCCCGGGAAAGCGGCCCAAAGATCGGCACGAATTTCTCAACGACCCTTTCCTGGACGCCTGGAACGGAGCGAAGCGGAGTGGAAGGCAATCCGGGACCCAGCGCAAGAACTCGCCGCGAAGCAGCGCCGAATCGCACCTTTCGCAGAGGCCTCCGTTCGGGAGAGGGGGCGCACCCGATCACCAAGTTTTGTGCACGCGCACGCCTTCAACCGGAGGCGGGATCGTGCGACCTGTTCGGGCAACCAGGGAGGAAGCCATGACCGATCTCACCCGCCGCACCATCCTGTCCGCCGCCGCGGCGAGCGCCTGCGCGCTCGGCGCCGGCGCGCCCGCGTCGCCCGCAAAGGCCGCCGCGCCGCCGGCCGGCAAGCAGGCGCCGGGGTTCTATCGCTACAAGGTCGGCGACATCGAGGTCACGGCGGTGACCGACGGCGCCAACGTCTTCCCGCTGCCGGACAGCTTCGTCGTCAACGCCAAGAAGGACGAGGTCGCGGCGGCGCTCGCGGCCGGCCATCGCGACCCGGCGACGCTGACCGTCCCGTACACGCCGATCGTCGTGAACACCGGCGGCAAGCTCGTCGTGATCGACACCGGCACCGGCGAGGCGAATTTCGAGCGCTCGAAGGGCGCCGCCGGCCAGTTCCAGACAAACCTCAAGGCCGCCGGCATCGACCGCAACGCCGTCGACACGGTGGTGATCTCGCACTTCCACGGCGACCACGTGAACGGCCTCCTGACGGCGGACAGCAAGCCGGCCTTCCCGAACGCCGAGATCCTCGTGCCGCGGGTCGAGTGGGCGTTCTGGACCGACGACGGCGAGATGAGCCGCGCGCCGGCCGGGCGCATGCAGGACCTGTTCAAGAACAACCGCCGCGTCTTCGACGCGCTCCAGCGAAAGGTCACGCCCTACGAGTGGGGCAAGGAGGTCGCGCCGGGCATTACCGCCGTCGCGACTGTCGGGCACACGCCGGGCCACACCTCCTACGTCGTCGCCTCGGGCAACGCGAAGGTCTACGTGCAGTCGGACGTGACCAACATCCCGGTGCTGTTCGCGCGCCATCCGGGCTGGCACGCCGGCTTCGACCAGGACGGCAAGACGGCCGAGGAGACGCGGCGCAAGGTCTACGACATGATCGTCGCCGAGAAGCTGCCGATCCAGGGCTTCCACTATCCGTTCCCGGGCCTCGCCCATCTCGAGAAGACCGCCGACGGCTATCGCGAGGTGCCGATGCCGTGGCAGCCGGTGCTTTGAGCGCCGCCCAGGCGATCGCGCGGCTCGCCGGCCTCGCGTTCCTGATGACCGCGTCCGCGAACGCCGCCGCGCCCGAGATCGTCAACGAGCTCGCGCCGGGCGGGCGCCTGCGCGCCGCGATCAACTACGGCAACCCGGTGCTGGCGCAGCGCGACCCGACCGGCGCGCTTGGCGGCGTGACGGTCGACCTCGCCCGCGAGCTCGGCCGCCGGCTCGATGTGCCGGTCGACCTCGTCCCGTTCGACACCGCCGGCAAGGTCGCGGACTCGGCGAACGCTAACGTCTGGGACGTCGCCTTCTTGGCCGTCGACCCGGTGCGCGCCAACGAGATCGCCTTCACGGCGCCCTACGTGCTGATCGAGGGCGCCTACATGGTGCCGTCGGGGTCGGCGCTGCGCCACGTCGACGAGGTCGACCGCGACGGCGTGCGCATCGCCGTCGGCCAGAAGAGCGCCTACGACCTGTACCTGACCCGCACGATCAAGCGCGCCGCGCTCGTGCGGGCGCCGACCTCGGAGGCGGCGATCGAGCTGTTTCGCCGCGACAAGCTCGAGGTCGCGGCCGGGGTGCGCCAGCCGCTCGAGCAGTTCGCGGCAAAAAACCCGGACGTGCGCATGATCGAGGGCCGCTTCATGGTCATCGAGCAGGCGATGGGCACGCCGAAGGGGCGGGCGGCCGGCGCCGCCTATCTGCGCGGCTTCGTCGAGGAGATGAAGGCCTCGGGCTTCGTCGCCGACGCGCTGCGCCGCAGCAACCAGCCCGACGCCGCGGTCGCGCCCGCCGCGCCGCGGTGACCGATAAGAATTCGCCGCCGCGATTGAAACTCCGCCGCACCCCCCGTAACCTCCCGGCAACGACAAGGAACGCCAGGGAGGACACGCCATGAGGATCGTCGCAGGCCTGCTCATCGCCGCGCTGGCGCTTATCGCGCCGGCCGAGGCGCAGATCGTCGCCAAATATTCCGGCATCCAGCCGCTCGATCACCCGTCGAGCTATGCCGAGCAGTATTTCGGCGAGCAGGTCAACATCCTGACCAAGGGCGCCGTCAAGGTCGAGGTCTACCACAACACCCAACTCGGCGACGCGGTCGCGAACGTCCAGAGCGTCCGCAACGGCACCATCGGCTTCACCACCGTCTCGGCCTCGAACGTCAACCAGGTCGTGCCGGCGATGGACATGTACTCGCTGCCGTTCCTGTTCAAGAACGAGGCCCATTTCTGGTGGTTCCTGGCCCAGCCGCAGGCGGCCGAGATTGCAAAGCAGCTCGAGGACAAGGGCATGAAGGTCCTTGCCTACCTCGACTCCGGCTCGCGCAACTTCTTCACCCAGAAGGCGGTGCGCACGCCCGACGACCTCAAGGGCCAGAAGATCCGCGTCATGGCCTCGCCGGTCATGGTCAAGACCATGGAGGCGATGGGCGCGACCGGCGTGCCGGTCGCCTGGGCCGAGCTCTACACGGCGCTGCAGACTGGCGTCGTCGACGGCGCCGAGAACAACCACCCCTCGGTCGTGGCGAAGAAGTTCTACGAGGTCTCGAAGTTCTACAGCCTCGACGAGCACATGCGCATCCCGGACCTCCTGCTCGTCTCGATGAAGCTGTGGAACCAGCTCAACGACGAGCAGAAGAAGGCCCTCGAGGAGGCCGGGCACAGGGCCCAGGCCTATATGCGCGGCGCCTGGAAGATCTCCGAGCTCAAGGACCTGCAGCAGCTCAAGAGCAACTTCACCGAGATCATCAGCCC
>DAINQO010000190.1:0-6201 GCA_036742625.1 Microvirga sp.
TGGTGCCCAGGGGCGGAATCGAACCACCGACACTGCGATTTTCAGTCGCATGCTCTACCAACTGAGCTACCTGGGCATCCGGCCTCGCCGCAGGCGCGGCGCGTCGGAGCGGCTGTATAGGGGCGAGGCCTGCGCCTGTCCAGCGCGAGCCCCGCGCCTCAAAGCCTTTCATCGCCTCCCGTTTCCTCGTCCTCGGCCCCCGGCACCACATAGGCGCCGGCGAGCCAGCGCTGCAGGTCGACGTCGGCGCAGCGTCCCGAGCAGAACGGGCGCGAGGCCGGCGCCGCCGCCTTGCCGCAGACCGGGCAGCGGCTGCTGCCGGCGCCTCTCTCAGCTGGCGACGGGTCCGGCGTGAGGTTGTCGTTCACGATCCCGATCTAGGGCGCGAAGCTCGGTCTTCAACACCTTGCCGTAATTGTTCTTCGGCAGGGCCGCGAGGTAGACATAGGCCTTCGGCCGCTTGAAGCGCGCGATCCGCGCCAGGCACAGGGCGTCGAGCTCCGCGCGCGGCGCCTCGCCGACCACATAGGCGACGACCGCCTCGCCCCATTCCGGGTCGGGGCGGCCGATGACCGAGACCTCGCGCACCGCCGGGTGCTGCAGCAGCACCTCCTCGACCTCGCGCGGGTAGATGTTCGAGCCGCCGGAGATGATGAGGTCCTTCGAGCGGTCCTTGAGAGTGAGATAGCCATCGGGGTCGAACGCGCCGACGTCGCCGGTGTGCAGCCACCCGCTCTTGAGCGTCGCCGCCGTCGCCTCCGGGTTGTTCCAATACCCCGCCATCACCGGCAGGCCGCGGCAGATCACCTCGCCCACCTCGCCCGTCGGCACGGCGCGGTGGGCGGCATCGACCACCGCGACCTCGACGCAGGCATAGGGCAAGCCCGCGGACCCGAGGCGCTCGAGCCAGCGCGGATGGTCGGCGTCGGCGACGTCGCCCTTCGACAGGGTGGTGATCGTCATCGGGCTCTCGCCCTGCCCGTAGATCTGGGCGAGCACCGGACCCAAGCGCTCGAGCGCCGCGCGGGCATCCTCGACGTACATCGGCGCGCCGCCCGAGACGAGGGTGCGGATCGCGGACGGATCGCAATCGGCCGGGCTCGCGACAAGGCGCTTGATCATCGTCGGCGCGCCGAACATCGACATGCGGCGCCAGTGCGCGAACAGCTCAAAAATCTCCTCCGGGTCGAAGCCGCCGGATTCGGGCACCACGTTGACGCCCCGGCGCATCACGTGCGGGAAGATGTAGAGGCCGGAGCCGTGGCTCATCGGCGCGGCATGAAGCAGGCCGTCGCCGGGCGCGACCGGATCGACCTCAGCCAGGTAGGCATGGGCCGCTGAGGCGAGATTGCCGTGGGTCAGCATGGCGCCCTTCGGCCGTCCGGTGGTGCCGCTGGTGTAGAACAGCCAGGCGAGGTCGTCCGGCCGGCGCTCGATGGGGGCCGCGATCGGATCGTCGTTGAGGAGCGCGGCGTAAGCCGGGCTGCCGATGACGATGAGCCGCTCGAGCGTCGGCGGCGCGTGCGCGGCGAGATCGCTCTCGAGCTCGGGCGTGGCGAAGCAGAGCTTTGCGCCGGAGTGCTCGAGCACGTAGCCGAGCTCGGCCCCATGCAGCTTCGCGTTCGCCGGCACGGCCGCAAGGCCCGCCCACCACAGGCCGTAGAGTATCTCGACGTATTCCGGGCAGTTCTCGGCGATGACCGCGACGCGCTCGCCCGGCGCGAGGCCGAGCTTTGCGCGCATCGCCGCGGCGAGCCGCGCGGCACCCGCGGCAAGCTCGGCATAGGTGCGAACGACGCGGCGGCCGTAGCCGATGGCGGGGCGGTGCGGGTCGGCTTTGCCCGCGCGCTCGAGCCAAAGCGCGACGTTCATGGGCCTAGCCCACGTTGAGCCACGAAAATCGCACCGGATAGCCCTCGCCGTCGAGGAGCGAGATGGTCTCGTAAAGCGGCATCCCGACTACGTTCGTGTAGGAGCCGACGAGCTTGACCGCGAACGTGCCGGCGAGACCCTGGATCGCGTAGCCGCCGGCCTTGCCGCGCCACTCGCCGGAGGCGAGATAGCTCTCCATCTCCTCCCGGGACAGGCGCTTGAACCGCAGGCGGGTCTCGACGATACGCTCGCGCAGCTTGTCGGCCGGCGTCACGAGGCACACGGCCGAATAGATCCGGTGGGCGCGGCCGGACAGCATCCTGAGGCACGCCGCCGCCTCGTCCACCACCTCGGCCTTCGGCAGGACGCGGCGCCCGACCGCGACCACCGTGTCGGCGGAGAGGATGAAGGCCTCGGCGAGATCCTCGCGGTTGCGCGCGGTCTTGCGCGCGACCTCGGCCTTCGTGCGGGCGAGGCGCTTTGCGAGTTCGCGCGGCGTCTCGGACTTCAGCGGCGCCTCGTCGACATCGGCGGGAAGAAGCGCGTCGGGCTCGATGCCGGCCTGCTGCAGGAGCGCGAGGCGACGCGGCGAGCCGGACGCCAGCACGAGCTTCGGACGCCATCCGGCGGTTGTGCTGCGAGACGCCACGAGACTGGGGTTCACCTGGGAGGAGCTCGCCGGATCAAGGACGGAGAGCAGGCTGGCGGGCGCGGAACCTACTCTATAGGTTCGGGCTTGTGAACATGGGCATTCGCCCCGCACCGACATAGCTCCGTCCCTCCGCAGGAATCGCATGAGCGCCCGCCGACTCACCCGCTCCCTCATCCACGCCGGCACCGAAGCCGGCGAAGCAGCCGTGAACTCCGCGGTCACGATCGCGGCGCGCCTGCCGATCTTTGCCGGCTGCCTTGTCGCGCCGACCGCCGAGGGCGTCGCCGAGTGGAATCGCGCCTGTGCCGAGAAGGCCACAGCGGCCTGGCAAGGGCTGTTTGCGGCCTCCGCGGCCTGGCAGCAGGTGATGATCCGCGCGGCCTTTTGCCCGCCCTCCCCGGCGGCGCTCGCGAACGATCTCGTGCGGGTGTCGCAAAAGGCCGGGCATGCGGCGCGCAAGGCCGTCAAGGCGAACGCCAGGCGGCTCGGACCTGCCCGCAAATCAGGCTGACGGCGGCGGCTCCATCGGATCCGCGATCGGCTCGGTCCGGAGCGCCTCGGCCTCGGCCCGACCGAGCTGACGATAGCGCGCCACCCCGAAGGGGATGCTCCCCAGGTACACGAGCGTGCCGAGCGCCAGCGTCGCGAAGGGGAAGCTGACCAGGAGACCGATGAAGGCCGCGGTGACGACGAAGATCGGCAGCACCCAATCCCGCGGCACACGCTTGCCCATGGTCTTGCCGGAGAAGGTCGGGACCGTCGACACCATCATGAAGGCGACGAACAGCACGTAGACCAGCACCACCGGGGCCATGCGCGACCCCATCGGCACGCCGACGAAGTGAAGATAGATCGGCAGGAGCACGGTGACGGCCCCGGCGGGAGCCGCCATGCCGACGAAGAAGTTCTTCTTCCAGTCGGGCCGGGTCGGGTCGTCGATCATGACGTTGAACCGCGCCAGCCGCAGCGCCGAGGCGATCGCGAACAGAAGCGCCGCGACCCAGCCGAGCCCCTTGAGGCTCTGCAGGATGAAGCCGTAAAGGATCAGCGCCGGGGCGACGCCGAAGCAGACGAAATCCGAGAGCGAATCGAGCTCGGCGCCGAAGCGCGATGTGCCCTTGAGAAAGCGCGCAAGCCGCCCGTCGAGCCCGTCGAGCACGCCGGCGACGATGATGCAGATCACTGCGGTGTCGAGGTGCCCCTCATAGGCGAGGCGGATCGCGGTCAGCCCGAGGCAAAGCGCCAGCACGGTGACGAGGTTCGGCGCGATCACCCGGAACGGCACCGGCTTGAAGCGCCGCCGGCGCGGCTCGAGCGGGTCCGGCGCGAAGGGCGGAAAGAGGTCCGTCATGGCGAGACAATAGCGGTGCCGGACAGGGCGGGCTACCTCTGCGGCCGGAGACGGCTTTCGCGCGGCATTCGACGCCGTGATGACAATGGCCACGTTTCGTGAGTAGAGATTCGCGTCTCCTCCAGCCACACTGGCGGGGTGTCCTCGCCGGAGCCTGTCATGCTGACCCTCGTCATCGGCAACAAGTGCCACTCCTCCTGGTCGCTCAGGCCCTGGATCCTGATGAAGCAGCTCGACATCCCGTTCCAGGAGGTGCTGGTCCCCTTCGCCGACCCGATCGACTCGCCCGAGTGGAAGCGCGAGATCAAGAAATACTCGCCGGCCGGCAAGGTGCCGGCGCTCGTCGACGGCGAGGTCGCGGTGTGGGAGTCGCTCGCCATCATGGAGTACCTCGCCGAGACGCATCCCGACCGCGCCGTCTGGCCGAGGGATCGGGCGGCGCGCGCGATGGCGCGGTCGATCGCCTCCGAGATGCACGCCGGCTTCTCCGCCATCCGCGGCGCCTGCCCGATGAACCTCGGCAAGCGGTTCGCAAAAAAAGACCGCGGCGCCGGCGTCGCGAAGGATGCGGCGCGGGTCGCGGAGATCTGGCGCACGGCGCGAGAGCGCTTCGGGGCCGCGGGACCGTTCCTGTTCGGCGCCTTCAGCGCCGCCGACGCGATGTACGCCCCGATGGTGACGCGCTTCGACACCTACGCCATCCCGGCGGACGCCGGCACCCGCGCCTACATGGACGCGGTGCTCGGCACGCCGGCCTTCCAGGAATGGCGCCGCGCCGCCCTTGCCGAGACCTGGATCGTGCCCGAAGACGAGGTCGACGAGGAGCCGGTCGAGAATTTCCGGAAGGCGGCGGCAGCATGAACGCGATGAACACCCACTACCCCGATCCGACCCGCATCGAGCCGTCGAATCGGCACACGCTCGCGGTGATCGTCGACAACGAGCCAGGCGTGCTCGCGCGCATCGCCGGCATGTTCTCCGGGCGCGGCTACAACATCGAGAGCCTGACGGTCTCCGAGACCGAGCACCAGAAGCACATCTCGCGCATCACCATCGTGACCACCGGCACCAACGCGGTGATCGAGCAGATCAAGAGCCAGCTCGCGCGGCTCGTGCCGGTGCACCGGGTCGTCGACCTGACGATCCAGGGCGAGGCGATCGAGCGCGAGCTGTGCCTCGTCAAGGTCGTCGGCACCGGCGACCACCGCGTCGAGGCGCTGCGGCTCGCCGGCGCCTTCAACGCGCGCACCCTCGACGCCACGCTCTCCTCGTTCGTGTTCGAGCTCACCGGCGCGACCGAGGACGTCGAGCGCTTCATCAGCCTCATGACCGCCGTCGGCCTCGCCGAGGTCTCCCGCACCGGCATCGCCGCGATGAGCCGGGGCAAGGAGGGGCTGTAGCCATGCAGGAGGATCGATGACTGCGCTCAAGCTCTACTACTCCCCCGGCGCCTGCTCGCTCGCGCCGCACATCGCGCTGGAAGAGACGGGCATTGCCTACGAGCCGGTGAAAGTCGCGCTCGCCAAGGGCGAGCAGCGCACGCCGGAGTACCTCGCCATCAATCCAAAGGGCCGCGTGCCGGTGCTGGCCGAGGACGATTGGGTGCTGACCGAGAACGCCGCGATCCTGCCCTATATCGCTCAGCGTTTCCCCGAAGCCCGCCTGTGGCCGTCCGACAAGCGCGAGGCGGCGCGTGCGGCGGAGTGGATCGGCTGGATCGCCTCCACGGTCCATATCGCCTATGCCCATGTGCGCCGGCCCGAGCGCTACGCCGCCGATCCGAAGGCGATCGAGGATGTGATCGCCAAGGGCAAGGAGAGCTGCCGCGACATCTGGGGGCAGGTCGACAAGAAGCTCGACTCCGGGCCGTGGGCGGTCGGGAAGGGCTACTCGGTCGCCGATCCGTATCTTCTCGTGTTCTGGACCTGGGGCCGCGGCCCGACGCTCGGCTTCGACATGGCGAAGGACTTCCCGAACTGGACCGCGCACGCCCGGCGCATGGGCGAGCGGGCGGCGGTGAAGCGGGCCTTCGAGCGCGAGTCGCTCGAGCTGCCTGCCTAGCGCGGAATCCGCTCGGACTGAATCGGGCGAGGCTCCGGGCTCCCCGACGCGCTTCCCCTCCCCCTTGCGGGGAGGGGAAGGGGTGGGGGGCGGAGGGTCGAACTCAGACGTCCGGGCATGTGCGAGGCGCCCCTACAATGCCTGGTTTGCCGCCACCGTGCTCTACGCCTGCGCCCCCCACCCCGCTCGGCCTTTCAGGCCGAGTCGGCCCTCCCCGCAAGGGGGAGGGAACGCGTCGCCGCTTTGAGGCGCTGCTTCAGTCCGA
>DAINQO010000191.1:0-4408 GCA_036742625.1 Microvirga sp.
CGATCAGCCGTCGGCGAGAAGCCCGCTCTCCGCAAGGAGGGCGGGCTTTTGCGTTTCGCTCACACGACGAAAACGCGGAGCTGGAAGGGCGCGAGCGACACGGCCGCCGACGCGTCCTGCGCCCGCACGACGAGCGGCGCGCCCTCCTGGGGGCCGCCGCGCTCGACCGCGGCTGCGCCCCACGCCCACGGGAAACGGAACTCCGGGAAATTCTCGCCGCCGCAATTTGCCAGCACGATCACTTGGCCTGCGGCGCCGAGCGGCCGGCCGCCGGTGCGGCAATAGGCGAAGACGCGCGTGCCGCCGTCCTCGTCGATCGAGGGATGGAAATAGAAGAACGCGATCTCGTTGCGCTGCAAGGCCGGATGCGACGTGCGCAGCCGGATGAGGTCGCGCACGGCATCGCGCAGCGCCCGGTGGCCGGGGCGGTTCTCGCGCGACCAGTCGACAGGGTCCGACATCTTGAGCCGCCAGTCGGTGTGGTCGAGATCGTGCACGTCGGCGAACTCCTCGCCGGCGAGGAACATCGGGATGCCGGGCGCCGTCATCAGCAGCACGAAGGCGCTGCGCACCCGCTCGAGCGCCCGCCGCTTGACGCCCTTGAGCGCCTCCGAGCCGTCCTGGTCGACGGCGCGGCGGACGTCCGCGACCGAGCCGGGGCCCTGGCCGGCCTCGCGCAGCATCGGCCCGATGAGGAAGTTCATCAGCCGCGCCTCGTCCTCCTTCTCGACGTCGTGCGAGGTCAGGTAGTTCACGGCCTCGGCCAAGTCGCCGAAGCCGCCCTTGAGCTCATGGCTCATGTCGTCCCAGAGCGCCGCGCCTGAGACCAAGTTGCGGATGCGCTCGCGCCGCGACGGCTCGCCGAACTGCGTCCTGATCTCGCCGCGGATGAGCCGGCGGGCCTCGTCGCGGAAGGCGAAGTTCCAGATCGCGTCGGCGACCTTGCGCCGGTTCGGGTTCGTGCCGGCGTCCTGCGCGACGATGGCGCGGCGCCAGGAATCCTCGGCGATGACGATGAAGGGGCGGTCGGGAAACAGCCGCCGGAACGCCGCCCAGGCCTTGTCGCGGAATTGCTGGATGAACTCCCAGTTGTCGATGCCGCGGAACTCGTCGAGGCGGAAGCCGTCGACGTGGTAGGCCTCGATCCAGAACGCCGCCATGCGGAAGTGGAACTCGCGCGCCGGAAACGAGCCGTCGGGCTCAGCGCGCCGGTAGCGGAACATGCGCGCGCCGTAATCGTCGCCGCGGCCGGGCTCCTCGTCGCGGCGGCGCAGGAAATAGCGCTCGAAGGCGAGCGCCTCGAGCGGGCAGTCGCGGGCGTGGTTCATGACCACGTCGAGGATCACCCGGATGCCGCGCTGGTGGCAGCGCTTGACGAAGAGCTTGAGGTCGACCGGCGCGCCCATGTCGAAATCGGGCGCGAAGAAGAAGCGCGTGCCGTAGCCCCAGTTCAGCGTATCGGGCGAATCCTGCACCGGCATCAGCTCGATCGCGTTGACGCCGAGGTCGGCGAGCCGGTCGAGATGGCGGAAGATCACCTCGTCAAAGGTGCCAAGCCCGAACTGGCGGAAATCCTCGCCGCCGGCCGACATCCAGCGCAGCGGCATCTCGTAGACGACGATGGCGTTGTTGTCCGGGAGCCGCGTTCCGGCCGGGAGCTCGTCGTCCCAGCGGAACGCCTGAAGGCGCTTGCCGCCGCGCAGGCGAAACACGCCGCGATAGCCGGAAAAGCGCGTGATCTCGTCGGCGAAGGGATCGGCGACCGGCGCGTCGGCGCGACCGTCGAGCACGAACTCGTACTCGTAGGCGCCGTCGGCAAGGCCGAGCGCCTCGGGATCGACGCGCCACCAGCCGGACTTGCCCGCTACGCGCGCGAGCGGCGCCCGCCGCCAGGCCGTCGGGTCGAACCGGTCGCGCTCGTCCGGCGAGGCGAAACGCATCTCGACGGTCGCCGCATCCGGAGCCGGGATCTCGAGCGCCGCCATCCTGGCCTCCCTCGGTTGCGAGGGCCGAGCTTATCCCCGCAATCCTCGAAACGCACCGGCCTCAGGGGGCTTCCGCCCGCCGCCTCGGGCGCGCGCGTTTCCCCCCTTTCTGGAGGGTCATCTCGATTTCACCGGGATCGAAAGCATCGGGCAAGCGTTCGCCACCAACGATCGTCATGTAAACTCCGGTGGCGCGCTTGTCGGGCGAGCGGCATGCTCTTGCCTCGCTCCATCGAGGAAAGCAGTTATTTCGGCTCGAGATTTCAGGTGATGCACCCGCTTGGAAAGCGCCACATCAGCGACAAGCTTCCTGTATTTGGGCGTCAGCCGGGTATGGCAAAGCCAAGCAACCTTGTAGCTATTCATCGTGCTGCGCCACATGGGACTGTTCTCCGGCCAGCCCTCCGAGTTTACGAACAGGCCCCTCATAAGGCGCTTGGTCACCCACCAATAGTGGGTGGCGAGAGGCAGGTCGATGTAGACTAGCGTGTCGGCTCTGGAAAACCGCTCCCAAGCCGAGGCGACACAGCCGTAGCCATCGATGATCCACTCGTCCTGCGCCAGAAGTTCGGCATGAGCTTTCAGGTACTCCTCGTGCGGGACCTTGCCACCGCCGGCCCGGTATTGGATGATGTCTATCGGGTACAAGGGCAGCCGCGTGAGTTCCGCCAAGTGCTTGGCGAGCGTTGACTTTCCAGCACCAGTGTTCCCGAATATTGCGACCCTTTTCATGCCGGGAACATATGGCTTCCGCCTTCCCGGGAGAAGCCGCCCAGCCGCTCGAACGCGACAGTCGGGAACGCAACAAATTCAAAACCAGCCCACTACCCCGCCGGGCTTCCGGGCGCCGCCGCGCGGAGGCATGATGACCGGGTTGATGGCGCGGTCGCTCACGCGATCAGCCGTCGGCGAGAAGCCCGCTTTCCGCAAGGAGGGCGAGCTTTTGCGGTCGCCTTCAGCTTGTCGCCTCAATCGTGCTCACCCCGCCTCACAGGTTGATTTTTCAAGCCCCGCAGGCCAAGTGTCCACAGAGAATTGGCCTCGACCCCTTATGGGGGCTCCCGCGCCGTTTGACGCGGGGGATGCCGAGATTCACGGTGTTTCGCGGAGCCGAACATGCCAGACGCCCCGCCGACATCGGAAGGTCCAATGGAACCGCTGCGCTTCCCCACCCCGCCCCGCGCCGTCGTATTCGAGATCATCAAGCGCAAGTCCTACGGCGAGAAGCGCATCGTGCTCGCCTCGGGCAAGGAGAGCGACTTCTATTTCGACATGAAGCCGACGATGTTCGATCCGGAGGCACTGGCGCTATTGCCCGAACTGGTTTTGGAGCGGCTGAAGGGCGTCGATTTCGATTGCATCGGCGGGCTGGAGATGGGCGCGGTGCCGCTCATTTCGCCAGTGATGTTGCACGCCAGAATCCGGCATGGCCGAGACATTCCTGGCTTCTTCGTCCGTCAGAAGGCCAAGATGCACGGTACGAAAAAGTTGGTTGAGGGAAGCGATGTCAGCGGCAAGCGCGCGGTGGTCCTGGAGGACGTGACCACGACCGGCGGCTCCGCCATGCAGGCAGTCGAGGAGGTCTGGAATGCCGGCGGCGAGGTGGTAATGGTCCTGTCCATTGTCGATCGCGGCGAAGGCGCAGCGGAGTTCTACCGCGCGCAAGGCATCCCGTTCACATCCATCTACACCGCTGCCGAGTTCCGCAGCCGCTAGCTGCACGGGGCCGGAGGGCGGGGCGCGGCGCATGCGGGCACAGGCTCGTGCGCGCACCCCGACCGCCGCGCTCGCGCTTGCCCCCTCCACCATGCTTCGCATGGTCCCCCTCCCCCGTCGCAACAGCGACGGAGGAGGCTTTTTGCTGCCTGAAATTCCTCACCCGCGAAGCGGGGGAGGGGGACCGCCGAAGGCGGTGGAGGGGGCGCCAGAGCTTACTCTTTCCTGGCCGGGCTCAGTCCGTCGGGAACGAAACCTCGAAGCACAGGGTTTGCAGAACGTGGGGGAGCTGAGACTCCGGCTCCGATGCGAGAGGTCCCGACCGTTCTGCTTGTGATCGGTATTTTGGCACTCGCCGCGGTGCCGGCCGCCTTGGCGCTGTGGCTCTTCAATTGAAAGGCGACCGCGCCGGCCGAGGGGCCGCGCTTCAGTGGACGGCGGGCCGGGACTCGTCGTCCAGCGCGAGCAGGAAGGGCACCGTGAACGCCGCGCGTCCGTCGGCATCCATCACCTCGAAGCACTGGCCGGAGACGTCCTCGCCGGCCAAAGCGGCGTCGTCCATCAGGCCGCGCGCGCCGAGCAGCGCCTCCTCGAAAGCGGCCTCCGCATCCGGCAGGTCGACGCCGTAATCGTCGGGACGGAGGCGGCCGCCTCTCTCCCGCAGGTGAAAGAAGTAGAGGCCCATGGCGCTTCCTTATTTGGACGCG
>DAINQO010000191.1:4508-6165 GCA_036742625.1 Microvirga sp.
CGCTTTGGACGCGCGCTTTGGACGCGCGCTTTGGACGCGCGCTTTGGACGCGCGCTTTGGACGCGCGCCAACGCGCACGAGCCGGAAAAGTTCCCGCCCTCGCTGAAGGCCGCGAAAGTGGTTGAGCCAAGCTGAAGCCGCGTTGCCAACCTCAGGCGTTCGTCCGTTCCGGCGCCGCCTCCCGGGGCGCTCGGCGCCGGGTTCTGGAGGTGGAGGTAGGTGGGGTCGAATTCCCCCGCCGCGCGGAGCCCGTCCCAATCTTCGATGATGACTCTTCCGCCTTGCGTCTTGATGAGGCCGTTGTGCCGCAGCTCCTGCAAGGTCCGGTTCACGTGCACGGTCGAGAGCCCGAGCGCGTCGCCGAGCTCGGCCTGGGTGAGCGGCATCCCGAAGGCATGGCCGTTCACGAGGCCGACGGCGCTGAACTTCGTGTACAGCTCGCAGAACAGATGCGCGATGCGGGCGTAGGCTTCCCGGCGGCCGAGGCCTGCCATCCACTCCCGGAAGATCGCGGCATCGATGAGCGTGTCGCGCCAGAAGAAATCGCCGATGCGCGGGTGGGCGCGGATGAAGGCCCGCACCGTCTCGTGCGGGATGAACGCCACCTTGCTCGCGACGACCGTGCCCAGGCTGTGGTCCATGATGTCGAGGTGGATGCTTTGCAGGTCGGGGATGTCGCCCGGAATATGGAACGAGAAGATCTGCCGCTTGCCGCCTTCCATGACCTTGTAGCGGCAGGCGAAGCCTTCGAGAATCAGGCAGCACTGCGAAGGCCGATCCTGGTCTCGCACGATGTCCTGATCGGCCTTGAGGTTCCGCAGCATCATCGGCAAGGCGACGATGGCCTGCCGCTCCTCGTCGGAAAGCGGCGCTATGCTCTCGAGCTTGCGGACGAGCGGATGGAGCGTGTCGGCGGCGGCTGCGTCCACGTCGCGTCCTGCTGCTTTGAGGCGGGAGCACGGACGCGTCTCTCAGCCATCGGCGCCCGGGTCAGTCGGCCGATGATGCAGGGACCATGCGCCTTATGCGAAAGAGAGTCTTCATGAAAATCTAAGCCGTCACGGCATGCGAAAGTTCCACGATGTCTCATATAGTCTTGGGGTCGGATTCCATGCTTTCGGTTTGCGCTGATGTCCTCGGTTCGTCATGCCGGCTACCCGCCGAGGCTCGCATAATGTCTTCAGCGTCCTGCCCGAGACGCGCTCCTTCAGCATTGGCATCCTTGTCGCGGGCGACGGCGCCGGATGTACGGCTGCGAACAATTCACATCCGTATTCACATAGGTAAGTGAAGCGTTCGCGGCGGCCGTTAATTTGCTCTGGTCTGGAATGATCCTTGGCGGGTCCCGGTCCCAACCGCCGCCTTGCCAGACACCACCTACCCGCCGGTCCCTGAGCCTCCCCTCGGGGCCGGCGGGTTACCCTCACCTGGAGCTCTTGTCTTGGGTAGCGTTCATCCGTTCGTTCCGGCGTCGAGGCGCTTTCTCGATCCCGATCACCTCCGCATCGCCTCCGATGCCTTCGACACCGCGCTTCGATCGCTCGACGGCAAGGGCAACGCGCTGTCGCCGCATCGCGTGCGGCATCTCCTCGCGAGCTTCATCATCGAGCGCGTGATGGGCGGCGACAAGGACGCCGAGGACCTGGCGCTGCAAGCC
>DAINQO010000192.1:0-6161 GCA_036742625.1 Microvirga sp.
ATCACCGACATCGCCTATGACGGCGACGGGCGCATGATCAACTCGCGCTTCCTCGACGGCATGACGATCGAGGAAGCGAAGGAAGAGGTGGCGCGCCGGCTCGAGCGCGAGATGCGCGACGGTCGCCCGGTCGGCGAGCGCAAGGTGCAGTTCCGCCTGCGCGACTGGGGCATCTCGCGCCAGCGCTACTGGGGCTGCCCGATCCCGGTCATCCACTGCGACGCCTGCGGCATCGTGCCGGTGCCGATCGCGGACCTGCCGGTGACCTTGCCGGAGGACGTCTCCTTCGACATGCCGGGAAACCCGCTCGACCGCCATGCAGCGTGGCGCCAGGTGCCGTGCCCGAAATGCGGAGCGGCGGGGCGGCGCGAGACCGACACCATGGACACCTTCGTCGACTCGTCCTGGTACTTCGCGCGCTTCACCGAGCCGACGCGCGAGGACGAGCCGACCGATCGCTCCGCCGTCGACCGCTGGCTGCCGGTCGACCAGTACATCGGCGGCATCGAGCACGCCATCCTGCACCTCCTCTACTCGCGGTTCTTCATGCGCGCGATGAACCTCACCGGCCACTCCGACGTGAAGGACGGCGAGCCCTTCGACGGGCTGTTCACGCAGGGCATGGTGGTGCACGAGACCTATCGGGACGCCGACGGCTCATGGGTGCTGCCGGCCGACATTCGCATCGAGCATGACGGCGGCCCACGGCGCGCCGTCCATGCCACGACGGGGGCGCCGATCGCCATCGGCCCGATCGAGAAGATGTCGAAGTCGCGGAAGAACACGGTCGACCCCGACGACATCATCGCGAGCTTCGGCGCCGATACGGCGCGCTGGTTCATGCTCTCCGACTCGCCGCCGGAGCGCGACGTGATCTGGACCGAGGAAGGCGTCCAAGGCGCGGCGCGCTTCGTGCAGCGGGTGTGGCGCCTCGTCGGTGAAATCGCCGACGCGGTCGGCAACGGCGACGCGAAGGCGAAGGGCAGCGCCGGCGAGGACGCGCCGGAAGCGCTCGCCATTCGCAAGGCCGCGCATCGCGCGCTCGCCGCGGTCGAGGAGGCCATCGAGGGCCTGCGCTTCAACGTCGCGGTGGCGAAGATCTACGAGCTTGCGAACGCGCTTCAGGCGCTCCTCGCCGACACGCGCGGACGCAGCCCGACGGAACTCGGCCCGGCGTTCCGCGAGGCGGTCGAGATCTTCCTGCGGCTTCTCGCCCCGATGATGCCGCATCTTGCGGAAGAATGCTGGCGGGCGCTCGGCGCCAAGGGCCTCGTCGCCGAGGCGCCCTGGCCGGTGCTCGACCGCTCGCTGCTCGTCGAGGAGGCGATCACGCTTCCGGTCCAGGTCAACGGCAAGAAGCGCGCCGACGTGACGGTCGCGCGCGACGCCGATCAGTCGGCGATCGAGGCAGCGGTCCTGTCGCTCGAAGCGGTTCGGCGCGCGACCGAGGGGCGCCCGGTGCGCAAGATCATCGTCGTACCGCAGAGGATCGTGAATGTGGTCGCTTGAACTCCTGGCCCGCCGCGGCCTCCGGCTCGCCGCCGTCGCGCTTGCCGCCGGCGCGGTCTCGGCCTGCTTTCGCCCGCTCTACGGTCCGACCGCGACCGGCGAGCCGCTCAAGGACGTGCTCGCCGCGATCGACGTCCAGAAGGTTGTGACGAGCCTCAACCGCGAGCGCCTCGGCCATTATCTGCGCAGCGAGCTGGTGTTCAATCTCGACGGCTCGGGCGAGCCGCCGCCGAAGCGCTACAAGCTCGCGCTCGCGGTGAGCGAAAGCGCGTCGAGCCCGATCGTCGATACCGCGACGGGCCGAGCCGTCTCCTCGACCTTGAACGCCGACGTCACCTATACTCTGACGAATTTCACCGGCACCGAGACGATCGCGAAAGGCACCGCCAGCGCCTCGGCAAGCTACGAGCGCTCGGCGCAACGCTTCGCCGACGTGCGCGCTGCGCGCGACGCCGAGATCCGGGCCGCGAAGCTCCTCGCGGACCAGATCAAAACCCGGGTGGCGCTGGCGCTGGTATCGAAATCCTGAAACGGGCATGACCGCGGTCAAGGCCGGCGAGGTCGAGGGCACGCTGAAGCGCCTGTCGCCGCGTGTTGTTGCTGTTTTGTTCTATGGTCCGGACGCGGGGCTGATCGCCGAGCGCGCGAAAGCGACCGCGTCGCGCGCCGTCGACGATCCGTCGGACCCGTTCCAGCTCATCCGGCTCGACGGCGACGTCATCGCCAGTGATCCGGCGCGGCTTGCCGACGAGGCCGGCACCATCGGACTGTTCGGAGGCAAGCGCGCCATCTGGGTGAAGCCGAGCTCGCGCAACCTCGCGCCGGCGGTGGCGCCGGTGCTCGACATGCCGCTCGCCGACACGCTGATCGTCCTCGAGACTGGCGACCTCGCCAAGTCGTCGCCGCTCCGGACCTTGTGCGAGCGCTCGCCGAAGGCGCTCGCCCTGCCCTGCTACGGTGACGCCGGCAAGGAGCTTGCCACAGTCGTCGACGAGGCGTTGCGCGCCGCCGGCCTGTCAATCGCCCGCGACGCCCGCGAGGTGCTCATCGCGAGCCTCGGCGGCGACCGCCTTGCGACCCGGAGCGAGATCGCGAAGCTCGCGCTCTACGTCCACGGCCGGCGCGAGGTCACCCTCGACGACGTCGACGCGGTGATGAGTGACGTGTCGAGCCTTGCGGTCGACCAGGTCGTCGACGCGGCCTTCGGCGGCGACCGGGCCCGCATCGACCAGGGCTATCGCCGCCTCGAGGCCGAGGGGACCTCCGGCTCGGTGGTGCTCGGCGCGGCCCTCCGGCACGCCATGGCCCTGCTCTCGGCCCGCGCCGATATCGACGCCGGCCGCGGCAGCGAGGAGGCGATGCGGGCTTTCCGCGGCCTTCATTTCCGCCGCCAGGATGTGGTCAGGCGACAGATCGGGCAGTGGCCCGGCGCCGCGCTCCAGCGCGCCGTCGCGAGACTCCAGACAGGCGTCCTGGAAAGCCGCCGTTCCGCCGTCGGCGAGGCGGTCGCGAGCCGCACCTTGTTCGAGATCGCCGCCGCCGCCAGGGCGTCGCGGAGCTGACCCTTTCTTCGAGTTCGGGCCGACTCGAAGAGAGGTGACGCTACCGCCCTGCTGCCTCTTTCAGCCGCCGGCAAAGCCCGTCGAGCTGGTCGAGCGAGCGGTAGCGGATGCGGAGCTCGCCGCCGGCGCCGCGGTGCTCGACCGAGACGCGCAAGCCGAGCACATCCTCGAGCGCCCGCTCGACCGCCCGGGTGTCGGGGTCCTTCTGGGCTTTCGGCCGCCGGGCCGCCTTGGGCTCGGCGTTGCCGTGCTCCTCATAGGCGATCTCCTCGACCTCGCGGACGCTGAGATTCCGCTCGAGGATCTTCTGCGCCACCGCCTCGGGATGGCGCACCGCGAGCAGGGCGCGGGCATGGCCGGCCGTGAGCCGGTTGCCGATGACGAGCTCGCGCACGCTCTCGGGCAGGTGCAGGAGGCGCAGGATGTTGGCGAGATGCGACCGGCTCTTGCCGAGAACCGTCGACAGCTCGGCCTGCGTGTAGCTGAACTCGTCCATCAGGCGCTGATAGCCCTGCGCCTCCTCGATGGCGTTGAGGTCGGCGCGCTGAACGTTCTCGAGGATCGCGTATTCGAGCGAGGTGCGATCGTCGATCTCGACGATCACCACCGGCACCTCGTGCAGGCCGACCATCTGGGCGGCCCGCCAGCGCCGCTCGCCGGCGACGATCTCGTAGCCGTCCGGCAGATCGGGCAGCGGCCGCACCACGATCGGCTGGACGATGCCGCGCTCCCGGATCGAGGCCGCAAGCCCGCCGAGGTCGCCCTCGGCGAATTTCTTGCGCGGGTTGCGCGGGTTCGGGCGCAGGAACTCGACCGGCACCTTGCGGGCGCCGCGAGCGCGCTCGACAACGGCGGCCTCGTCGACGTCGCCGATGAGGGCGGCAAGGCCGCGCCCGAGGCGGAACTTGGTTGCTTCCTCGGCCATCGCGGCCCCCTTTTGTGTTCGGCGGCTTCAGGCCGCCTTGAGCGCCCGCTCGCGCCGGATGATCTCGGAGGCGAGGCGCAGATAGGCCTGCGAGCCGGCGCATTTCAGGTCGTAGAGCAGCACCGGCTTGCCGTGCGAGGGCGCCTCCGAGACCCTGACGTTGCGCGGGATCATGGTCTCGTAGACCTTCTCGCCCATGAACTGGCGCACGTCGGCAACGACCTGGCCCGAGAGGTTGTTGCGCGGGTCGAACATGGTGAGGACGATGCCGTGGATCGACAGCCTCGGATTGAGCGTCGAGCGCACCTGCTCGACCGTCTTGAGCAGCTGGCTCAGCCCCTCGAGCGCGAAGAACTCGCATTGCAGCGGGACGAGAACGGCATCGGCGGCCGTGAGCGCATTGACGGTCAGGAGGTTGAGCGACGGCGGGCAGTCGATGAGCACATAGGTGAAGGCGGCGCCAGCGGGCGCTGCCCGACCGAGCGTCTCGATCGCGTGGCGCAGCCGGTGCGCGCGGTTTCGCTCATGCGCGATCTCGAGCTCGACGCCGAGGAGATCGAGCGTCGACGGCGCGACCGAGAGGCGCGGGACCGCGGTGGCGAGGATCGCGCTCTTCAGGTCGGCCTCGCCGGTGAGCACGTGGTAGGTCGAGACCCGGCGGCTCTTGCGGTCGATGCCGAGGCCGGTCGAGGCATTGCCCTGCGGGTCGAGGTCGACGATCAGCACCTCCTCGCCGATCGCGGCGAGCGCCGTGCCGAGGTTGATCGCCGTCGTCGTCTTGCCGACGCCGCCTTTCTGGTTGGCGAGCACGAGCACCCGCAGCTTTGCGACCGGCGCCGCGGCGGCCGGAATCGGAGTCGGGGCGTCGGCGGTCAACGAGTCCATCATACGCGCTCGTGAAGGGACCTGATCCGGACGATTCTGGCCTCGGAATCGGTGCGACTCGGGATCAGCTCGGCGTCGAGTCTCCAGGATTTGCCAGCCTCGGTCAATTCGGACTGGACCTCGCGGCCTTTCGGAAACAGCCCGACCGTGCCGGTTTTCAACAGCGGTTCGGACCAGGCGACGAGCCGGACAAGCGGCGCGAGCGCACGAGCGGTGACGATCTCGACCGCCCCGGCAAAGCCTGAAACCACAGCCTCGATCCTGGCTTCGTGGATCGTCGCCGGCGCCCCGGCGAGCCGCGCGACATGGCGCAGGAAGGCGCATTTGCGCGAATTGCTCTCGACCAGATGGACATGCGCGCCGGCTCTCTCGGCAAGAGCGATGGCGAGCACCAGGCCGGGAAAGCCGGCGCCGGAGCCGAGATCCGCCCATCGCAGCGCCTGCGGCTCGATCGTCAGCAACTGGAGCGAGTCGGCGATATGCCGGGTCCAAACCTCGGCAAGGGTGCCTGGACCGACGAGGTTCTTGATCTTCTGCCAGCGCCCGAGCTCGGCGACCAGGATGTCGAGCTTGTGCAATGTTTCACGTGAAACATTATGCTCGGCGGCAACCGCTTGGCGGCCGGCGGGCTCAGCCACCCGGCGCCCCTTGCGCAAAATGTTTCACGTGAAACATTTTCGGGATCAGCCGGAATGCACCTCCGGGCGGCGCCGCTTGGCGTGAGCGGCCAGCAGCGTAATCGCGGCCGGCGTCATGCCTTCGATCCGGGCCGCCTGCCCGAGCGTCCGCGGCTTGATCAGGTCGAGCTTCGCTCGGATTTCGTTCGAGAGGCCCGGCAGCCGCAGGAAATCAATGCGTTCGGAGATTTCGACCCCTTCGTCGCGGCGATGGGCGGCAATGTCGGCCTGCTGACGGTCGAGATACACCGCGTAGGTGGCGTCTGTCTCGACCCGGTCGGCGAGCGCGGCAGGCCATCCGCGCAGCTCCGGCCAGACATTGGACAACCGCGCGACGGACATCCCGGGATAGGCCAGGAGCTGCAGCGCGGTGCGACGTATGCCATCCTGGTTGAGGTGAATGCCGTGCCGGGCTGCCTCCGGGGGCGTCAGCGCCAGCCCGAGGAGCCGCTCCCGCCCTTGTCGCAGCTCTTCCTGCGACGCGCGGAAGACCTGAGCCCGCCGCGCGCCGACGCAGCCGAGCGCCAGCCCCTTCGGCGTAAGGCGCTCGTCGGCGTTGTCGACCCGCAGGCTGAGCCGGTACTCCGAGCGCGAGGTGAACAT
>DAINQO010000193.1:0-6128 GCA_036742625.1 Microvirga sp.
CCGAGGCGTTGCGCGCCATCGCCGAGGCGACCGGCGGCTCGGTGCGCCGCGTCGCCGCGGAGTCCGGCGACGGCGTCGTCGTGCCGCGCATCCAGGCGGTGCGCTCAGGCACCCGCTTTGCCGGCGGCGACTGGATCGGCATCAAGCCGAGCGACAGCGCCATCGTGCGCGGCGTCTCCGTCTTCCCGCTGGCGCTCGGCCTCCTCGGCCTTGCCCTCCTCGTCGGGGCCGCGCTCGCAGCCTGGATCGCGGAAGGGCGGCGGACGGCTTAGCCGACGACCGGCCGGCTGTTCATCAGGCGCGCGCGCGCCGATACAAGAAGGCCGGCCCGATGTTCGGGCCGGCCCATTCCGGTCTGATGTGGCGCGCTTTACGCGGCGCGGGCGAGCCCGGTCGTCGCCGGCGCCGCCGCCGGCTCGTCCGCGGACCTGACGTACCCCTTCCGCATCGGCTTCAGGACGAAGATCGCCATCAGGGCCGCGACGATGTTGAGGGCGGCCGCGGCGAGGAAGACCGCGTGCCAGCTCCCGGTCATGGTGGTGAGGACGCTGGTGTAGGGCACGATGAGCGCCGCCGTGCCCTTGGCAGTGTAGAGGAGCCCGGCGTTCGTCGCTGCGTACTTCGATCCGAAGGTGTCGCCGCAGGTCGCCGGGAACAGGCTGTAGATCTCGCCCCAGGCGAAGAACACGAGCCCGGTGAGGATCACGAACAGCAGCGGATTCTGCCCATAGACGCTGAGCGCCCAGATGCCGACGCCCTCGATGGCGAAAGCGAGGAACATGGTGTTCTCGCGTCCAATGTGGTCCGACACCCAGCCGAAGAACGGCCGCGTCAGCCCGTTCAGCACCCGGTCGATCGTCGCCGCGAAGGTCAAGGCCGGCAGCGTGATGCCGATGAGGCTCACCGGCACCTCGGCGATCTTGAAGTCCTTGGCGATCGGCCCGAGCTGCGCCGTCGCCATGAGGCCGCCCGCCGCCATCATGACGAACATCAGGTACATGACCCAGAAGATCGGGGTCCTGACCATCTCCTGCGGGGCGTATTCGCGCCGGGCCAGGCTGACCTTCGCGACCTCCGGCACGTCGCCCTTCTTCGGCGCGAGCAGGAAGAGCGCGATCAGCATCACGATGGCGCCCTGGCCGATGCCGAACCAGAAGAACGCCGCCTCGTAGCCGTGCGAGTGGATTAGGGCCTGAATCGGCACCACGGTGAGCGCCGAGCCGGCGCCGAAGCCCATGGCGGTGAGGCCCGCCGCGAAGCCGCGCCGGTCCGGGAACCACTTCAGCGAGTTGCCGACGCAGGTGCCGTAGACGGCGCCGGCGCCGGTGCCGCCGATCGCCGCGGCGACGTAGAGCATCGTCAGCGACTGGGCATAGGAGTTCATCACCCAGGCGATGCCGCAGAGCAGCCCGCCGAACAGGGTGACGATGCGCGGGCCGTACTTGTCGACGAACCAGCCCTCGATCGGCACGAGCCATGTCTCGGTGACGACGAAGATCGTGAAGGCGACCTGGATAGCCGCCCGGTCCCACCCGTGCCGCTCCTGCATCGGGTTGACGAAGAAGGTCCAGCCGTACTGCAGGTTGGCGATCATGCACATGCAGATCACGCCGAACAGCAGTTGCAGCCAACGGTTCGGGCGGAGCCCGGCGACTCTCTCGCTCATGTTAATGTCCCTCGGGGTTCCTCGGCGGCGGCCGCCTCGTTCGGGCGGGTGCGACGCGTGGCGTCGGCTGATGGTTCAGCTTCTTCTCTGGTATGTGGGATGCCAGATATTCAATAACGTTACGTCAGGCAAGCTGAGCAAAGGGCAACATTATTGCTTTTCGCGGTCTCTCGCATGCGGCATCGAAGCCGTAACTTTAAGGACGCGACAAAAGCATCAGCCGGCAACTCGGCCGGTGCTGCCCCTCTCTGATCACGGCTTCAGAGGTAGCACCGCGCCATTCGCGTCCGTCAGCGCGCCCTCCGCAAGCTCGAGGGCGAGGAAGCGGGCCGGGTCGACCGGGCCCGGCATCGCGAGCCGGCCCGGCGGCAGGCGCCGGAAGCCGAAGCGGGCGTAATAGGGTTCGTCGCCGATGAGCAGCACGAGGCGGTGCCCGGCCTCCCGCGCCGCGGCGAGCGAGCGCTCGATCAGCGCCCGGCCGATGCCGCGGTTCTCGAACGCAGGATCGACGGTGAGCGGCCCGAGCATGAGCGCGTCGGCGCTCCCGGCCTTCACCGGGGTGAGGCGCACCGAGCCGACGAGCAGCGTGCCGACGAGCGCCGTGAACGACAGATCGAGCAGATGCGGCGCGCCCTCGCGCAGCCGGAAGGCGGTGCGCGCGAAGCGGCCCGGTCCGAAGGCGCGCTCGTGCAGCCGCTCGATCGGATCGGCGTCGCCGGCAAGCTCGGGGCGAATGACGAGGGGAAGCGTGGTCATGGCGGACCTTGCGAAGACGAGCGAAAGCGGCGGCTAGCGAAGCAAGCCGGTGCGTCGTCGCGAGGTCCGGGGAACGGGCATCAGACGTTCTGGTCCAGGAGCCCGCGCCTTAGCAGCGCCGGGCTGGCGGTGCAAATAGGCGGGACCCGGTTCGATGACGTGACCTGTTTACCTCAATCTCTCCCGCTCGCCGTCATGGCCGGCCTTGGGCCGGCCATCCACGACTTCCGCTGCAGGGGAGTCGTCGTGGATGCCCGGGCCGAGCTCGGGCATGACGGGAGAGGAGGCCATCCACGACCCCCGCTGCGGGGGGATAGTCGTGGATGCCCGGGCCGAGCCCGGGCCTGACGGCGATGCGTTCGAGCGCGCGCGCCCGTCCATCACCACTGCGCGCTCACCGGCCCGCCGCCGGCGATCTCGGCGAGCCGGGCGCGGGTGCCGCGGGTGAGGCCCGGGGGCAGCGCGTCGAGGGGGAAGAAGCGCGCCTCGGCGATCTCGCGGTCGGGCGCCTTTTCGGCGATCACCCGGAAATCGCGCACCAAGTAGACGACGACGTGGTCGCGGCGCGAGGCGTTGGAATTGAAGAACACGCCGTGCAGCCGCGGCTCGCCGACGATGTCGATCCCGGCCTCCTCGCGGAGCTCGCGCCGGGCGGCGTCGAGCGCCGCCTCGCCGGGCTCGACGCCGCCGCCGGGGAAATGCCAGCCATGGGCATAGGTGTGGCGGACGAGGAAGACGCGATCGCTGCCGTCGATCACGACCGTGCGGACGCCGAGCGTCAGGCCGCGCGAGAAGCGCCAATAGGCGTGGAGCAGCCGCCCGACCCCCGGGATTCGAACGCCCTCCCGGGCCCGCAGCCTGCCCTTCACGGCGCCGCCCCGAATGCGAAGTTAAGCCCCAATGAGCAACCGCATGAGCAAGGAACATAGCTGCCCCTTGGAATGGGCGCGAGACCCGCGCCCGAAGCGGGGCTATAAAGGCTCATCCGAAAGGCCCTGCCATGTTCCTCACCTTCCTCCTCGCCCGTCTGAGCCGCCCGGCGCGGTTCGTCTGGACGCCCGCCCTCGACCTGTCCGATCACGCAGTCTACTCGGCCCTGATCCCCGGCACCCAGTACTGACGTCAGCAGCGCGCGCCCTGCGCCGACGCGGGGTTGAAGGCCTGCGCCGTTCCTGTTTAGAACCGATCTAAACAGGAGACGCCCGTGAAAGCGCTCTCGGACCTGACGGAGCGCGAGATCCTCGCCCTCGCGATCGCCAACGAGGAAGAGGATTCGCGAATCTACCAGAGCTTCGCGGATCGGCTGCGGCCCGATTTCGAAGGCTCGGCCGGCATCTTCGACGACATGGCCGAGGAGGAGCGCGGCCACCGCAGCTCCCTCTACGATCTCTACCGGACCCGCTTCGGCGAGCACCTGCCGCCGATCCGCCGCGAGGACGTGCGCGGCTTCCTCAAGCGCCGGCCGGTCTGGTGGAGCCCGAACCTCGATCTCGACAAGATGCGCGCCGAGGCCGAGCTCATGGAGCGGCAGGCGGCGAATTTCTACGACAAGGCCGCAAGCCAGGCGACCGACGTCTCGGCGCGCCAGCTCTTCACCGAGCTTGCCGAGGTCGAGCGCGGCCACGAGAAGCGCGCCGAGGAGATCACCGAGGCCCACCTCACCGCCGACACCAAGGCGACCGAGGAGCGCGCGGCGCGGCGGCTCTTCGTCCTGCAATACGTCCAGCCCGGCCTTGCCGGCCTGATCGACGGCTCGGTGTCGACGCTGGCACCGCTGTTCGCGGCGGCGTTCGCGACGCACAGCAACTGGCAGACCTTCCTCGTCGGCCTCGCGGCCTCGGTCGGCGCCGGCATCAGCATGGGCTTCACCGAGGCGCTCTCCGACAACGGCGAGATCACCGGCCGCGGCTCGCCCTGGATGCGCGGCCTCGTCTGCGGGATCATGACGGCGCTCGGCGGGCTCGGGCACACCCTGCCCTATCTCATTCCCGACGGCTGGCCGAACGCCTTCTATGTCGCGACCGGCATCGCCGCGGTCGTGGTCGCGGTCGAGCTCGTCGCGATCTCGTGGATCCGAACCCACTACATGGAGACGCCGTTCTGGAGCGCCACCATGCAGGTCATCCTCGGCGGCGTGCTCGTGCTCTTGGCCGGCATCTTCATCGGCAGCGCTTGACGGCGCGCGACGGCGGGCGCGAACTGGCGCCCCCGCCGCGGCGTTGCCTGACATGTTCCGCCTCGCCCACCTCACCGATCCGCATGTCGGCCCGCTGCCGCGGGCGAAGGTGCGCGAGCTGTTCTCGAAGCGCGTCACCGGCTGGTTCAACTGGCATCGCAGCCGCCGCGCCGCCCACGACATGGACATTCTCGCGGCGCTCGTCGCCGACATCCGCGCCGCCGTGCCCGACCACATCGCCTGCACCGGCGACCTCTGCAACATCGGCCTGCCGAGCGAATGGCCGCCGAGCCGCGTCTTCATGGAGGGGCTCGGGCCGCCCGAGACGGTGAGCCTCGTGCCGGGCAACCACGACGCCTATGTCAAGGGCGCGCTCGAAGGGCTCCTCGCCGAGGTCGCGCCGTGGACGCGCGGCGACGACGGCGCCATGTGCCGCTTCCCCTATGTGCGCCGGCGCGGGAAGATCGCCCTCGTCGGGCTGTCCTCGGCGGTGCCGCGGCCGCCGCTCGTCGCCAGCGGCAAGGTCGGGGGCAAGCAGCTCAAGGAGGCCGAGCAGCTGCTCACCGAGCTGTCCGGCGAGAAGCTCTTCCGCATCGTCATGATCCACCACCCGCCGCATGTCGGCGGCGCGCCGGGCGGCCGCAACCTCACCGACGCCCGCGGCTTCGAGGCGATGATCGCGCGCGCCGGCGCCGAGCTCGTGATCCACGGCCACAACCATGTCGGCTCGCTCGCCTGGCTCATGGGGCCGCAGGCCAAGGTGCCGGTGATCGGCGCGCCCTCCGCGTCGGCGCGCGGCGGCACGCTCGTGCACAGCGCCGGCTATTACCTCTATCTGATCGAGGGCGATGAGGGCGGCTTCGCGCTCAAGGCCGAGCTGCATGGGCTCAAGGCCGACGGCACCGTCGGCTGCCTCAGCGTGACCGAGCTGAACCAGTGACCGGCGTCGTCGAAACCACGCCGGCTCTGCCGCCGAGCGCGCTCAAGGTCCGCGACGCCGCCGAGCGGCTCGGCCTCGCGATCGCGATCCGCGCCATGCCGCAGTCGACCCGCACCGCCGACGAGGCGGCGGCGGCATGCGGATGCGACGTCGGACAGATCGTCAAGTCGCTGGTCTTCGCCGGCAAGGCGACCGGCGCGCCGTATCTCCTGCTGGTCTCGGGCCGCAACCGGGTGAACGAGAAGGCGGCCGCGGGCGTCATCGGCGAAGCCCTGACCCGTCCCGACGCCGACGCCGTGCGTGCCTCGACCGGGTTTGCCATCGGCGGCATCCCGCCCTTCGGCCATGCGACCGCGATGCCGACCTTCCTCGACGAGAATCTCCTCGGCTACGACATCGTCTGGGCCGCCGCCGGCACACCCTCGGCGGTGTTCTCCGTCGAGCCGCGGGCGCTTGCGCAGGCGATCGGCGCGAAGACGATCAGGGTGACCTGATCCGCTTTCGTTCCGGGGCTCCGCGAAGCGAGACCTCTGCGAATGAGTTCGGCGCCGCTTCGCGGCGGAGTCTTGCGCTGGGTCCCGGGTCGCATT
>DAINQO010000194.1:0-2974 GCA_036742625.1 Microvirga sp.
TACGCGCCGTCGGTCAGAAAGCCGGGCTCATCACCAGGTGGGGCGGCGGCGCGTTCGGGTTCATGCGGAGCTTGGCGCTCTTAGGTCCCTTGACGGTTCCGCAGATCGCTCGGATGCGACCGACCAGCCGCCAGCGTATGCAACGGCTTGCCGACGAGCTTGCCGCCGAGGGACTCGTGGAGTTCATCGACAATCCGAAGCACCGGCGCTCGAAGCGGGTTCGACTGACGCCGAAAGGTCTCTCCCGCTACGGCGCATTAAACGTCGAGCTCCTGACTATCGCATCGACCCTAGGGGTCGATATGAGCGAAAGAGACATCCGCAAAGCCAGCGAGAGCGTGCGGCGCTTAAGCAATGAACTGAAAGGACATCCCGAACGGCTCTCGTCTGGTGTGAGCGGTACCTAGCGAGAGGAGGCGACATCGGCGACTGGGTATTTGTGGTCGGGCTCGGGCCGTCGGCCCGCCCCGGAATGACAGTCGGGAATCGTTCACCAAAAATTCATTGCGTCCCGTCCGATACTTAGGTCTCAATAACGGGAACGGTCCCCGGCGGGCCGGCGCCAGGGGAGAGATGGCCGTCATCGTCACACCGGACGATCCGCGCGACCTGACCTACGACCGGCAGGTGGCGCGCCAGTTCGCGCGCCTGACCTCGGGCTGGTGGCGCGGCGCGACGGCGCGGCGGGCCTGGCTCCTGACGATCGCGCTCGCGACGCTGGTCATCGCCAACATCGGCGTCAATCTCGGCGTCAACCAGTGGAACCGCGTCTTCTTCGACGCGCTCGAGCGCCGCGACGGCGCGACGCTCGGGCTTGCGGTCGCGGCCTTCGCCGGGCTCGTCGTCGTGATCGCCGGCATCGGCGTGCTCATCGTCGTCACGCGCGAGACGCTGCAGGTGCGCTGGCGCGAATGGCTCGTGCACCGGCTCACCGGCACCTGGCTGACGCGCCAGCGCTACTACCGGCTCGGCCTTGCCCAGATCGAGCCGGCGAACCCCGAATACCGCATCGCCGACGAGAGCCGCCTCTCGACCGAGCCGGTGGTCGATTTCGCGATCGACCTCCTGAACGCGCTCCTCTCCTTCGTCGCCTTCATCGGCATCCTGTGGACCGTCGGCGGCGCGATCTCGTTCCAGGTGTTCGGGACCTGGATCACGATCCCGGCCTACATGACCGTCGCGGCGCTCCTCTACGGCGCGACGATGTCGGCGATCACCGTCTATGTCGGGCGCCCGCTCGTCCCCGGCGTCGCGGCCAAGAACGAGGCCGAGGCGCGCTTCCGATTCGAGCTGACCCGGCTGCGCGAGAACGCGGAATCGATCGCGCTGATCCGCGGCGAGCCGGACGAGCGCGGCATCCTCGGCCGCTCCTACGACAGGCTCGTCGGGCGCTGGCTCGCGGTGGTGCGGCTGCACGGCCGCCTGACCTGGATCACCAACGCGTCGGGCGCGCTGATCCCGGTCGTGCCGCTGTTGCTCGCGACGCCGAAATACCTCTCGGGCGAGCTGACGCTCGGCGCCGTGACGCAGCTCGCGGCGGCGTTCTTCCAGGTCCAGGTCGCCTTCGCCTGGCTCGTCGACCGCTACAAGTTCATCGCCATGTGGTACGCCTCGGCGCGCCGCGTCATGGCGCTCGTCGACGCCGCCGACGAGCTCGACCGCAGCCTCGACGAGGCCGGCGGCATCGAACGCCTCGAGGTTGCGGAGCGCCGTCTTTCGCTCCAGCACCTGACCGTCGCCGACCGCGCCGGCCGCGTGCTGATCGACGACGCGAGCGCGGTGATCGAGCCCGGCGAGAAGGTGCTGATCCTCGGCGAGTCCGGCGCCGGCAAGTCGACGCTGATGCGGGCGATCGCGGGACTGTGGCCGTGGGGATCGGGCCGCATCCTGGTGCCGCGCGACACCGCCATCGCCTTCGTGCCGCCGCGGCCCTACCTGCCGCTTGGGACGCTCCGGCAGGCGATCCTCTATCCGGCGCTCGAGCTCGAGGTCGGCGACGACGAGATCGGCGCCATCCTCGACGAGTGCGGGCTTGCGGCCTGGAGCGACCGGCTCGACCGCGTCGAGCGCTGGGACCAGATCCTGTCGAGCGGCGAGCGCCAGCGCCTCGCCTTCGCGCGGCTGTTCCTGCAGAAGCCGCAGATCGCGATCCTCGACGAGGCGACCTCGGCGCTCGACGAGGGCAGCCAGGCGGTGCTGATGCGGCTCGTCAAGAGCGAGCTCCCGGCAACGACCGTCGTCTCGGTCGGCCAGCGGCCCGAGGCCGAGGCCTTCCACGACCGCTGCCTGAGGCTCGTGCGCGCCGAGGGCGGCGCCCGCCTCGTCGGCCACACCGCCGCCGTGCCGCTGCGGGTCAGCGCCTGACGCTCACCGAGGAACGAGGACTGCGATGACGGACGCCGCGAAGCTGCTGTTCTGGGACGATTCCTGGGACCTGCGCGAGAAGGAATGCCCCTGCGACGTCCACTTCATCGAGTGGCTCGACCGCGAGAAGATCACCGGCAGCGCGATCTACCATTTCGGCACCGGCAACCATCACCACGTCGGCATCGAATGCGCGCGCGAGAGCCGCCGCAACTCGGTTCTCGGCATCACCGCCGCGCCGCAGGAATACCAGAAATACATCGAGCTCGCGATCGCGCGGCCCGAGGTGCTGCGCTACTACAACGCCGTCTTCGGCGACATCTACCTCGTGAATCCGAAGCTGCTGCCGGTCTTCGACGTCGTCACGCTGTTCCACCTCTGCGAGTTCCGCGGCGAGCGCACCGACGCCTATGGCGGCGCAACGGACCTCGATGTCGCAAACCTCCTCACCGACAAGACGCGGCCCGGCGGCCACATCCTGTTCTTCACCTCGAGCTTCGCCTTCGCCTGGGACGGCCCGATGAGCGCCAAGAAGGTCATCGCGATCTGGGAGAAGGAGCGCCCGGTCGAGCGCGTCGGCGAGTACAAGTCGCTCCTGGTATATCGGAAG
>DAINQO010000194.1:3074-5915 GCA_036742625.1 Microvirga sp.
GGGACCCATAACCACGATCGGCGGGAAATCGGCGCGATCGGTGTTTATGGGTTCCGGGCTCCGCTTCGCGGCCCCGGAATGACAGCGGCGCCTACACCACCTTCAGCCTGATCTCCCCCAGGCCCTCGATCGCGCCAACCATCGTCTGGCCGCGCTCGACCTTGCCGACGCCCTCGGGGGTGCCGGCGAAGATCGCGTCGCCGGCTTTGAGCTCGAAATAGCTCGACAGATAGGAGATCTGCTCGGCCACCGACCAGATCATGTCGGAGAGGTCGGCCTTCTGCTTGACCTGCCCGTCGACGGTGAGCGAGATCGCGCCCTTCGACGGGTGTCCGACCTTCGCGACCGGGTGGATCGGGCCGACCGGACCGGAATTGTCGGTGCCCTTGCCGAGCTCCCAGGGGCGGCGCAGGTCCTTTGCCTGCTGCTGCAGGTCGCGCCGGGTCATGTCGAGGCCGACGGCGTAGCCCCAGACGCAGTCGAGGGCCTTCTCGACCGGGATGTCCTTGCCGCCCTTAGCCAGGAAGGCGACGAGCTCGATCTCGAAATGATAGTCCTTGGTCTGCGCCGGGTAGGCGTGCTCGATGGTCTTGCCCTCCGGCACGAATTCGAGGGTGTCGGCCGGCTTCATGAAGAAGAACGGCGGCTCGCGGGTCGGATCGCCGCCCATCTCGCGCGCATGCGCCGCGTAGTTGCGCCCGACGCAATAGACGCGGCGGACCGGGAAGGTGTCGGACGTGCCCGCGACCGGGACGGCGGGACGCTGCGGTTCGGTGATGACGGAGGCCATGGCTTTCCCTGGAGGAGCTGAGGGCGCTCCTCTACAGCGGCGGGCGCGGCTGCGCCAGGGTCTGTCGGCGGGAGGTGGAAACCCGGCGCGTTCTGTCCTAGTTCTTGGCAGAAGGTTCTTGGCCGAAGGACGGAGCGCCATGGATACCGAGACGATCAGCGTGACCTTGCCGGCCGAGATCGTGCGCGCAATCCGCGACGCGGTCGAGACGGGCGCCTATTCCTCCGCCGACGCGGTCGTCGAGGACGCCCTGCGCCTGCTCCAGGAAGACGAGACCGAGACGCCGGAGTTCGCGGCCTACATGCGCGAGAAGATCAAGGAGTCGCTCCAGGATCCGCGGCCGAGCGTGCCGATAGAGGAAGCGTTCGAGCGACTGAGGCGCAGGCATGAGGAACGCGTGAACGCGGCCCGCGATGCGATATAGGGTCACCATCCGCCCCGAGGCGGAGGAAGACCTTGCAAAGATCTACGACATCATCGCGGATGACAATCCGGCTGCCGCAATGCGCTTCGTTGATGGCATTCGGGATCTCTCGATGAGTTTGGACCACTTCCCGCGTCGGGGTAAGCCGCGCGACGATGTGGCGGCCGGAGTTCGCACGCTCGTCTACCGCAAGCGCGCGACGATCGCCTATCGAATCCTTGACGACACTGTCGAGGTGACCCGCGTGTTCTACGCAGGCCGGGACTACGACGCCATTCTCCGGCAAGGCACCTCCGAATGACCGTCCACGCCCGCCCCTCAGCCGCGCTCCTCGACACGCTCGCTGCCCGCCTCGGGCCGCAGCACGTGCTCGCCGATCCCGCCGACATGGCGGGCTACCTCACCGAGAGCCGCGGTCTCTATCAGGGCACGGCGCTCGCGGTCGTGCGGCCGGCCGATACCGGGGAGGTCGCGTTCGCGGTTCGCGAATGCGCCGGGGCCGGCGTTGCCGTCGTGGCGCAGGGCGGCAATACCGGGCTCGTCGGCGCCGGCGTGCCGTTCGGCGGGGTCGTGCTGTCGACGGCGCGGCTCGACCGCATCCGCGAGATCGATCCCGTCAACGCCACCATGACGGCCGAGGCCGGCTGCATCCTGCAGAACCTGCGCGCCGCGCCCGCCGCGCACGACCTCCTGTTCCCGCTCTGGCTCCCCTCCGAGGGCTCGTGCCGGATCGGCGGCAACCTTGCGACGAACGCCGGCGGCGCCAACGTGCTCCGCTACGGCAACACCCGCGACCTCGTGCTCGGCCTGGAGGTGGTGCTCGCCGACGGCCGGGTCTGGAACGGGCTGAAAGGTCTGCGCAAGGACAACTCGGGCTACGACCTGAAGAACCTTTTCGTCGGCTCGGAGGGCACGCTCGGCATCATCACGGCGGCGGTCCTGAAGCTCGTGCCGCGCCCGAAGGCGACGGCGACGGCGTTCATCGGCTGCGCCTCGGCGCGGCGCACGCTCGACCTGTTCCAGCGCCTGCGGCAAAGCGACGACGACACGCTCACCGCCTTCGAGCTGATGCCGGCCTTCGCGCTCTACATGGTCTTGAAGCACGGGCAGGGCACCGTGCGCCCGCTTGCCGGCGAGCACCAATCCTATGCCCTGATCGAGCTGTCCTCGCCCGACCCCGAGGCGGACCTCGCCGGGCGGCTCGAGGCGGTGCTCGGCGCGGCGCTCGAGGAGGGCCTCATCGCGGACGCGACCATCGGCGCGAGCGAGGCCCAGAACCAGGCGCTCTGGCGCCTGCGCGAGACGCTCTCGGAAGTGCAGGGGCTCGAGGGCGGCTCGATCAAGCACGACGTCTCGGTGCCGGTGTCGCGCGTCGCCGATTTCATCGAGGCTGCGGAGGCGGCCTGCATCGCGGCGATGCCGGGCATCCGCCCGTGCTCGTTCGGCCATGTCGGCGACGGCAACATCCACTACAACCTGTCGCAGCCGGTCGGCATGGACAAGGCCGCGTTCCTGTCGCGTTGGGAGACATTTAACCGCTTCACGCACGACATCGTCGCGGCGATGAACGGCTCGATCTCGGCCGAGCACGGCATCGGCCTCATCAAGCGCGACGAGCTCCTGCGCT
>DAINQO010000195.1:0-5882 GCA_036742625.1 Microvirga sp.
GCAGGTGGGCTGGGCTCGCTGCCATGCGCCATGCTCACGCCGGATCAGGCGCGCAACGATCTCGGCGTGATCCGGCAGAGGACCTCGCGGCCGATCAATCTGAACTTCTTTTGCCCTGGAGGAGCGAGGCTGTGATGCGATCATCGCCAAGGGTTCGAGGCCGGCGGCCATCAGGCGATGTTCCTGAGCCACGACGTCGACACCCAGGTGGGCACGATGGCGCTCGTCCCGCAGATCGCCGATGCCGTGAAGGTGCCGGTCATCGCGGCAGGGGGCATCGCCGACGGCCGCGGCATCTCGGCCGCATTCGCGTTGGGTGCCTCGGGCGTGCAGATCGGCACGGCCTACCTCCTTTGCCCTGAAGCGACGATCAGGCCCGTGCACCGGGAGGCGCTGCTGAGCGCGCACGAGAATGAAACGGCTCTGACCAACGTCTTCACGGGCCGACCCGCGAGAGGGATCAGGAATCGCGCCATGCGCGAGATCGGTCCGGTATCGGACGCCGCCCCGGATTTCCCACTCGCTGCGACCGCCTTGGCGCCGCTGCGGACGAAAGCCGAAGCAGCGGGCCGGGATGACTTCACCGCGCTCTGGGCAGGTCAAGCGTTCCGTCTTGCGAAGGAGATGTCGGCAAGAGACCTTACGACCATGCTGGCTCGCGACGCACAAAAGCGGCTGGGACGCGGGTCTGCGCAAGGGTAAGTCGGCCACCGCACGGTCGAGGGAGGATTCCGGTGGATCTAGCGCGCCTCGCGGCCGACGGCATCGTCTCCGCTTCCGCCGATGCGGTGGTGGCGGCCGATCGATCTGGGATCATCCGCCTCTGGAACCCCGGCGCAGAGCGGATTTTCGGACACCGCGCCGGCGAGGCAGTCGGGCAGTCGCTCGACCTGATCATCCCCGAGCGCCTGCGTGCGGCTCACTGGGAAGGCTGGAGGCGGGTCGTCGAGACCGGCCGGAGCCGGTACGGCGACGGGGATCTTCTCTCGGTGCCGGCCGTCCGCAAGGACGGCGAGCGGATCTCGGTCGAGTTCACGATCGTGCCGCTCAAGGACGAGACAGGCCGCATGGTCGGCATGGCGGCGCTCATGCGCGACGTGACGCAGCGGTTCGAGGAGATGAAGGCGCTTCGTCGGCAGCTGGCTGCCGCCGCTGAGCGTACTGCGAGCGGGTGAGATGCCGCACCCGTTCTTCACGATCGGGCATTCGACCCGCTCGGTTCCGGAGTTCGTGGAGCTGTTGCGATCCGCGGAGGTCCGGCTCGTCGTCGATGTCCGTAGGGTGCCGCGGTCCCGGACAAACCCTCAGTTCAACCGCGATGTCCTGCCGGAGAGCCTGACGGCGTACCAGATCGCCTACGAGCACATCGCCGAGCTCGGTGGCTTGCGCGGCAGGCAGCGGCTTGCGGAGCCCTCGCCGAACGGCTTCTGGGAGAACGGGAGCTTCCGGAACTATGCCGATTACGCGCTCTCCGAAAGCTTCGAGGGCGGCCTCGCACGGCTGCGCGAGCTGGGGGCTGAGCGCCGCACGGCGATCATGTGCGCCGAGGCGGTCTGGTGGCGCTGCCACCGCCGCATCATCGCCGACTATCTCTTGGCTGCGGGCGAGACGGTCTTCCATATCCTCGGACCCGGAAAGACCGAGGAGGCGAGGATGACCCCGGCTGCCCGGCCGGCACCTGGACGGGGTCTCGTCTATCCCTCTGCGGAAGATGCCGCCGGCGCGCCGGCATCGCGCGCGACGCCGGTTGCGTGACGCACCGCCGGCCGGCTCTCAGGCAGCATCCGGCTCAAGGTATCGTCGCGCCGAACGAGATGGTGCTGCAGCGCGCCCGCGACGTGGAGCGCCACCAGTCCGAGAAGCGTGAAGGCAAGGAGGTAGTGGATCCAGAACACCGCCTTCGCGAACCACTCCTCGCCAGAGACCGGCAGGGTCATGGGCACGGACCAGAACAGGTTGACCGGCCCGCAGCAGGACGAGGTCGCGGTCCAGCCGGCGAGCGGCACCAGCACGAGGAGGCCGTACAGACCGTAGTGCGAGGCGCGGGCCGCGCGCTGCTGCCAGGCCGGGACGCCCGGCTCCGGCGGCGGCACGCCTCGCGCGAGGCGGACAGCCATCCGGGCGGTGACGAGCGCGAGCACGATCAAGCCGATGGATTTGTGCAGCTCGTACAGCGCGCCGGTGACCGTGCCCTCGCCCAAGCGCGTCATCGTGAGGCCCACTGCCGCCAAGATGGCGACGAGGAGCGCCATGCCCCAGTGAAGCCATTTCTGGGCGGCCGAGTAGCCGCGGCGCGAGTGCGAGCGGATCATTCGCATCCTCCGCGTCATGCGAGTGCCGGGGACAGGGCCCGCTCCCGCGGCCGCTCGCCGGTCCGCTCCATCAGCGCCTCGCACCGCAGCGTTTCGGCATCCCGACCGATCGAGGCGACCGCCACGGTCTCGCCGCCCCGCACATACCGCACGAGACAATCCCGGGCGGCGATGCTCCCCTCCACCAGAATGGCATCCCAGCTCGCAGCGTGCCCGACATAGTGGATCGACACGTCGTAGTGCCGGCTCCAGAAGAAGGGGACGGCCGAGAACGGCTCACGTCCTCCAAGCATGTTGACGGCCGCGGTCTGGCCCTGCCGCTGGGCCACGACCCAATGCTCGACCCGCAGGCGCTCGCCGGTGCGGACGTCCGGCCAGCGGGCGATGTCGCCGGCGGCGAAGATCCCGGCCGCGCTCGTCTCCAGGCGCTCGTCGACCACGACCCCGCCGTCGACGGCAAGGCCCGAGCGTTCCGCGAGATCCGTGCGCGGCCGAACGCCGATCCCGGCCACCACGAGATCGGCCTCGAGCGTGGCGCCGCCTTTCAGGATCACCTTGCCGCCCGAGATGCGAGCGGCCGTTTCCCTCAGGTGGAACTGCACACCGTGCTGCTCGTGGAGCGCTTGGATGAACGCGCCGAGCTCCGGCCCCAGCGTCTTCTCCATCGGGCGCTCGTCGGGCGCGACCACATGCACCTCGATGCCGCGCGACCGCAGAGCACCGGCGACTTCAAGACCGATGAAGCTTGCGCCGAGCACGACCGCCGTCCTGGCGCCCTTTGCGCGCCTGATGATGGCGCGGCTATCGGCGAGCGAGCGCAGCGTGAAGACATGCGGCTCATCGGCGCCCGGGATGGACAGGCGCTTCGGCTCCGCCCCCGTGGCGATGAGGAGGCGGTCGAAGGGAAAGGCACGCCTGTCCTCGGCGAGCACATGGCGGCTCGCGATATCGATGCGGGAGGCGCCTGTGCCGAGTTGCAGGTCGATGCGCTTCCCGGCGTAGAATTCCGGACCCTTCAGGGGGATCCATTCCTCCGGCGCCGCGCCGGCGAGATAATCCTTGGAAAGATTCGGACGGTCGCAAGGAGGCGCATCGTCGGCGCTGAGCATGGTGAGCTCGCCCTCGAAGTCGCGGCGACGAAGCATCTCGGCCGCGGCGAAACCTGCCGCTCCGCCTCCGATGATGACGATCCGGCGCGGAGGCTCGCCCGTCGGCGGGCGGCTTCGCCCGACCGCTGCGGCGTCGAGTTTTCGCCCGACCATGACGAGCTCGCCGCGGCGTTCGACGCTCCAGCGGGCCAGCGGATCGAAAGCGGGCGCGGCGAGCGCCTCGCCGGAGCGCAGGCTGAAGCAGGCGTGATGCCAGGGGCACCTCACGGTCTCGCCGACCACGACACCGTCGGCGAGCGGCGCGCCGTAATGGGTGCACTTTGCGCCAACCGCGAACACGTCGTCGCCCTGCCGGACGAGGAGGACCGGCTCGTCGCCGACATGCCCTTCAAGGAGGGCGCCGTCGCTCAGAGCGGCGAGAGGAATGCCCTCGGAAAAGTCCGGCCCTCCGAGGCCCTCTGCGTGCGATCCCATCCGCACCTCCATTCCGATCCGCGGAACCCATTGGATGCGCCTTGACCCGAGAGGTTTCCGGCAGGAAGCGGCGCCGCTCCTTATTCGGCGGCCGCGAGAACATCCGGGGTCTGCCAGGCGAGATGCTGACCGCCGTCCACCGCGATCATCTGGCCTGTGACGCTCCGGGCCGTCGCCAGAAAGAGCACGGCCTCGGCGATCTCCTCCGGGTTGGGACCGTGGCCAAGGGGCACGGACGCGCCTTGACGGGCGAAGTCGTCCCGCCGCTGCCTGCTGCTCGCAAGCGTCGGGCCCGGGCCGACGGCGTTGACCCTGATCCGAGGTGCGAGCGCCTGCGCCATCGTCTGCGTCGCCGTGAAGAGCGCGCTCTTCGACAGCGTATAGGAGAGGAAGTGGGGCGTCGGCTTCCAGACGCGCTGGTCGATCACGTTGATGATGGCGCCGTCGACGCCGTCGGGAAGCTGGGCGGCGAAGTCCCTGGCCAGGAAGACGGGCGCCCGCAGGTTCACGCCAAAATGCCGCTCCCATCCCACCTCGTCGAGTGAGCCGATGTCGTCCGGCTCGAAGACGGAGGCATTGTTGACGAGGAGCGTGACCGGACCGAGCGCCGCACCCGCCTGAGCGACGATCGAGCTCACCGCGGCGGCATCAGCCAGATCCGCTTCCATGATGGCGGCTCGGCCGCCGGCCGCCTGGATGGCGCGGTCCAGCGCCTTCGCTTCGTGCCCCGAGCGGTGGCAATGGATGGCCACGGCCCAGCCCTCTGCTGCGAGCCGCTTCACAATGGCCTCGCCGATCCGCCGGGCACCACCGGTCACAAGGGCTGTCCGCATCACCACCTCTGCCCACAAGAGTGTTCGCCGCACCGTTGGATGAGCGACACGCGCCGAGGTTCCCGCGCTCGGGAACCTTTCCGGTCCGGGCTCATCCAATGCCGGACGATGCGGTTTGGAGAGACAGATGCACGGGACGCTTGCGAAGATTCAGATCGAGCAAGAGATTCGGGAGCGCCCGAGCCGCGAGGCGGCCGAGCAGGCGGTTCGCACCCTGATCCGCTGGGCCGGGGAGGATCCGGACCGGGAAGGGCTCGCCGATACGCCGGCCCGTGTGACGCGGGCCTACGCGGAATGGTTCGAGGGCTACGAGCAGGACCCGGCCGAGATCCTGCAGCGGACTTTCAAGGAGGTCGGCGGCTATGACGACATCGTGGTCCTGCGCGACATCCCGTTCGAGTCCTGCTGCGAGCACCATATGGCCGCGATCCGGGGGACCGTCAGTGTCGGTTACCTACCGAGAAACCGGGTCGTCGGCATCTCGAAGCTGGCCAGGGTGGTCGACGCATTCGCGCACCGCCTCCAGGTCCAGGAGCGGCTGACGGCGCAGATCGCCGACACGATCGACGAGGTCCTGGCTCCCCGCGGCGTCGGCGTCATCGTCAAAGGGACCCACGCCTGCATGGCAACGCGCGGGGTGCGCAAGCACGGCGTCTCGATGGTGACGAGCCGGATGCTGGGCGCCTTCCGCGACGACCCTGCCGCGCGTCAGGAGTTCCTGGCCGCCCTCGCCTGACCCGTGATATTCCCCATCGCTCAGAGAGGTGACCCATCATGCAGACGGCGACGGCAAAGCGCCGGGACGTTTCCCACTGCACCGACACCGAGCTTGTGGACCTGGTCCGGGGCGGCAACGGCGATGCGTTCCGTGCCATCATGCAGCGCTACAACCAGCGCCTCTACCGCGTCGCGCGCGGCATCGTGCGCGACGAGGCGCCGAGGACGTGCTGCAGGAGGCCTACGTGCGCGGCTTCGCGGCCTGCGCGAGTTCCGCGGCGACAGCGGGCTGGCGACATGGCTCACCCGCATCGTGATGAACGAGGCGTTCGGCAGGATGCGCCGGCGGCGGCCGACGGAAGAGCTCGAGAGCCTCGACCGTGCGATCGAGCAGGGAGATACCCGCGTGATCATGTTCCCGGGCGTTCACGCCACTC
>DAINQO010000196.1:0-5873 GCA_036742625.1 Microvirga sp.
ACGCCTACCGGGCGAAGTTCAACGACACGCCGCGGCTCGGCTCGCTCCTCGGCTACGTCGTCGTCCACATGGTCCGCGACCTGATCGAGAAGGCGGGCGGCACCGACACCGAGAAGCTCATCTCGACCTTCGAGAACATGCCATTCGACACCGTCATCGGCCCGGTGACGATGCGCGGCATCGACCACCAGTCGACGCACGGCGCCTGGGTCGGCGAGACGACGCTGAAGGGCAAGCAGGGCGCGATGAAGAACTGGCGCTACGTCGACGGCGCGACGGTGATGTTCTCCGAGGCCGAGGTGAAGGCGGCGCGGAAGGGATAGCGTTCTGCTGACCGCCGACCTTGTCCTTTTCCGGAGGCCCGCTCCTATGTGGAAGTGGTTTACGGCTCTGGCAGCCGTTGGACTAGCGACCGGTGCGGCTGCGCAGCCGCGGCCGAATACGCTCCAGATGAGCTGCCGCGACGCGCAGGCCCTTGTGGTCTCGCACGGGGCGATCGTGCTCGGGACCGGCCCGAACCGGTATGAGCGCTACGTGCGCGATCAGAGCTTCTGCCCCATCGGCATGCGGACGCAGTCGATATGGGACCAGACGGCCGACGCCGCCGCATGCCCGGTCGGATACCGCTGCCGGGACCCCTCCGAGGTCGGGACCCGCTCCGGCGATCGTTAGCCATGATCCGACGGCGTGACGGCCGGGGAGAGTGGATCCCCTTCCCGGGCTGCCGCGCAGCCCGCCCGGGCTGACGGCGGATGGACCTCTCCTTCGTCGTCGTCCAGATGCTCACCGGGCTCGCCAGCGCCTCGTCGCTGTTCATCATCGCAAGCGGGCTGACGATCGTCTTCGGCGTGACGCGGATCGTGAACTTCGCCCACGGCTCGCTGTACATGCTCGGCGCCTATTTCGCCGTCTGGCTCGTGCCGCGCCTGCTCGACCTCTCTTATGGTCCGTTGAGCTTCTGGGCCGGCATCCTCGTCTCGGCGCTCGCCGTCGGCCTGCTGGGCGTCGCCATGGAGGTTCTGCTGCTGCGCCGGATCTACCGCGCCCCGGAGCTGTTCCAGCTGCTCGCCACCTTCGGCGTCGTGCTCGTGGTGCAGGACCTCGTCATCCGCGTCTTCGGGCCGCAGGACATCCTCGGGCCGCGTGCGCCTGGGCTTCGCGCGCCGGTCGAGATCCTCGGCCGGCGCTTCCCGTCCTACGAGCTCGTGCTGATCGCCGCCGGTCCGGTCGTGCTCGGGCTGCTCTGGCTGCTCATGAACAAGACCCGCTTCGGCGTCCTCGTGCGCGCCGCGACCCAGGACCGCGAGATGGTCGGCGCGCTCGGCGTCAACCAGGCGCTGCTGTTCACCGGCACGCTGTTCCTCGGCGCCTTCCTCGCCGGGCTCGGCGGCGCGCTGCAGATCCCGAAGGCGCCGGCGGTCGCGCATATGGACCTCGACATCATCGCCGAGACCTTCGTCGTCACCGTCATCGGCGGCATGGGCTCGATCCCGGGCGCCTTCCTCGCCGCCCTCATCATCGGCCAGCTCAACGCCTTCGGCATCCTGATCTTCCCGAAGATCACGCTCGTCCTCGTGTTCCTGCTCATGGGCGTCGTGCTCGTGCTGCGCCCGTACGGCCTTCTCGGCCGCCCCGAGGCGCCGGCCGGCGCCCATGTCGCGGCGATCGGCGGCCGGCTTCGGTCCTGGGGCGCGGCCGAGAAGGCGATCGCGCTCGCGACGCTTGCCGTCCTGATGCTGCTGCCGCTGTTCGGCGACGCCTATGCCCTGAAGGTCGCAACCGAGGTCATGATCTTCGGCCTGTTCGCCTTCTCGCTGCATTTCCTGATCGGCACCGGCGGCCTCGTGAGCTTCGGCCATGCCGCGTATTTCGGGCTTGGCGCCTACGGCGCTGCGCTGGCGCTGCGCCATCTCGGCGCGCCGATGGAGCTCGCGCTGCCGCTGGCGCCGATCGCCGCCGCCGTCGGGGCGGCGCTGTTCGGCTTCTTCATCGTGCGGCTGTCGGGGATCTACCTCGCCATGCTGACGCTCGCCGCGGCGCAGATCCTCTACGCGGTCGCGTTCCAGTGGGTCGAGGTCACGGGCGGCGACAATGGGCTCGTCGGAATCTGGCCGTCGCGCTGGGCCGCGAGCCGCCTCGTCTACTACTATCTGACGCTTGCGTTCGCGGCGGCGGCGGTCGCGGCGCTGCGGCACGTCATCTACGCGCCGTTCGGCTACACGCTGCGCGCCGCGCGCGATTCGGAGCTGCGCGCCGACGCGATCGGCATCGACGTGCGCCGCCACCGCTGGCTCGCCTTCATCCTCGCCGGCGCCGTCGCCGGGCTTGCCGGCGGGCTCTACGTCTTCCTCAAGGGCTCGATCGACCCCTCGGCGCTCGGCATCCCGGTGTCGATCGACGCGCTGACCATGCTGCTTCTCGGCGGCTTGCAGACCGTCATGGGCCCGCTCGTCGGCGCCGCCGTGCTGCATACGCTGAAAGACCAGATCATGCCGCTCACCGAGCTGTGGCGGATGACGCTCGGCCTGTCGATCATCGCCATGGTGCTGCTGTTCCCGAGCGGCCTCGTCGGCGCCTTCGAGGTGCTCCGGGAGCACTTCTCGAAGCGTGGTCCTTCCCCCTCTCCTCATGCTGAGGTGCGAGCCGAAGGCGAGCCTCGAAGCACGCACGGAGCGCGGGGCGATCCTTCGAGGCTCGCGGAGCCTGTCCTCGGGCCGGCCGAAGGCCGGACCCGGGGGCTCGCACCTCAGGATGAGGCGGAGGGTCCACCAGGCAGGGGTAGTGCATGACCGTCCTGTCGGTGCAGGGCCTGTGCAAGAGCTTCGGCGGCGTCGTCGCGGCGCGCGACGTGAGCTTCGACGTCCAGCCCGGCGAGCTTCTTGCCCTCATCGGCCCGAACGGCGCCGGCAAGACCACGACCTTCAATATGGTCGGCGGGCAGCTCCGGCCCGACGCCGGCGCCGTCGTCCTCGACGGCGCGGACGTGACGCGCCTGACGCCGCGCGAAAAATTCCGCCGCGGGGTCGGGCGCACCTTCCAGGTCGCCCAGACCTTCCCGTCGATGACGGTCGCCGAGAACGTCCAGATGGCGCTGATCAGCCATGCCGGCGAGACCCGCGCCGTCGCGCCGAACGCCCGCCGCCGCCACCGCGACGAGGCGATAGAGCTCCTCGCGCCGCTCGGCATGGACGCCTTCGCCGACCGGCCGGGCTCGACCCTTGCCTATGGCGACGTCAAGCGCGTCGAGCTCGCGATCGCGCTCGCGAGCCGGCCGAAGCTTTTGCTCATGGACGAGCCGACCGCCGGCATGGCCCCGCGCGAGCGCGCCGCGCTGATGGAGCTCACCGCGACGATCGCCCGCGAGCGCCGCATCGGCGTGCTGTTCACCGAGCACGACATGGGCGCGGTCTTCGCCCATGCCGACCGCATCCTCGTGCTGGTGCGCGGCGAGATCATCGCCGCCGGATCGCCGGAGGCCGTGCGGGCGAACGCGCGCGTGCGCGAGGTCTATCTCGGCGACAGCGGCGCCGCCGCCGCGCTCGCCGGCCGGGCCCCGGCGTGAGCGCGCTGCTCGAGGTCGAGGGCCTGTCCGCCTTCTACGGCCGGGCGCAGATTCTGTTCGACGTCGCGCTCGCGCTCAAGGCCGGCGAGGTCGCCTCGCTGATGGGCCGCAACGGCGCCGGCAAGACCACGACCCTGAAGGCGATCATGGGCCTCGTCGACGCCCGCGCCGAGCGCCTCGTCTTCGCCGGCCGCTCGATCAACGGCCTTGCGAGCTACCGCGTCGCGCGCGCCGGCCTCGGCTATGTGCCGGAAGACCGGCGCATCTTCACCGACCTCACGGTGTTCGAGAACCTCGAGGTCGGCCGCCGCTTAGCGCCGGACGGCGCCGAGCCGTGGACGCCCGAGCGCCTGTTCTCGATCTTCCCCAATCTCGCCGAGATGCGCGGCCGGCGGGCGAGCGAGATGTCGGGCGGCGAGCAGCAGATGCTGACCATCGCCCGCACGCTGATGGGCAACCCGCGCGCCGTGCTCCTCGACGAGCCGTCCGAGGGCCTCGCCCCGGTGATCGTCGAGCTGATGGCGCGCGCCGTCCTCGCCATGAAGGCCGAGGGCGTCGCGGTGCTGCTCTGCGAGCAGAACCTCGCTTTCGCGGCGGCGGTCAGCGACCGCGCCTATGTGATCGAGCGCGGCCAGATCCGCTTCGAGGGCACGATCGCGGCGCTGTCGCGCGACGAGACGATGCGCGACGCCTATCTCGGGGTGTAGCCAGCAGTTTTATCCTCGCGGCCTGATCGGCCCGAGGGGATGATCGGCAAAGCGTCCGCGGACCCCGAAGGGGTGCGGGAGGCCGTGGCCCGTGCTCGCGCCCGGCGGGCGTGCGCACGAGGATGGGATGGGAAGGATGGGTCCCGCTCAACGAACGTGAGCCGGACCAGGCCTCCCGCGCGGCGCCTTTGGTCCCTGGCCTCGCGCTTCGGCGCCAGCCGGCCCTCGGGATAACCGGGGCTTCGGCGCCTTAAGTGCGTCCGCACGGACCCGGGTTTTTCACCGGGACGGGCGAGGCCGCCGCCAGGATGCCGGGCGGCGCGCCCATGTTTCGCGCCGGAGACCGGGAGGCGGAGAACCCCGAGACACCGCCTTGCGAGGGCGGGCTCGCCGCGTCAACCGCGACCGGCTCATCGCCGACCGAAGCCACCGCCGCGATCGCTGACCCTTGCGGGTCCGCTCCTCGCGCCGATGCCGCCCCGCTTTCGAACGCCTCCGGAAGCGCCCCTTCGCGGACGGGACGACACATACCTAGGATAACAGTCAGGAGCTGTCAAGCGCTTTTTCCTATGCAGGCTCCGGCTCGCCAGATCGCCGCCGCCGTCCTACCATCGAGGATGTCGAAACCCGGGAGGAGCGCATGGCCGCCGACAGCGTCTACAAAGTCATCGAGCTCATCGGCACGAGCAGCGAGTCGTGGGAGAAGGCGGCGCGGACCGCCGTCGAGCGCGCGGCGGAGTCGCTCCGCGACCTGCGCATCGCCGAGGTCACGGCGCAGGACGTGCAGCTCAAGGACGGCAAGGTCGAGCTGTTCCGCACCAAGCTGAAGGTGTCGTTCAAATACGAGAAAGGCAGCGACTGAGCGCAGCCAGAGACGCGGGAAACGGGGGGCGGCACCGTCGTGCCGCCTCCGGCACCCGCAGCGCCGGCCATCCGCCCGGCCCTTGCGCAACCCATTGGACCGATGGAGCCGCGGTGGAACGAGCGTGGCCGTGGAGGCGTTGACCGCCGGTTTACCGTACGAGGCCGTCATGGCGTCGCGGAATCCGGAGAGCACGGCGCAGGTCGCCGGTCACCCGATCCATCCCATGCTGATCCCGTTCCCGGTCGCGTTCCTGGTCGCGACCTTGGTTTCGGACCTGGTCTTCCTTCGAACCGGCAACCCGGGCTGGGCGACCGCCTCGCTCTGGCTGCTCGGCGCGGCGCTCGTCATGGCGGCGCTCGCCGCTGCCGCCGGACTGATCGACTTCCTCGGCGACGAGCGCATCCGCGATCTCTCGGCCGCCTGGCACCACATGATCGGCAACGTCATCGCCGTCGTGCTGGCGCTGATCAACTGGTATCGCCGCTACGCCGCGACCGAGCCCGGCATTCCGTCGGGAGGTGTGGTGCTGTCGCTCCTCGTGGTGCTGATCCTGCTCTACACCGGCTGGCGCGGCTGGGAGATGGTCTACAAGCACCGCGTCGCGGTGTCCGACCAGCCCTAGCCGGCGAGCGGCGCGAGGGCGCGTCAGGCGCTTGCGCGCTCGACCACGTCGAGGCTTTCAAGGGCTTGCAGCGCCAGGTCCTCGGCGTCCTTGTCGCCGCCCATCACGCGCTCGATG
>DAINQO010000197.1:0-5867 GCA_036742625.1 Microvirga sp.
CATCCTGAGGTGCGAGCGCAGCGAGCCTCGAAGGACGCTGCCCCGTCGATGCAGCGCCTGCCGCTGGTGCGTGCTTCGAGGCTCAGGCTTCGCCTTCGCACCTCAGCATGAGGAGAGCTGTGGCGGTGCTTCGAATTGCTGTGCCGCCTACGAGGTCGAGCCGTCCTCCCATAACCCTCATCCTGAGGTGCGAGCGCAGCGAGCCTCGAAGGACGCTGCCCCGTCGATGCAGCGCCTGCCGCTGGTGCGTGCTTCGAGGCTCAGGCTTCGCCTTCGCACCTCAGCATGAGGAGAGCTGTGGCGGCCCTTCCGAATTGCTGTCGGCCTGTCGGCTAGGCCCTCGCTAGGCGGACGCCGAGGAGCTTGAGCCCGAGGAGAAGGGCGCCGCCGTAAAGGAGCGCGCCGCCGACCGCGAGGGCTGCGAGCGCGGCCTCGTCGCGCCAGGCCGCGAGCGCCGCCGCCGCACGGGCGATCGGCGCCTGCGCCACGAACGCGTACAGCGCGAGCACGACGCTGGCCGCGACGACGGCCGCGAGCGTCTTCGCAAGCGCGGCGCTCGGCGCCGTCCAGTCGCGGCGGTAGGCGAGGGCGAAGAGCAGGCCGAAATTGACCCAGGCGCCGAGCGCGGTCGCGAGCGCCAGTCCGACGACGCCGTAAGGCTGCATCAGCACGAGCTTGAGGGCGACGTTCACGGCGACCGCGGCGAGCGCCGCGACGACCGGCGTCACCGTGTCGGCACGGGCGTAGAAACTCGCGACGGCGGAGCGGATCAGCACCACGGCCGGCAGCCCGACCGCGTAGGCGGCAAGCACGGCACCGGCGCGCCCAGCCGCGGCGGCGTCGAAGGCGCCGCGCCGGAACAGCGCCGCCATGATGAGATCGGGCAGGATCAGGAACGCGACTGCGAAGGGCGCGGCAAGCGCGATGGTGAAGCCGAGCGCCCGGTTCTGCGCCCCGTGCGCGCCGGCAACGTCGCCGGCGGCGAGGCGCCGGCTCATCTGCGGCAGGAGCACGGTGCCGGCGGCGATACCGATCACGCCGACGGGGAGCTGGTAGAGCCGGTCGGCGTAGTAGAGCGACGATACGGCGCCGGTCGGCAACAGCGAGGCGATGATGGTGTCGGCGAACATCGCCAGCTGGACGCCGGCCGAGCCGACGACCGCGGGCCCGAGCGTCTTGAAGAAACGCCGCATCGCCTCGTCCAGGCGCGGCCGAGCGAGGACCGGCCCCAGCCCATTGCGGCGCGCGTCGGCCCAGACGAGGAGGAACTCGAGGACCCCCGCCGCCGCGACGCCCCAGGCCGCGGCGTGCCCGGCGGTCGGGAACAGGAAGGCGACCGAGAGCGCCGCGATGAGCGAGACGTTGAGCAGGATCGGCGCCGCGGCCGCTGCGGCGAAGCGCTCATGGGCATTGAGCAGGCCCGAGAGCAGCGTCACCAGCGTGACGAAGAGGAGATACGGGAAGGTGATGCGGGTGAGCGTCACCGCGAGGGCGAACTTCTGCGGGTCCTCCGAGAAGCCGGGGGCGAGGGCGCGCACGACAAACGGCATGCCGGCGAGCGCCGCCGCGAGCAGCGCCAGCTGCACGATCAGCATGAGGGTGAAGATCCGGTCGGCGAAGAGCTTCGCCGCCGCCGCCCCGTTCGTCTCGCGGGCCGCCGCGTAGGCCGGCACGAAGGCGGAGTTGAAGGCGCCCTCGCCGAAGATGGCGCGGAAGTGGTTCGGCAGGCGCAGCGCCACGACGAAGGCGTCGGCGACCGGGCCGATCCCCATCACGGCGGCGATGACGACGTCGCGGACGAATCCTGTGATCCTGGAGACGAGCGTCCAGCCGCCGACGGACAGGATCTGCTTCAGCATCCGGTCACGGTCGCGCCGCGGCGCGACGCTCGTCGCGGATGATCTCGGGCTGTGAAGGCTCAGCAGCATCGCCGACCCGCTCGGCGACGACATAAAGCGGGCGGCGCTTCACCTCGGCGAAAATCCGGCCGATATACTCGCCGATGATGCCGAGGGACATGAGTTGCACGCCGCCGAGGAAGGTGATCGAGACGATGAGCGAGGGATAGCCGGCGACGTCGACGCCGAACAGGAGGGTCCGGACCGCGAAATAGGCGGCGGCCGCGATCGCCAGCACCGAGATGAGGCCGCCGAGATAGGTCCAGACCCGCAACGGGACCGTGGAGAACGCCGTGATGCTGTCGAAGGCGAAGCGGAACAGCGTGCGGAAGCTCCATTTCGTCGCTCCGTGCCGCCGCTCCTCGACGACGAACGGGATGCCGATCGTCTTGAAGCCGATCCAGGCATAGAGCCCCTTCGAGAACCGGGACCGCTCGGACAGCCCGCGCAGCACCTCGACGCCGCGGGCGTCGATGAGCCGGAAGTCGCCGGCGCCCTCCGGCAGATGCATGTGGGTGAAGCTGTCGAACAGGCGGTAGAACAGGCGGGCGAAGCCGCGCTTGACCGCGCTCTCGTCGGCGCGGCTCGTGCGCTGGCCGTAGACCATGACGTAGCCCTCGCGCCAGCGCGCGACGAAGCGCTCGATCACCTCGGGCGGGTGCTGGAGGTCGGCGTCCATGATCACGACGGCGCGCCCGCGCGCGTGGTCGAGGCCGGCCGCGATCGCCACCTCCTTGCCGAAATTGCGGCTGAACGACACCGCCCCGATCCGCGGCTCCGCGGCGTTGCGGGCGCGAATCATCGAAAGGGTGTCGTCCTCGCTGCCGTCATCGACGAACACGACCTCCCAGGACGCGGCGACCCGCTCGAGGATCGGCACCAGCCGATCGCACAGGGGCTCGATGTTGGCGCTTTCGTTGAAGACCGGGACGACGACGCTGAGTTCGGGTGTGGGCAGGCGCACGCCTTGATATCCTTAGCCGGAGCGGCATAGAGAGCCGAGTTTGGCTCTTTCCTCAAGAGAGCGTGCCTCGCCGGCACGCCGCATGACGGAGCGGACCGGATTGTCCCGCAAGGCCCGCGTCGTTCTCTGCGCCGACGATTTCGGGCTGTCGGAGGGGGTGAGCCGCGCCATCCTCGAGCTTGCCGAGAGCGGCCGCATCTCGGCGACGAGCGCGATGACGAATTGCGCGGCCTTCGCGCGCGCCGCGCCTGGGCTCAAGGCGTTCGATGGCAGGGTCGGCATCGGGCTGCACCTGAACCTGACGGCGGGAGCGCCGCTCGGAGCGATGCCTGGCTTTGCGCCGAAAGGCGTGTTGCCGCCGAACGGCGAGGTTGTCGCGCGCGCTTTGACGGCGCGCCTGCCGCGGCGGGAGATATCGGCCGAGGTCGAGCGGCAGCTCGATGCCTTCGAGGCGGCGTTCGGCCGCGGCCCCGATTTTGTCGACGGCCACCAGCACGTGCATGTGCTGCCCGGCCTTCGCCGCGTGCTTCTCGAAGTGCTCGAGCGTCGACGCCTTCACGCCTTATGGCTGCGCGATCCAACGGACGATCTCGGTGCGATCCTCGGCCGCCGCATCGCCGCCCGAAAGGCGCTCGTCGTCGAAGCTCTCGGGCTCGGCTTCCGCAAGCACGCCAACCGCGCCGGGTTCGACACCAACGAGGGGTTTTCGGGCTACCGTTCCTTCGAGCAGCCGACGGATGTCGCGGCCGTGTTCGAGGCTTCCTTTGCGCGGCTCGGCCGGCGGCCGGTGGTCATGTGCCATCCGGCGCATCCGGACCGTGAGCTCGAGCCTTTCGATCCGGTGCCGCGGAGCCGGGCCGAAGAGCTCGCCTATCTCGGCTCGGATAGGTTCGGAGAGCTGCTGGCGCAGCGCGGCATCGAGCTCGTGCCCCGTCCTACGGTCTGAGCGTCATCCTGGCCGGAGCATAATCCCGGATAGCGGCTACGCCGCTTCCGGGATGACGAGGAGAGGGGAACGGGATCAGCGCGTCGCCTCGGAATACATTTTCTCGACGTGCTCCCAGTTCACGAGGTTTTCGAGGAACGCCTTGAGGTAGTCCGGGCGGCGGTTGCGGTAGTCGATGTAATAGGAGTGCTCCCAGACGTCGCAGCCGAGGATCGGCTTGGCGCCATGCACCAGCGGGCTCTCGCCGTTCGCGGTCTTTGCGACGACCAGCTTGCCGTCCTTCACCGCGAGCCAGGCCCAGCCGGAGCCGAACTGGGTGACGCCGGCCTGAATGAAATCTTCCTTGGCCTTGGCGACGCCGCCGAGATCGCTATCGATCTTGGCCTTGAGCGCGCCCGGGATCTTGTCGCCGCCGCCCTGCGGCTTCATCCACTTCCAGAAGTGCAGGTGGTTGTAGTGCTGGCCGGCATTGTTGAAGAGACCGGCGTTCTTGCCGAACGAACCCTTCACCACCTCCTCCAGCGGCTTGTTCTCCCATTCGGTGCCCTTGAGCAGGTTGTTGCCGTTGGTGACATAGGCCTGGTGGTGCTTGTCGTGATGGTATTCCAGGGTTTCCTTCGACATGTAGGGGGCAAGCGCGTCGTGGGAGTACGGCAGATTGGGCAGCTCAAACGGCATCGGACTTCTCCTCAGGATACGAAACGGCTGGGACGCAATGGAACCTTGGTGCCAACGGGCACCCGGCAGCGGAAGTTCCCATAATTAGGCCGCGCCGTGGGCTAGGGCAACGCCCGCACCGGCGATTTGGCTGGGTTCGAGCGGCCCCGGCTAACCCGACGTGGACACTAAGAAGTCAATGGGCCGGATCGAGGGCCTCCAAACAGCGTTAATCAATCGTAGATTTACTGACGCTATACACACGGGAGCTTGCGGATGATTCGGAAGGCCGCCACAATTGGTTAACGAATGTGGCCGCAATCCGCGTTTTGTAAGGGGACGTAGACCCAATGACTCTGGTTTTGATGGCAGTTGGCCTGCTGGTGACCGCCGCCGGGTTGTTGACGATCGGATTTGGTATTCCGATCAATGCGTTTAGCCTTGGTAATACGCTCATTATCTCCGGCACGGTCGCTTCCGTCGGTGGTTTGATCCTGATCGGGCTCGCAGCTGTGCTTGCTCAATTGCGACGGATCGGAGAGGGGCTCAGAGGCAAAGCGCCGGTCCGAGCGGCCGACATGAGGGAAGCCGCCACACATTCGGCACCGCGGCTCGCACCGGAACAGGCCCCGCTTCAATCGCCGTTACTCGAGACGATGGCTGCCGAACTGTCGCGTGCACCGGAGCCGCCGCGCGCGCCCGAGCCGCCGCGGGGTCCCGAGCCACCCTACGCATCCGAGCCGCGATTCCCCGCCACCGCCAGCGAGCCGGCACCTGGTCCGCTCGATTGGTTGCGCGCGAAATCGAAGCCTGTGACGACACCCGTGGCATCTTCGCCGGTGCCACCGGCCATGTCCGAACCGCCAATGGTTGAACTGACCGACGAAGCGCCGCTGTCGCCGCGCTCGCCGCAACGGCCGATGATGCCGTCGGCGGTCGAAGCGGCGATGGAGCCAAAGATCTGGTCGCCGAACCGCGATGCTGGTTCTCAGGAGCCCCGGTTGCCTCCGCGTGCCGAACAGCCGATGCCTCGCGCCACTCCGCAGGCCGAACCGGCGAAGGAGAGGTTCGATCTGGTATGGCCGGATCGCGGCGCAGCGCCTGCGCCGAGCGAAGCCAGGTCCGAGGTCAGGCCGGAGGTCAAGTCCGAGGTCCGGCCCGACGTCAACGCCGAGGACAAGCTCGAGACCAAGCCCGAGCCCACGCCGGAAAAGCGCGAACCCGCGGGCGATATGCCGCTGCCGCCAATTCCGGCACGCCCGCGCGAAATACGGCCGGCCAGCGAAAGACGGATGCCGGAAATTCTGCGCAAGCCCATCGCCGAGCGGGGCCCCACGATCCTCAAGTCTGGCGTGATCGATGGCATGCCTTACACGCTTTATGCCGACGGCTCGATCGAGGC
>DAINQO010000198.1:0-5833 GCA_036742625.1 Microvirga sp.
CGGCGATGAAGGAGTAGGCGCCGATGGTATGGCCGCAGACCACGGTCGCGTTCGCGCCGATCGTCGCGCCGCGGCGGACGAGGGTCGCGCGGAACGCGTGCTTGCGCTCGATCTCGGCACGCGGAGTGTTGACGTTGGTGAACACGCACGACGGCCCGCAGAACACACCCTCCTCCAGCGTGACGCCCTTGTAGAGGCTGACGTTGTTCTGGATCTTGCAGGCGTCGCCGACAATGACGTCGGGGCCGATCATGACGTTCTGCCCGATGGTCACGTTGCGCCCGATCTTTACGCCGCCAAGGATGTGGCTGAAGTGCCAGATCTTCGTGCCTTCGCCGATCTCGACCGGCCGATCGACATAGACCGTCTCGTGGATCTGTACCCCCGGATAGGGCTTCGGTACGCGGCCCGAGGGCAGGGCCGCGATGGCGGGCGCCGGCGTCTCGCCGCGCTCCTGCATCAACTCTTCGCTCGCGCGCGCCAGCACCCGGAGCACGCGCAGCCCCTCGCGGCCATCGGTGCGCGGCCGCGCGCCGGTGCGCACGCAATCGAGGAAGTGCAGGCATTGCTGCCGGAGCGGCTCCGCCGGCTCGAGCCCGATCGGCACCGGCTGCGCCTTCGAGGGCACGGGCATATTGTCCTTCCACTCGACCTTATGCGGATAGAGCAGGAGCTTTCGCTCCCATGGCTCGCCGTCGTCGAACACCGCCATCCCGTCGGAGCCGACGACGACGAGGCGCTGCTCCTTATACGGGTGGAGCCACGATACGAAGATGTGCGCCTGCTCGCCGCCCGGGAAAGTCAGGTGCGTCGTCGTCACGTCGGCGATCGTCCGGTGCAGGAAATAGCCGCCGACGGCCTCGACCTTCACCGGCTCAGTGCCGACGAGCGAAAGGATCATCGATACGTCGTGTGGGGCGAGGGACCACAGGATGTCCTCCTCCCGCCGGATCTTTCCGAGGTTGAGGCGGCTCGAATAGATATATTGCAGCCGTCCAAGCCGACCCTCGCGTACGAGGTCGCGCAGCTTCAGGAACGCCGGGTGGTACTGCAGGATGTGCCCGACCATGAGGCGCCGGTCGAGCCGCTCGGCGAGGGTGCAAAGCTCCTCCGCCTCCTCGACCTTCAGCGCCAGCGGCTTCTCGAGGAAGACGTGTTTGCCGGCCGCCAAGGCCTCCTTGCCGAGCGCGTAGTGCTGCGACGGCGGCGTTGCGCAGGCGATGGCCTCGATCGCCGGGTCGGCGAGGACGGCCTCGAGCGTCGCAGGGCGTCCGCCGAACTCGGCCGCGAGAGCCGCGACCCTCTCCTCGTGCGGATCGACAAGGGCCGACAGCGCACCGATTTCGGCGTAGTTGCGGACGTGGTTCTGCCCCCACGGCCCGCAGCCGACGACGGCGACGCGAACGCCGCCGGCGGCCGCGCGGCGCGGTTCCGCCGGCGCAGGGCTCGTCCTGCAGCTCCGCGTGAGGGCATCCATGACGCGACCTGTTAGCCGTCAAACGCCGCGAAGGCAAAGCCGCAGGCAAGCGACGACGGCTGTCGCAAGCTGCGATTCCGCTCCAAAACGGCGGGACAGGTTGCGCAGTAGGCGTTCGCGGTTAAGAACTGCCCAGGATGAAGGCTCAAGGCGTGAGATGCGGCGTTGTCGGGGTGGGGTCGCTCGGCCAGCACCACGCCCGTATCTACGAGGCGCTGCCGCAGTCGCAGCTCGTCGGCATCTACGATCTCGATCAGCGCCGCGCCGCCGAGATCGCCGGCAAACACAATTGCCGCGCCTTTGCGAGCCTCGAGGAGCTCGGCCGCGCCTGCGACGCGGTCTCGGTCGTGGTGCCGACGAAAGCGCATGAGTCGACGGCGCTGCCGCTGCTCGCGAACGGCTGCCATCTCCTGATCGAGAAGCCGCTGTGCACGAGCATCGAGGAGGCCGAGCGTGTGCTCGCCGCCGCGAACGCCAACGATCGCCTCGTGCAAGTCGGCCACATCGAGCATTTCAACCCGGTGATGAGCTATCTCGAGAAGCAGGCGAACGACCCGAAATACATCACTACCGAGCGGCTCGCGCCCTATTCCATGCGCGGCACCGATGTCGGCGTCGTGCTCGACCTCATGATCCACGACATCGGCATCGTCATGGCGCTCGTCAAATCGCCGCTGCGGCGCATCGACAGCCTCGGCATCAACGTCTTGTCGAAGACTGAGGACATCGCCAATGCGCGGCTCGAATTCGAGAGCGGCTGCGTCGCGAACCTCAACGCCAGCCGGATCAGCGTGAAGGCGAACCGCGAGATCCGGATCTTCCAGGAGAACGCGTATCTGTCGCTCGATTTCATGAATCAGAAGGGGCATCTGATCAAGAAATCCGACATCATCGCCTATGGGCTGAAGCTCAAGATCGGGCTCGCCAAGCCCGGCGACGCGAGCGCGATCCCGGTCCACCCGATCCCGATCGAGAAGGGCGAGCCGCTCGCGATCGAGCTCGCCCATTTCGTCGACAGCGTCGCGCGCGCCCGAGAGCCGAAGGTCGGCGGCGAACTCGGCAAGTCGGCGCTCGAGGTCGCGATCCGGATCACCGAGCAGATCCGCTCCGGCAAGCGCTGAGCCGCGGCATTGTCGCCCGGAACCGGCCTCCGCCAGACACGTTTCCTTCCCGACCGGGGCCGCTCCCCGATAGGAGACGACACATGGCCGACGAAGATCGCGTCGAAGGATCGGCGAAGCAGATGAAGGGCAACCTGAAGGAGGGCGCCGGCAAGGTGCTCGGCGACTCGAAGCTCCAGGCCGAAGGCAAGGCCGACAAGGCCGAAGGCAAAGTCCAGAACGCCATCGGCGGGCTCAAGGATGCTCTGTTCGGCAAGAAATAGCAGCTTTCCTCCAAAGTGCTGCGTCGAAAGCCCGGCCGTGCGCCGGGCTTTTTCATGAGTGCGCCGTCGGCGCGGCCTTGCGGATGCGGAAGGCGAGCCCGCCCTCGACCGCCCCCTGGCCTTCGAGAATATCCCGGGTTTCCTGCAGGAGCGCCGGGATGTCGATCGCGGCGAGGGGGTCGGTGCACTCGACGACGAGGAGGTCGCCGGGCGCGAGGCTCTTGAGCGCCTTGCGGGTCTTGAGCGCCGGCAGGGGGCATTTGAGGCCGCGGAGGTTCAATCGGATCTCGGGCATTGCGCGTGCTTGCCCGATGCTGGCGGGCTGGACAAGGTCGGCGCCGCCGCCGAAGAGTGCCGGGCCGGGCGGTCGGCGGGTCCGAATAAGAGGGGGGTTGCCGTTCCGCATGCTCCGCCGCTGACCGGGCTCGCAGAGACCATCGCCGCGCTGCTCGCCGGCGTGGCGCCTGCCGCACCGGGACGGATTCCGCTCCGCGGCGCCGAAGGCCGCGTCCTCGCCGCTCCGCTTGCGACCGCCGGCGCCGTTCCGCCGCGTCCGGTCGCTTTGCGCGAGGGCTGGGCCGTGGCATCCGAGACCTTCGTCGGGGCCTCGCCTTACGCCCCGGTTTTTCCGGCTCGGCCGCTGCCGTGGGTCATGATCGGCGACGTGCTCCCGGCCGGCGCGGATTGCGTTCTTTCGCCGGATTCGGTGTCGGGCCCGGAGGGCGCGGTCGAAATCACCGGGTCCGCTGCGCCGGGGGAGGGCGTCCGGCGAGCGGGCGAGGACGCGCCCGCGCTTGCTGTGCTCCGCGAGGCGGGCGAGCGCCTGCGTGCCGTCGATGTGGCGGTCGGTGCCGCCGCCGGGATCGAGATGTGCCTCGTACGAGATCCGCGGCTGCGGGTGCTCGTCACCGGCAAGCCGTCGCCGGCAAGCGACTTCCTGCAGCGCTTCGGGGTCATGGCCGGGGTACGGGTAGAGCATCAAGCGTTCGGGGAGCGCACCCGCCTGACCACGATCTTCTCGACGCCTCCTGCCGACCTCCTGGTAATGATCGGCGATACGGCGCTCGCACGCGAGGTCCTGGCGCGCAACGGCGCGGTCGTCGCCGAAACCGTGGCGCTGCGCCCCGGCGAGGGCGCCGTCTGCGGGCGCTTCGGCCCGACGCCGGCGATCGCCGTCCCGCCGCGGCTCGAGGCGGCGCTCGGGGTCGCGCTGGCGCTGATCCGGCCCTGCCTCGAGCACCTCTCCGGCGCAAGGCCCGAGCCGCCGTCGCGGGCACCACTGATGCGCAAGATCGTGTCCGGGCTCGGCATGACCGAGATCGCGCTCGTCCGGCGCAAGCCGGAGGGTTTGCTGCCGCTCGGCTGCGGCGACCTGACGCTGTCTGCGATTGCCGCCGCCGACCATTGGCTCGCCGTCCCGGCGGAGCGCGAGGGCTTCGCCGCCGGCGAACTGGTCGACGCCTTCCGGCTGTGACAAAACCTAAAGGCATGAACAAGCCCCACGGCTCAGGCGCCTTCCTCGCCGCCGTCACGCAGGAGCAGTTCCTCACCGTGCTGCCCCGGGACGAAGCGGTCGCCCGCTTCGAGACGGCGCTGCGGCCGCGGCCGCTCGGGAGCGAAACCGTGCCGCTTGCCGACGCGCTCGGGCGCGTCGTCTCTGAGGACATCGCGGCGCCGCTCGACGTGCCGCCCTTCGACCGCTCGAGCGTCGACGGCTTCGCCGTCCGTTCCGCCGATCTCGCGAGCGTTGGCGCGAGCGCGCCGGCGACGCTCGCCCTCAACCCGGAGGTGATCGCCTGCGGCGTCGCCCCGCGTCTTGCCGTCGCCGGCGGCACCGCGACGCCGATCGCGACCGGCGGGCCGATCCCGCGCGGCGCCGACGCCGTCGTGATGATCGAGCACACCGAGGCCGTCGCGACACCGGACGGGACGGCAATCGAGGTGCGCCGCGCCGCGACGCCTGGCCAGTTCATCGGCTTTGCCGGCTCCGACATCGCCCGGGGCGAGACGCTGCTGCGGCGCGGCAGGGTGATCGGCTCGAGCGAGATCGGCATGCTCGCCGCCTGCGGCCTTGCGGCGATCCCTGTCCATCGCCGCCCCCGCGTCGGCGTGCTCTCGACCGGTGACGAGCTCGTCGCGCCCGGCCTGCCGCTCCGTCCGGCGGCGATCCACGACTGCAACGGCCCGATCGTATGCGCCGCGATCGCCGAGAATGGCGGCGAGCCGGTGTTCTACGGCGCTTGTCCCGACGAGGAGGCGGCGCTCGACGCCGCGATCCGGCGCGCCTTCGCCGACTGCGACATGGTCGTCCTCTCCGGCGGCACCTCGAAGGGCGCGGGCGATCTGTCGCACCGGCTCGTCGCCCGCCTCGGCGCCCCCGGGATCGTCGCCCACGGCGTCGCCCTGAAGCCCGGAAAGCCGCTCTGCCTCGCGGTCTGCGACGGCAAGGCGGTGGTGGTCCTGCCGGGCTTCCCGACCTCGGCGATGTTCACCTTCCACGACGTGATCGTTCCGACCTTACGCCGTCTCGCCGGCTTGCCGGCCCGGACCGAGACGAAGGTTGCGGCGACGGTCGCAGTACGCGTCGCCTCCGAACTCGGGCGCACCGAGTTCGTGATGGTGTCGCTCGTGCGGCGCGAGGACGGGCTGGTTGCGTACCCGACCGGAAAAGGCTCGGGCTCGATCACCGCCTTCGCGCAAGCCGACGGCTTCCTGACCGTCCCGGCTCTGGCGGATTCGCTTGCCGCCGGCACCGAGGCCGAGGTCACGCTCTTCACCCCGCATCTGCGCCTGCCCGACCTCGTCATCATGGGCAGCCACGATATCGGCCTCGACGCCGTCGTCGGCCGGCTCGCCGGCATGGACCACGCCGTGCGGCTCATCGCCGTCGGCAGCCTCGGCGGGCTCGCGGCAGCGCGGCGTGGCGAGTGCGACATCGCCCCGATCCACCTCCTCGATCCGAAGACCGGGAC
>DAINQO010000199.1:0-5813 GCA_036742625.1 Microvirga sp.
CAGGGCGGCGATTTCTTCTGGCAGCCGGTGCCGGCGAACGGCTTCATCCGCAACATCCTGAGCCAGGCGACGACCGGCGCCGACGCGAACTTCTCGATCGGCACGCAGACCGTCGCGCCGCGATGCTTCGTCCGCGAGCACACCCATGCCCGCGAGGAGGAGATCATCGTCGTCCTCGAGGGCCGCGGCGTCGCCCGCATCGACGGCGTCGACCATCCGCTCGAGAAGGGCTCGGCGGTCTTCGTCGACAAGCACCGGCGGCACCACTTCCTCAACCCGCACGACGAGCCGATGACCTTCCTCTGGATCCTGCTGCCGGGCGGGCTCGACCGCTTCTTTGCCGAGATCGGCCGGCCGATGCGGCCCGGCGATCCGGCGCCCGCCCCATTCCCGCGGCCCGAGAACATCGCCGAGATCGAGGCCCGGACCGTGTTCGGCTGGACCGACAAGAGCTACGACCGCAAGAGCGAGGCATAGATGATCATCGAGGAACGCGACTACAGGGTGAGACACGGCAAGCTCGCCGAGTTCATCGGGCTCTACAGCCAGCGCGGACTGCCGATCCAGCAGGAGCACCTGGGAAAATTCCTCGGCTACTTCACCACCGATATCGGCGAGCTCAATCACGTCGTCGCCTGGTGGCAGTACGACAGCCTCGGCGACCGCGAGGCCCGGCGCGAGCGCATGGCCGCCGACCCGCGCTGGACGGACTACCTCAAGATGACGAACGGCATGCTCGACGTGCAGCGCTCGCGCATCCTCAAGCCGACCGCCTTCTCGCCGTTGCGCTGATCCGCGTGCCGAAGCCATGGAGGTGTTCATACGTGCAGACCCTTGCCGAATGGCAGTCCACCACAACTCTCCTCATGCTGAGGTGCGAGCGGAGCGAGCCTCGAAGCACGCAACCGTCGGCGGGGGCGCCGCATCGGCAGGGTTGCGTCCTTCGAGGCTCCCCCCGGGTCAAGCCCGGGGGTCGCACCTCAGGATGAGGGGCTTGGGAGGATGGCCCAGAAGAACAACCTCCATAACTGCGATATCTGAGCCATGGCCGCCACGACCCTTCGCCTCGAGGACGGCGCCGAGATTGCCGTGCATGTCGACGGCGACGGCCGCGACCTTCTCCTCGTCAGCGGCCTCGGCGGCACGGCGGCGTTCTGGGAGCCGGTCGTGGCGCCGCTGCGCGAGCGAGGCTTTCGCGTCATCAGGTTCGACCAGCGCGGCATCGGCGCGAGCACGCGCGGCGCCGGCGCGGTCGACATCGACCGGCTGGCGCAGGATTCCCTTGCCGTGCTCGAGCATGCCGGCAGCGCGAGAGCGCTGCTGCTCGGGCACTCGACCGGCGGCGTCATCCTGCAGGCGATGGCGCTCGCCGAGCCGGCGCGGATCGCCGGCGTCGTGCTCTCCGGGTCGTGGCTCCGGCCGAACCGCTACATGGCGGAGCTGTTCCGCTCCCGCCTCGCCATCCTTCGCATCGCGCCGCGCGAATACGCCGCCATGGTCGCCTTCCTCGGCTACCCGGCCGACTGGCTCGAGGCCAACTGGCCACGCTACGAGGCGATGCTCGCGGCAGCGCCGATGACGCCGGTGCAGCAGGACGTGGTCGCGGAGCGCATCGAGGCGATCCTGCGCTTCGACCGCAGCGGCGAGGTCGGCCGGATCGCCCTGCCGGTGCTGATCCAGGGCGCCGAGGACGACCTCATCGTGCCGGCCTTCCTGCAGCGCGAGCAGGCCCGCGCCTTCCCCGGCGCGACCGTCCACATGTTCCGCACCGGCGGCCATTTCTTCCCGGTGACGCGTACGAGGAGTTCGTTGAGGTGCTGGAGCGGTTCGCCGCCCGCGTCGGCTGAGTGCCCTCCCTCCCCTGCGGGGAGGGAGGTCAGAAGCTCGGGCAGATGTAGCCGGCGCCGGTCGGGCTCTTGAAGCAGCCGACCGACTCCGGCAGCAGCTTCTTCGGCAGCCACAGCACCACCTCGGGGAAGAAGATGCAGAAGGCGATCGTCGCGAAGAAGACGAGGTAGAGCGGCAGCGAGCGCACCACGGCCGGCATGAAGCCGACCCCGGTGAATTTCGACGCCATCAGCAGCGACAGGCCGTAGGGCGGCGTGATCAGGCCGAAGGCGAGCGTCACGACGATGACGACGCCCATGTGCACCGGGTTGATCTCGCCGAGCGCGGTCAGCGCGGTGATGATCGGCATGAAGATGATGATCGCCGGCACCGCGTCCATGAAGTCGCCGACGATCACGAACAGCACGACCAAGAGGAACATGATCATGAGGCCGTTGTGGCCGGCGAAGCCCTCGATCCAGGCCGACACCACGTCGGGCCCGCGCAGATAGGCGAGCATCCATCCGAACGCCGAGGCGGCCGCGACCGCCGCCATCGGGATCGAGTACAGCAGCCCGGCATTGGCGAAATCGCGCGGCAGGTTCTTGATGTGCCCGCGGTTCACGAGCGGGATCAGGATGAAGACGATATAGGCGACCGCGACGAGGCCGGCCTCGGTCGGGGTGAAGAAGCCGGAGAGAATGCCGCCCATGATGATGAACGGGATCATCAGCGGCAGCGCCGAGAGCTTCGCCGCCTCGGCGAACTGGCCGAAGGTGGCGCGCTTTCGCCTGACGCCGCTCGGTCCGAAGAAATGGCTGAAGATCATCAGCCCGAAGCCGACGAGGAGACCCGGCACGACGCCGCCGAGGAACAGCCCGCCGATCGAGACGTTGCCGGTCGCGCCGTAGACGATCGCCATGATGCTCGGCGGGATCAGGTTCGCGATCGTCGAGGCCGAGGCGATGAGCGCCGCCGTGAAGGCCTTGTCGTAGCCCTCCCGGCTCATCTCCGGCCCGACGGTGCGCGCCAGCACCGCGACGTCGGCGGTCGACGAGCCGGAGATGCCGGCGAAGAACATCGAGAACACCGTCACGACCTGCGCCAGGCCGCCGCGGAAATGGCCGACGAGGGTCTGGGCGAGCGTGATCATGCGGTGGGTGACGTTTGCCGCTGTCATCAACTCGCCGACGAGGAGGAAGAACGGCACCGCGAGCAGCGCCTCCGAGTCGATGCCGTGGAAGAGCTGGCCGACGATCGAGCCGAGGCTGATCTTCGTCAGCGCCGTCACGACGAGCACGCCGGCCATGATCGAGAAGGCGACCGGGACGCCGAGATAGCCGAGGCCGAGGAACAGCCCGCCCATCGTCAGGATGAGGGCGCCGTTACTCATAGATCGCCTCCTCGACCGGAGGCTCCTCGTGGCCGACGAAGCCGTGCTTCAGCCCGTTGACGACCTGCTCGACCTGGAACAGGGCGATCAGCACGCCCGCGACCGGCACCACGACGGTGTAATAGCCGAGCGGGATCAGCGAGGGCATGCGGTAGCTGCCCATGTCGAGACGGAAGTTCTGCCAGCCGAACACGACGAGGCAGAGCGCGACGCAGAACACGACGAGGCGCGAGAACACCTCGATGATGGTGCGGTTGCGCTCGCTCATCGTGTGCACGATCTCGGTCAGGTACATGTGGTCGTTGCGCCGCGCCGCGAGCGCCATGCCGACGAAGACGCCCCAGGCGAAGAAGCCGGTCGTGACCTGCTGCAGCCAAAGCCAGGGCCGGCCGATCTCGCGGGTGCCGACGTCGCAAAGCACCGCGAGCGAGAAGCCGATGATGCAGGCCCCGCAGGCGAGGTAGAGGAACGCCTCGACCCAGTCGAGCGCCGGCCATTTCAGGTGCCGCTCGCGCGGGCTGACGAAGGGCGCCGACAGCAGGGCCGGACGGCCGTGCAGCTGGAAGGACGGGTGCCGGGGGGGCGGCGCCTCAGCCGCCCCCGTGCCGGTCGAGCTCATTTGATGTTGCGCACCAGCCCGAGGATCTTCTCGGCGTGCGGCCCCAGCTCCTTGGCGAGCTGGTCCTGGATCGGCTGCGCCGCCTTGATGAAGCCGGCCTTGTCGACGCCCTCGACGACCTTGACGCCGAGCTTCTTCAGCCGTTCGGCCGACTCCTTCTCGAGCGCGAGCGCCTTCATGGGCTCGGTCCGGCTCACCTCCTCGGCGGCCGCCTGGACCCATTTCTTCTCCTCGTCCGAGAAGCTGTTCCAAGTCTTGTCCGAGACCCAGATGCAGTTGTTGTTGGCCTCGTGCTCGGTCATCGAGAGCACCGGCGCGACCTCGTAATGCTTGTTGGCGAGGTAGACGTTGACGCCGTTCTCGGCGACATTGACGACGCCGGTCTGCAGCGAGGTGTAGACCTCGCCGAAGGGCATGTGCACCGTCTGGGCGCCGTAGGCCGGGAAATGGGTGTCCTCGGTCTTCGTCGCCTGGACCCTGACCTTCTGGCCCTTCACGTCCTCGACCGACTTGATGTCCTTCTTCGAGTACATGTTGCGCATGCCCATGGTGATCAGCCCGAGCACCTGCGCGCCTTGCACCGATTCCTTGATCATCTCGCGGAACGCCTGCGAGACCTGCGGGTCGGCAAGGGTCTTTGCGAGGTGGTCCTGGTCGCGGAAGATGAAATGCAGCGAGAACACGCCGGCCTGCGGGGCAAGCGTCGAGGCGTTCGCCGTCGAGGTGATGACGAAGTCGATGTCGCCGGAGCGCAGCTTCTGCAGCATCACCGGCTCCTGCCCGAGCTGGGCAAGCGGGAACTGGTCGATCGACAGCTTGCCGCCCGAAAGCTCCATCAGCTTGGCGTTGAAGATGTCGGCCGCGATGCCGTAGGCGGTGGTGCGCGGCTGGTCGTAGGCGAAGCTGAACTTCTTCTGCTGCGCGAGCGCGTCGCCGGCGGCGCCCGCTGCGAGAAGCAGGCCGGCGCCGAGCGCCAAAGCACGCGCGAATTGACCGATCCTAGCCATTCCGATCCTCCCGGTTGCAACCGCCCGATGACCTTGAAGTCCCGGGCCCTCGTTATTTTCGCGCATGATCGGAGTGGGCCTATTGTATGTCAAGAAGCGCGCAGGCGCCGCGCCGCAAGACGGCCCTTCCAACCCTTCCGGATTTCGGCATCATGCGAGGCCTGAAGCCAACCCCGCGGGATGCGATGCCTCAAGACCCGGTGCTGTGCGCGATCGACGACGGCGTCGCCGTCGTCACCCTCAACAATCCGCCGCTCAACCTCGTGACACTCGAGATGACGCGGCGGCTGAACGACACGGTCAAGCGGCTCGCCGACGATCCCGCGGTGCGCGTCCTGGTGCTGACCGGGGCTGGCGACAAGGCGTTCTGCGCCGGCTCCGACATCAAGGAATTTCCCGAGATGATGGCGGCCGGCGCCGTCGTGCCGAAGAAGCTCGCGCTCGAGAACGAGGCCTGGAGCCGGGTCGACGATTTCCCGAAGCCGACCATCGCCGCGGTCTCGGACCTCGCCTTCGGCGGCGGCCTCGAGCTTGCGGTGTGCTGCGACCTCATCGTCGCCGAGGAAGGGGCGCGCGTCGCGTTGCCCGAGATCAAGCTCGGCGTGTTCCCCGGGTCGGGCGGCACCATCCGGGTCACGCGCCGCATCGGCGAGGGCCGGGCGAAGGAGATGATGTTCTTCGGCGAGCCGATCCCGGTCGAGACCGCCCTCGCCTGGGGCCTCGTCAACCGCGTCGTGCCGAAGGGAGAGGCGCTCGCCGCCGCGACCGGGATGGCAAAGCGCTTGGCGGCTCAGCCGAGCGTCGCGCTGCAGATGTGCAAGCGCGCCGTCGACCTCGCCTTCGACACCGCGGAGGACAAGGCCGTCGAGGCCTCGCTCGCAATGAGCGACACGGTGTTCGCGACGCAGGACTGCGCCGAGGGCGTGCGCGCCTTCTTCGCCAAGGAGAAGCCGCGCTTCAGGCACCG
>DAINQO010000200.1:0-3211 GCA_036742625.1 Microvirga sp.
CGCCGCGCCGCGGATGCCCGACAGCGGGTTCTTGATCTCGTGCGCCAGCATGGCGCCGAGCGCCGTGATCGAGCGCGCGGCGCTGCGGTGGGTGAGCTGACGGTCCATCTTGTCGGCGATCGTGCGCTCCTGGAGGGTCAGCACGACGATGTCGCTGTCCTCGCCGAGCGGCGTCGCGAAGACGTCGACGATGCGCTCGCCGCCGAGTCGCGGCCCGCCGAGGTCGACGCGGTACTCGCTGACGCTCGCGCCGCGCCGCCGCACCTCGTCGATGAGGCCGAGGATGGGCGAGCCGAACGGCACGATCTCGGTCAGCTTCTGGCGCTGCATGACCCGCAGCGACAGGTCGAGGAAGGTCTCGGCCGCCATGTTGGCGTGGAGGATCGCCCCGTCCGCCCCGACGGTGAGGACCGGAAGCGGCAGCGCGTTGATGATGAAGTCGCTCGTCGGCGCCGTCATGCCGCCGCCCGCCTCTCGCCGGCGGGCTCGTAGAGCCGCCGCAGGATGGCGATCGCGACCGCCGGCTCGGTCGTGGTCACGAGGGTCAGGCGATCGGTCTCGCCGACCCCTGCCCCGGCCTCGCGCGCCGCGTCGGCGTAGGCGGCGAGGTGCTTGCGCGCATGGCGCAGGCCGATATCCCGCCCGAAGAGCGACAGGAGTCCCTGGTAATGCTCGATCGCGGCTTCGGTTTTCTCGTCGTCGGAGGGCTCGCGCACGCATCTTCCGTCGAGGGCGGCGGCGATCTGCCCGACGAGCCAAGGCCGGCCGACTGCGGCCCGGCCGACCATCACGGCGGCGGCTCCGGACGCCGACAGGCAGGCGGCGGCGTCTTCGATCGAGGCGACGTCGCCATTGGCGATCACCGGGATCCCTGGCCCCGCCACGACCTCGGCGATGCGCTTCCAATCGGCGCGGCCCTTGTAGAATTGCTGGCGGGTGCGGCCATGGACCGTGACCGCCTTGACGCCGAGCGCTTCGCAGAGCCCGGCAAGCTCGGGCGCGTTGATGCGATCCTCGTCCCAGCCGAGCCGCATCTTCACCGTGACGGGCACCGAGCAGGCCGAGACCGCCGCGAAGACCAGCCTTCGCGCAAGCTCGAGATGGCGCATCAGCGCCGATCCGGCATAGCCGCCCGTGACCTTTTTCGCCGGACAACCCATGTTGATGTCGATGACCGCCGCGCCGTTCGCTTCGGCGACGCGCGCCGCCTCGCCGATCCAGTAAGGATCGCAGCCCGCGAGCTGGACGACATGTGGGGCAACCCCCTCGCCTTCCGCCCTCAGGCGCGCCTCGGCGGCGCCGCGGACGTAATCGTCCGACGCGACCATCTCCGAGATGACGGCCCCAGCCCCGAAACGCCGGGCGATGCGCCGGAACGCCACGTCGGTCACCCCGGAAAGAGGCGCCATGACGGCCCTGCCGTCGAGGCCCACGTTCCCGAGCGAGATCCCACTACCGCTTAAATTATGTTCACCCGGCATCTTGCCTACGAATTAGCCAACCGGCGCCTGCTCGGCAAGCGGCGCGATTGCCGCAAACCCGTAACCCACATAAGAGTTCGGCCGGGCTCTCTCGCTGCGAGTCAATCAATGTCGGTTGCCGCCGTCGTCGTCGCCGCCGGCCGAGGCTCGCGGGCTGGCGGCGAGATTCCGAAGCAATACAGAGCTTTGGCAGGCAAACCTGTCATCGTTCATGCGCTCGAGAAGCTCCTGACGGCGCCGCTCGTCGACTGCGTCCTGCCGGTCATCTACCCGGACGATCGGCCGCGGTTCGAGAACGTCGTTCCGCCTCTCCAGACACCGGCCGGCAAGCTCCTGCCCGCCGTTTCGGGTGGCGGGACGCGCCAGGAGTCGGTCCGTCGCGGTCTGGAGGCCCTTGCCGACAGGCCCCCCGACCTCGTGCTCATCCACGACGCCGCCCGTCCGTTTGCGAGCGCGGCGCTCGTCGAGCGGGCGATCGCCGCGGGTCGCGCCCACGGTGCGGCGGTCCCAGGCGTCGCTCCCACGGACACGATCAAGGTGGTGAACGATCGCGAAGAGGTCGTCGACACGCCGGATCGCGCCCGGCTTCGCGCCGTCCAGACCCCGCAATCGTTCCGGTTCGCTGCGCTCCTCGACGCGCATCGTCGGGCCGCCAAGGAGGGCCATGTCGGCTTTCCCGACGATGGCGCGCTCGCCGAATGGGCTGGTCTGCGGGTCACGGTGTTCGAGGGCGAGCCGGCCAATGTGAAGCTCACTCTGGAGACGGATTTCGCCTCCGCCGAGCGGCGTCTCGGCGGGTCGGGCGGAAACTGGATCATGCGCGTCGGCTCTGGGTTCGACGTTCATGCCTTCACCGACGGCGACCACGTCTGGCTTGGCGGGGTGCGGCTCCCGGCTGAGAGGGGCGTGCTCGCCCATTCCGATGGCGACGTCGTGCTGCACGCACTGACCGACGCGGTGCTCGGTGCGCTGGCGGAAGGCGATATCGGGATGTTTTTCCCGCCGAGCAATCCGCAATGGCGCGGGGCGTCGTCCGAGCGCTTTCTCGCCTTCGCGGCCGAGCGCGTCAGGGCGCGGGGTGGGCTCATCGACAACCTCGACGTGACGGTGCTGTGCGAGGCGCCCCGGATCGACCGCTGGCGGGACCTCATCCGCGAGACTATCGCGGCGATCGCCGGGGTGCCGCTCGGCGCGGTATCGATCAAGGCAACGACGACCGAGAAGCTCGGCTTCATCGGCCGCGGCGAAGGCATCGCGGCGCAGGCGATCGCGACGCTTCGGCTGCCTGCGGAAGGCGCTTGATGTTCCCGCCTGCCCTCCTTAAGCGCGCGACCGCTCTCCTCGATGCCTACCGGACGAAGGGCTGGCGCATCGCGACCGCCGAGTCATGCACCGGGGGGCTCGTCGCCGCTCTCCTGACGGAGATCGCCGGCTCCTCCGATGTCGTGGAGCGTGGCTACGTGACCTATTCGGACGCGGCGAAGACCGGCCTTCTCGGCGTATCGAGCCTGACCATCGCCGAGCACGGAGCGGTGAGCGAGCCGGTGGCGCGGGCGATGGCGCGGGGCGCGCTCGGCCGATCCGAGGCGCAGGTCGCGGTCTCGATCACCGGCGTTGCCGGCCCCGGCGGCGCGACCGCGACGAAGCCGGTCGGGCTCGTCCATTTCGGGCTCGCGACCGCCGGCGGCGCGACCGAGCACCTGGAGCGCCGCTACGGCGACCTCGGCCGC
>DAINQO010000200.1:3311-5804 GCA_036742625.1 Microvirga sp.
TGCGACCGGCCGTAGATTTGGTCCGCCCGGTCCTCGAACGCCTCGACGAAGCTTCTGAACGCCTTGTCGAACACCGCGCCCATCAGGAGCCCGAGCGCGAAGCTCTTGAATTCGTAGTTGATGAAGAACTCGACCTCGCAGCCGGCCGGCGCGGTGCGGAAACTCCAGCGGTTCTCGAGGAAGCTGAAGGGACCGTCGACATACTCGACGAGAATGCGATGCCGCGTCCGGTCGAGGGTCACCCGCGACGTGAAGGACTCGTGGATCTTCTTGTACCCGACCCGCATCTCGGCGACGAGGCTCTCCACCCCGTCCCCGCTCTCGACCCGGCGGCGCACCTTGAGGCCTTCGCAGAGCGGCAGGAATTCCGGATAGCGCTCGACGTCGGCGACGAGCTCGAACATCTGAGACGGCGTGTGCCTCACCGGCCGCGTGGTGCGGAACGACGTCATGGCGCTTGCCGTCAGCGCCGGAGCTTTAGGGCGCGGGCGCTCTTCAGCTTGGCGAAATCGTCGCCGGCGTGATGGGAGGAGCGGGTCAGCGGCGTTGCCGAGACGAGAAGGAAGCCTTTGGCGTAGGCGGTGGTCTCGTAGCCCTTGAACTCCTCCGGCGGCACGAAACGGACCACCGGGTGGTGCTTCCGCGTCGGCTGAAGGTATTGGCCGACGGTCAGGAAATCGACCTCCGCGGAGCGCAGATCGTCCATCAGCTGGAGCACCTCGTTCCGCTCCTCGCCCAAGCCGACCATGATGCCGGACTTCGTGAACATCGCCGGATCGAGCTCCTTCACGCGCTGGAGCAGCCGGATGGAATGGAAATAGCGCGCCCCGGGGCGAACAGTCAGATACTTCGACGGCACCGTCTCGAGATTGTGGTTGAAGACATCGGGCTTTGCTTCAACGACGACCTCCAAGGCTCCGTCTTTCCTCATAAAATCCGGTGTCAGCACCTCGATGGTCGTGGCCGGAGAGCGGGCCCGGATGGCCCGGATGACCCGCGCGAAATGCCCGGCGCCGCCATCCGCGAGGTCGTCACGGTCGACGGACGTCACGACCACATGAGACAGCCCGAGCTTCTCGACCGCGCTCGCGACATGCTCCGGCTCGTCCCGGTCGAGCGCGCCCGGAAGTCCGGTCTTGACGTTGCAGAAGGCGCAGGCCCGCGTGCAGGTGTCGCCCATGACCATGAAGGTGGCGTGCTTCTTCTCCCAGCATTCGCCGATGTTCGGGCAGCCAGCCTCCTCGCAGACGGTGACGAGCTTGTTCTCCCGGACGATCCGGTTCGTCTCGGCCCAGGCGGGCGAGCCCGGCGCCTTGACGCGGATCCAATCCGGCTTGCGTGAGGTGGGCTGGTCCGGCCGGTGCGCCTTCTCGGGATGACGGGGCCGGGCGTCTTTCGTCAGGAGGTCGAGAACAACGGCCATCAAAAACCCCGGCCGCGACGCTTCGAGAGCCGCGGCAGGGGTGACTTAAGACCTGCCGCGCCTCGGTGCAAACGGCGAGGCGGCATGGGACGGCGCGCAGCTAGTAGCTCGTTCGACGCCCGGCGATGGCCCGATAGATCAGGATGACGAGGATGGCGCCGACGGTCGCGGAGATCAGGTTGCCCCAAAAGCCGACGACGTAGATGCCGAGCAGCCGGGCGACGAAATTGCCGACGACCGCGCCGATGATCCCCATGATGATGTTGGCGAACAGGCCCATGTCGGAGCGGGTGAGTTTCTCCGCCAGCCATCCGGCCAAGGCGCCGATAATGATGGCCATGAAGAAGCCGACGCCGGGCTGCCCGAGCGCGCTATAGGTGGTGCCGTCCATGTTGATCTCCGCTTGTCCGTCGTCATCAACGGCCAAGGTAGGGCAAGGTTGCACGCGGGCGCGCCGACCCTCGCGCCTATGATCCTTTGATCCTGCGCTTGGTTCCGGCTACCGAGCGCAGCGCGCCCATGCCTCGCCCAGCACGCCTCCCCAGGAACTTCTTCGATCGCAGCGTCCACGCGGTCGCGCCGGACCTCGTCGGCACGACCCTCCTCCTCGACGGGGTCGGCGGGATCATCGTCGAGGTCGAGGCCTACCACCACACGGACCCGGCGGCGCACAGCTTTGGCGGGAAGACGCCGCGCAACGCCGTGATGTTCGGGCCGCCGGGCTACGCCTACGTTTACCGCTCCTACGGTATCCACTGGTGCCTGAACTTCGTCTGCGAGGCGGAGGGCAGCGCCAGCGCCGTGCTGGTCCGGGCGCTCGAGCCGACTGCCGGCCTCGAGCGGATGCGGACCCGGCGCGGGGTCGAGGATCCGCGCGCGTTGTGTTCCGGGCCGGGCAAGCTCTGCCAGGCGCTCGGCGTCACGATCATGCAAAACGGCCTGCCGCTCGACCGCCCGCCGTTCGAGCTCCGCGCCCGCAGCTCCGACGTATCGGCGGAGACCGCGATCGGTCCGCGCATCGGCATCACCAAGGCCGCGGAGCATCCTTGGCGCTACGGGCTCAAGGGCTC
>DAINQO010000201.1:0-5777 GCA_036742625.1 Microvirga sp.
GCTTCTCCGGCACGACGCCGAGCTTCTTCTGCAGGCTCGTCGAGGAGGTCGTGTACTGGAAGGTGAGCTTCTTCTCCGGGAAGACGTAGCGGTGGACCTTCTGGGCCGCGAGCGCGCCCTCGTGGAAGCCGGAAAGGATGAGCTTGAGCTTGCCCGGATAGTGGTTGATGTCGCCGATCGCGAAGATGCCGGGCACCGAGGTCTCGAACTTCTCGGTGTCGACCGGGATCAGGTTCTCGTGCAGGTTCAGCCCCCAGCCGGCGATCGGGCCGAGCTTCATGGTCAGCCCGAAGAACGGCAGCATCACGTCGGCCGCGACCTCGGAGGTCGAGCCGTCGTCGTGGCGCACGACCACGGCCTCGAGCCTCGGCGCCGGGCCTTTCAGTGCCACGACCTGCCCGAGCCTGAGGTCCATGCCGCTGTCGGCGACGAGGGCGCGCATCTTGTTGACGGTGTCGGGCGCCGCCCGGAAAGCGTCGCGGCGGTGGAGGAGGGTGAGGCGGCGGGCGAGCGGCTGCAGGTTCACGGTCCAGTCGAGCGCCGAATCGCCGCCGCCGACGATGAGGATGCGCTTGTCGCGAAACGCGTCCATCCGGCGCACGGCGTAGTGCACGCCGGTGCTCTCATAGGCGTCGATGCCCTCGATCGGCGGCTTCTTCGGCTGGAACGAGCCGCCGCCGGCGGCGATCACGATCGACTTGCATTCGAAGACCTTGTCGCCGTCGGTGCGCACCCGGAAGCGCGGCGCCTGGGCGGTGCCGAGCGTTTCCAGACCCTCGACCATCTCGCCGAGATGGAAGACCGGCCGGAACGGCTCGATCTGGCGCATCAGGTTGTCGACGATGCCCTGGCCGGTGATGATCGGAAAGCCGGGGATGTCGTAGATTGGCTTCTCGGGATAGAGCTCGGCGCATTGCCCGCCGACTTTCGGCAGGATGTCGACGAGATGGGCCTTGATGTCGAGGAGGCCGAGCTCGAACACCGCGAACAGCCCGACCGGCCCCGCGCCCACGATCACGACATCGGTCTCGATGCGCTCCGTCATCGCATGCTCCTGAAGGGAAGCCGCGGCCTAAACCACGTCTGCCCATGCGTGGCAACGGCGTCGATCGCGCCGCGGCCGCCCGAGCGCGGCAGCGAGGCCGGCGGGCTCCGCCAAGCCGGCTCCGAGGGGCGGCTTCGCGTCTGCCGGATGCCGATGCTGTTTTAGCACAAGATCATTCGTACACAAACGATCGGGAGTGCGAGAATCCGCGCTGGTTATGAGTGTGAAGAAGCCGGAATAGCGGCTTTTCAGCGATCCCGGGCCTGGGGCGCGAGGCGGGCCGCGAGCGCCGGCGCCGCCGCAACGAGGCTTTGCCCCCGAAGCATCAAGGCGGCGCCGCCGATGAGGCCGCGCGCGATCAAGCGCTCGGCGCTCGACCGGCCGTTCGTCAGCGCCTGCCGGATCTCGGCCTCGGTCAGGGGGCCGACGGCGCTCGTCACGAGGCGGTCGCCGAGGTCGCTGTCCGGATCGAGCGCTGAGGCCGGCCGTTGCTCGATCGCCGGGCTGTCGAGGTCGACGGCGTTCGCGACGACCGTCGCTGCGGCGTCGGCCGCGGCGGCGCTCGCGGCGACGACGGTGACGGAATCGGCGATGCCGAGGGTGAACGAGCGGCCGTTGAAGCCGGAGGTCGCGATACCGCCGATGCGACCCTCAGGCCGGAGCATGACGGCGCCGTTGAGGGCCGGCACCGCGCGGCCCGAGAAGTCGCCGGCGATGCCGACGGAAAGGCGCTCACCCGGCGAAAGGTGGATGGCGATGTCGCCGCCGTCGTTGACGAACGCTTTCTCCAGCGCCGCCGCCGCGAGCATCGCCGCGAGAAGCTCGTCGGCGACGCTGCCGGCGACGGCCGCCATCGGGGTGATGAACTCCGGCGCGAAGGGACGCACCGCCGCGACCATCCGCCGGGCGACCGGCCCTTCGACGCGCGGCTCTTCCGCGATCGGGCGGCGCAGCTCGCCGAGCTCGCCCGTGAGCTCGGCGAGAACGGTTTTAAATCGCGCGACGACGGCCTCATGGGCGCGCCGCACCTCGACTTCGGCTCCCCACGCCCGAAGCACGACGTCGATCGGCCCGTGCGACAAGTGCAGCCGGTCGCCGGAGAGGCTTTGCACCGCGGCGCCGGCGAACATGCGCCATCACCCGAGCTTGGCGACGAGCCTCAGAAGCGTGTCCGCCTCCTTAGCCGTGAGCGGCTCGAGGGTCCGGCGCGAGACCTCGGCCGCGACGGCGCGCATGCGCGCGACCGCGGCCCGCCCCTCGTCGGTCAGCGTCACGAGAACGACACGGGCATCGCTCTCGTCGACCGACTGGCGCACGTAGCCGCGCCTGGCGAGGCGCCCGACGACGCCGAAGATCGTCGCCGGATCCATGGCGATGAGCCGGCCGAGCTGGTTCTGGGAGATCGGTCCGGCGTCGTCGAGCTTCGCCAGCGCCGCGAACTGCGTCGGGGTGATGTCGAAGCCGCCCATGACCGCGTTGAAGACATCGGTCGCACGCTGATGCGCCTTGCGGAGGCGAAAGCCGATCTGGTCCTCGAGCACGTATCTCTCGGGGGGAGGCGCCGGCCGGAACGCTTGCTTGGGGGCTTCCATCACGGCTCGTCCGTTCCTTGCGGCCGATCGAGCGGCCACGGATTGTCCTCGCGCCAGCGGTCGATCCGGGCCGGCTCGTTGAGCGAGCGCAGCGCCTCGGCGAGGCTCGTGATGTCGGCGGCATGACCGCCGAGGCTGAGGTACAGCGCGCGCGGCAGCGTGAACTCGATCGGCGCGACGATCGCCGGCGTCGGCACATAGCCGAAGGCGTTCTTGGGCATGCGCGTCACGTCGACCGCGACGGTGATGCCGCCGCCCGGCCAGAGAAAGGCCGGCGCGCCGCCGAGCGTCACGCGCGTGTCGCCCTTGGCGACCGACCGGGTGAGGAGCACCGGGTTCTCGGTGACGCCGGCCCGGAGCGACCCGCCGGCCCCGGCCATGAACAGCACCGAGCAGAGCGACGGCTCGCAGTTCTCGCCGATGCGATCGACCACGGCGCGGACCGCGCCGGGCATGACCGACGGCACCGGGCGCAAATTCTCGTCGAGGACGCAGTAGAGCGCATCTTCGCCGGTGGTCGAGGTGAGGAGCAGCCGCAGGCCGGGCCAGGCCACGGCGGGATCGATCTTCTGGATGATTGCGAGCGGGTCGGTGATGTCGGTGCCGCCCCAGCCGAGCCCCGGCTCCGCCACCCGGAAGTAGCGCCCCGGCGTCGATTTCCGTCCGCGCACGCGGATGCCGGCCGGAGGCATGTCGAGGCAGCGGCCGGCCTGATGCTCGGTCAGGACGCCGGTGATGTGGTCGTCGACGACGATCACCTCGTCGACCTCGCCGGCCCATTGCCTGGCGAAGATGCCGACGGTTGCCGAGCCGCAGCCGACCCGCATGCGCTCCTCGGGTCGCCCGTCGACGATCGGCGCCGCTCCCGCCTGCACGACGACGGTGTGACCGCCGTCGACCGTCATCGCGACCGGCTCGCCGGCGCAGAGCCGGAGTAGGGCATCGCAGGTGACGTTGCCCTCCTTCTTCGAGCCGCCGGTGAGGTGGCGGACGCCGCCGATCGAGAACATCTGCGAGCCGTACTCGGCGGTCGTGACGTGCCCGACCTGCTCGCCCTCGACCCGGATCGGCGCCGCCTCCGGGCCGAGATGACGGTCGGTGTCGATCTTCACCTTGGCGCCGCAATAGCTGAAGATGCCCTCCGTCACGACCGTGACCGTGTCGAGGCCGTCGTGCTCGCTCGCGATGATGAAGGGCGCCGGCTTGTAGTCCGGATAGGTGGTGCCGGCGCCGACCCCGGTCACGAAGGTGCGCGCCGGATCGAGCATCTGCCCGTCCCAATCGCTTCCTGCGAACGCGACCACCCGCCCGCCATCCGCCACCGCTCTTTGCATGAGCACGACGGGGTCGGTGCGCACGAGCGCGCCGTCGACGTTCGCATACCGGCTGCACGCCCCCGCCCGCCCGGGCCGTATGCGGCACAGCACCGGACAAGCATCGCAGCGCACGATGCCGTCCGCTTCGGCGGCGCCGAATTTCTGCGCGCGCTGACCCGGCGCGGCGGGCTTTTCGACGGTGTGGCTCATCACGCAGCGCTGCCTCGCCCCTCCCCTGAAAGGGGAGGGGGTGGGAGTGGGGGAGACTCAAGCAGCGCAGCCGTAATCGTATCGATCACCACGTCGATCTCGGTGAACACCCGCGCATTCCAGAAGCGCAGCACGCGATAACCGTGCGCGCGCAGATACCCGTCGCGCCGCTCGTCTCTCAGCAGCGAGGAATCGTCCGAGTGCTGCCCTCCGTCGAGCTCGACGACCAGCCGATGGCCGTGGCAGCAGAAGTCGACGATGAAAGGCCCGATCGGAACCTGGCGGCGGAAATGCGTGCCCTTGAGCGGCAGCTTCCGACGCAGGTGCCACCACAGCTCTTTCTCCGCATCGGTCGTGTTGCGCCGAAGATGGGGCGCGAGCCGGCGCGCGCGCGGTGACGGCCGCCAATCCGGCGGGCGGGGTGTCCAGTGACTCTCGGCCATCCCCACCCCCTCCCGTTTCACGGGAGGGGCGCTGCCGCGGCGCTTGCGTTGGCGCTGATCGCGAGAGCCGGGCGTTTCGTCCGCCCCTGGCGGGCCGTGTTCTCGCCCCTCCCCTGAAAGGGGAGGAAAAGGGGTGGGGTCCGCCGGCGCTGCGGGCGACGGCGGCTTCGCGGGAGACATGGGAAAGTCCTTCATCGCGACTCTCGCCCACCCCCACCCCCTCCCGTTTCACGGGAGGGGCGCTGCCGCATCGCCGCCCATAGCCGGTGCGGCAGCACCGGGACCTCGCGCAGCGTCACGCCGGTCGCGTGGCGGATGGCGGAGAGGATCGCCGGCGCCGTCGCGACGAGCGGCGGCTCGCCGACGCCTTTGGCGCCGAAGGGGCCCTCCGGTTCCGGATCCTCGATCAGCCGGATGTCGATCTCCGGCATGTCGCCGACCGTCGGGATCAGATAGTCGTGCAGGTTCTCGGTGCGGCCGGGGATGAACTCCTCCATCAGCGCGAAGCCGAGCCCTTGCGCGATGCCGCCATGGATCTGGCCCTCGACGAGGGTCGGGTTGACGGCGCAGCCGACATCGTGGGCGGCGACCATGCGCAGCACCTTCGTCGTGCCGAGGACCACGTCGACCTCGACCTCCGCCATCTGCGCCGCGAAGCCGTAGGTCGCGTAAGGAACGCCCTGGCCATCCGCGTCAAGGGCGGTCGTCGGCGGGTCGTAGGCGCCACGACCCTCGAGGACCGTGCCGCTTGCGTCGGCCGGAAGATCGCCGAGATCGACCCGGCGCCGGACGTCGCCGTCGCGGATGACGAGCGTCGCGCCCTCGAGCGCCAGCGACCCGCTCTTGCCGACATTGGCAAGCGCCAGGATCTTCCGGCGAAGATCCCGGCCGGCGAGCATCGCGGCCTTGCCGGAGACGAAGGTCTGGCGCGAGGCGGAGGTCTTGCCGGCGTCCGCCGTCAGCCCGGTGTCGCCGACGACGAGCCGGAACGTTTCCGGCGCGACGCCCAATGCATCCGCGGCGATTTGCGTCAGCACCGTCGTCGAGCCCTGGCCGATGTCGACGGCGCCGTTGAAGAAGGTGAGCGTGCCGTCGCGCGACAGCGCGATGCGCATCGTCGAGGGGTTGGGCAGCGCGGTGTTGCCGCAGCCGTACCACATGCAGCCGATGC
>DAINQO010000202.1:0-5766 GCA_036742625.1 Microvirga sp.
CGCGTGCCGAAGGCGACGAGCCCGAAGATCAGCACGAAGACCGGGACCGCGCCTTAAGATCGCGATGTTGACGGCGGTCGTATGGTAGGCGGCGGGCGCGTTGAAGGCGGTGAATCCGAGCCCGCCCATGACGAGGATGCGGCGCCAGATCGGCACGAGCACCGGCGCCGCCTGGCGGATCGGACGGGTCATGAACGGCGCCAGCAGCGCCACGACGCCGACCCAGCGCAGGGCCGTCAGCGCCATCGGCGAGATGTGGCCGGCGGCAAGGCGGCTCGCGACCGCGTTGCCGGCCCAGGCGAGCGTGGTGAGCGTCAGAAGAAGGTAGGGCTGGTGGAAGAGCCAGCCCCAGGCCCGCGCCGCGATCCCCGGTGTGGCCATGATGACCCATCCGCCCGGGCGTGGGCAAAAAGCAAAGGGCCCGGCTTGCGCCGGGCCCTGAGCATTCCGAGTCCGATTCGGCTTAGCTGCCGAACTTCCAGTTCACGCCGATGCGGGCGATGAAGAACTCGTTGTCGCCGCCGCTGTTGTTCAGCCCGAAGACGCCGCCAGTGCCGCGGATCGCAGCGCCGGTGTTCGAGACGCCGACGATGCCGTTGCCGACGCCGAAGTTGTTGTTGTTGCCGTTGTCCATGCTGACCCACAAGCCTTCGAGCTTGACCGGTCAGGTTGTTGGTCCAGGCGTACTCGACGCCGGCGCCGAGCACCCAGCCGGTGTCGTTGCTGTTGCTCTTGCCGAAGAGTCCGCCGCCGTTCCCGACAAACGAGCCGGTCAGGGCCGCCCCGGGGCTGACGTAGAACGCCGCCGGAAGCTGGGGCCACTGTTGAAGCCGCCGAAGCCGCGGTTGTTGCCGCTGTCGTCGGTGAAGGCGATACCGCCGGTGGCGTAGACGAGCACGCGGTCGAAGGCGTAGCCGACCCGGACACGGGCAGTGGCGAACCAGTCGTTGCTGTTGCTGCCGAGGCCCGAGCCGCCGTTGTTGAACAGGGCGACGTTGGCGCCGGTCGCCGGCACGCCGACGATGCCGAAGCCCGGCGTCAGGAACGGCGCAACCGGGTTCGCGGCGAACAGGCCGCCATTGCCGAAGCCGAAGAAGCCCTTGTTGCCGTCGTTGCCGCCCATCCACTGGATGTCAGCCTCGACGCCGACCACGAAGCCCGAGCCCGGCGTGAATTGATAGTTGAAGCCGACCTGAGCGCCGCCGACGAAGCCGTCGTTGTTGCCCCCCTGCCGCCGAACCCGGTCGCCGGGATCGCGGAGAACGGAGCCGCCGTGACGGGCGCGACCACGCCGGGCGCAACGTCGACGAAGAGCGCGCCGGTGCCGAAGCAGCCGAGGCAGGTGTTGTCGTCGCCGTTGTTCCAGCCGTAGCCGGCGTTCACGCCGACATAGAAGCCGGTCCAGGTGAAGACCGGGACGGGCGCGTAGATGGGGGGAGCTGCGCGGCGCGGAAGGTCCGCGGCCATAGCCCCAGCGGTGAAGCCCAAAAGGGCTACCGAGGAGAGCAGAAACTTTTTCATAGACGAGACCCTCGTTGTTTGATGGTCGTGGACCATGCCTTTTCTAAGCCTATCCGGTCGATTTCGCTGTCGTTTCCGTCAACAGGTCGGCAAGAAGCGGGGCGCCGCGCGGTCGCCGGGTCCGAGGCCGGGCTAACCCAGGTTAACGTCTTATTGACGCAACCCTATTCGTCCTGGAGACGGGCTGCGCCGGCCGGCCCGTCGCGCGGCTCGAAACGATGCCGGCGCGCTGCCGACTCGGCGGGCGAAAAAGAGGTTTTACGCCAATGGCAGCCCTGCGGTTTCTGATCGTCGAGGGCAACACGCGCCCGGCGCGGGAGCGCCATGCCGACGCCTATGGGCTGACGCCAGCCGCCTCCTATGCGGCGGTGCTGCAGGAGATCGAGCCCGGCATCCTGTGCGACATCGCGCTGCCGGCCGACGCGGGCGCGAACCTGCCGGACGCGGCGGGACTCGAATCATATGACGGCGTCGTCCTCACCGGCTCGGCGCTCAATATCTATGACGCGACGCCCGAGATCATGCGCCAGGTCGAGCTCATGCGGGCGGTGTTCGCGTCGCGCACGCCCGCCTTCGGATCGTGCTGGGGCATCCAGGTCGGGGCGGTCGCGGCGGGCGGCGATGTGCGCCGCAATCCGCGCGGCCGCGAGGTCGGCTTCGCCCGCAACATCGCGCCGACCGATGCCGGGCGCGTCCACCCGATGCTCGCCGGGCGCCCACCGGCCTATGACGCCCCGACGACCCACCTCGACGTCGTCGCCGTGCCGCCGGTGGATTGCACGGTGCTCGCCGCGAATCGCATGGCCGAGATCCAGGCGGCCGAGATCCGCGTCGGCGGCGCGGCGCTCTGGGGCGTGCAGTACCATCCCGAGTTCACGCTCGCCGAGATCGGGACGATCATCGACCGCCGCCGGCAGCTGCTCGTCGACGAGGGCTTCTTCCCGACGCTCGAGGCCGGGTCGGCCTATGTCGCCGAGCTCAAGACGCTCCACGCCGACCCGGCGCGCCGCGACCTCGCCTGGCGACATGGGCTCGACGACGAGGTGCTCGACCCGGTCCGGCGCACCGCCGAAATCCGCAGCTTCATCGCGCACCGGGCGAAGCCGGAGAAAAGCCGGCGCGGGAGGGCGTGATTCGCCCCTCTCCTCGTCGGCGGGAGCGGTGGCGGCGCCCCAACAAAACCGCATTCGGGCCGCGACCTCGGAAAGCTTCGGCATAAGGGGAACGCCCATGCACCGCCGTCTCGCCAGCCTCGCCATCGCCGGCGTGCTCGCCGCGCCCGGTCTCGCGCTTGCCGCCGATGTCGAGCTCGCCTCGCGAATCGACCGCGTCACGGTGTTTCCCGACGCCGCGGTGGTGACCCGGATGGCGGCGCTCGACCTGCCGGCCGGCGCCTCGGCGCTCGTCCTGCGCGGCCTGCCGGCGAGCCTCGACCCGGCCTCGTTTCGGGTCGAGGGCGAGGGCTCGTCCGGTTTCGCGATCGGCGGCATCGATGTGCGCGCGACGCCGGGCGAGGCGAAGCCCGTCATCGACGCCGAGCTCGAGCGCCGGCTCAAGGCGTTGCGCGACGAGCGCGAGAGCGTGCAGGGCCGAATCGCCGCGACCCAGGGCAAGAAGGCGGCGATCGAGCGCTACGCGCAGGCGAGCCCCGAGAAGCTTGGGCCCGAGTCAAAGCCGCTCGACGTCGGCCAGTGGCAGGTCGCCTGGGAGGCGATCGGCAGCGGCTTGTCGGCCGTGAACGAGGAGCTGCGCGCGCTTAGCGCGCGGGCGCGGGATCTCGATGCCGAGATCGCAGCGCTCGAGCGCGCCCGGCCGCAGCCGATCCGCCCCGGCGCGCCGCGCCGCGACGTCGTCATCGCGGTCGAGACCGCGGCGGCGGTGAAGGGCGGGCTGCGCGTCAGCTACCGCGTCGCCGGAGCCGGCTGGGCGCCGCTCTACGACGCCCGCCTCGAGACCGGCGGCAAGGAGGCAAAGCCGGCGCTCGAGCTCGTGCGCCGGGCGCAGGTCCAGCAACGCACCGGCGAGGATTGGAGCGATGTCGCGCTCAGCGTGTCGACGGTGCGCATCAACCGCGGCGCCACCGCGCCCGACCTGCCGCCGCTGCAGGTCGCCTTCTACGAGCCGCCGCCGCCGATCGCCGCCGGCCGCCCGGCGCCGATGAGCCGTTCGATGGAATTGCGCGACCAGCTGCGGGCCGAGGCGCCGGCGGCCGCTGCCCCGCCTCTCGCCAAGGCCGAGGAGGTGCAGGCGAGCGTCGAAGCGACCGCCTTCCAGGCGACGTTCGCGGTGCCCGGCCGGGTCAGCGTCCCGCAGGATGCGACGAAGAGCTTCGTGCTCTCGAAGCGCAGCCTCGCGCCGGCCCTCCTCGTCAAGGCGGCGCCGGTCGTCGACGAGACCGCCTATCTCGAGGCGTCCTTCGTCAACGACGACGAGGCGCCGCTCCTGCCCGGCGAGGTGGCGATCCACCGCGACGGCGCCTATGTCGGCAAGGCGCGGCTCCAGCTCACGGCGCCGGGCGACACGGTCGAGCTCGGCTTCGGCGCCGACGACAAGGTCAAGGTGACGCGGGTGCCGCTGCGGCGGCGCGAGAACGAGCCATCCTGGATCGGCCAGAGCAAGACCGACCTGCGCGAGTTCAAGACCACGGTGAAGAACCTCCACGCGCAGCCGATCCGCATCACCGTCGTCGACCGCCTGCCGTTCTCGGAGAACGCCGCGATCCAGGTCGAGCAGCTGCGCGAGACGACGCCGCCGACCGAGAGGCAGGTCGGCGACAAGCGCGGCGTCATGGCCTGGAGCTGGGATTATGCGCCCGGCGAGCAGAAGGAGATCCGCCTCGCCTATCGGCTGAAATGGCCGGCCGACCGCGACGTCACCTTCGAGCCGAAGCCGGTCGCGCCGCCGCGCTCGTAGCCCAGTGTGGCTTTCGCGCACTCGCGGTCCAGCCGCCGGCGATCTAGTGAATGTAACATTGTAACGTTCGGGCTGTGACATGCGGGGGCGGACGTCGATGCGAAAGTGGGGCTTTATCGCGGTCGCGGTCGCGATCGCCGGCTGTGCCGGCCTGCCGGCGCCGGCTCTCGCCGACGACGAACCCGGCGCCGGCGCTCACGGCGCCGATCGCGACAAAGCCGTCGAGACCGAGAACATCTTCGGCTTCACGGCCGGCTCCGACACCGGCGACGCCAACGGCAAGGGCGTGTCGGCGGAGGCGACGCCACGGACCGGCAAGCGCGTCGGCGCCTACCGGGCGCTCGGCACCAAGACCGAGTTCGGCTTCGGCGTCACCGACGATTTCAACATGTCGTTCTCGGCGCTCGGCTCCTGCCACCGCATCCGCAACGTGCCCGAGTTCGACGATGTCGGCGGGCGCTGCGCCTTCAACGGCTTCGGCACCGAGATCCGCTGGCGCTTCCTCGACCGCAGCAAGGGCCCGTTCGGCCTGACCCTCCAGCTCGAGCCGGGCTTCTCGCGGATCGATGGCGGGTCGGGGCTCGCCGGGCGCGCCCTCGGCGCCGAGAACAAGCTGATCTTCGACAGGGAGCTCGTTCCCGGCGTCCTCTTCGGCGCCGTCAACCTGCTCTACGACGTCGAGCGCTTCCGCGCGCGCGACGCGCTCGCGTCGGAGCGCGGCGGCAGGCCCGGCGTGAGCGCGGCGCTCGCCGTCCAGGTCGCGCCGAAGGTCCTTCTCGGCGCCGAGGCGCGCTACCAACGCACCTATGAAGGTCTGTCGCTCAGCCATTACAGCGGCGACGCGCTCTTTGTCGGGCCGACGCTGTTTGCGCAGTCGGGGAATGTCTGGCTCTCCGCCGCCTGGAACGTCCAGGTCGCGGGACGCGAGGCGGTGAACCGCCCCGAGCGCGCCGCCGCCATCGTCGAGGCCGCGAACGCGACCGCCGATGCGCTCGCCGCCGCGCTCGCGGCCGGCGAGGAGCCGCCGGCGCCGGTCGCACCCGACCTGCCGGTCCGGCACCGCCGCCTGAACCTCAAGGATTTCGAGCGCCACCAGGTGAAGCTCAAGGTCGGCTTCGACTTCTGACGGCCGCAACCCGACACGTGCTTCCGCGCTGATCCGGTGGCGTCTGCGCCAGCGGTGGATCGTCAGCCGCGCCGCGCCGCCTTGATCGCGGCGACGTCGATCTTCTTCATCTCCATCATGGCATCGAAGGCGCGCTTTGCTTCATCGCCGCCGGCCGCCATCGCCTCGGTCAGCACGCGCGGCGTGATTTGCCAGGAGATGCCCCA
>DAINQO010000203.1:0-5711 GCA_036742625.1 Microvirga sp.
TTCACCACCTCCTCGACGCTCTTGCCCTCGAGTTCCGAGCCCTTCAGGAGAGTGTTGCCGGTGTTGACGTAGGCCGCGTGATGCTTGTCGTGGTGAAACTCGAGCGTCTCCTTCGACATGTAGGGCTGGAGGGCGTCGTAGGCATAGGGCAGATCGGGCAGGGTGAACGTCATCGGCCTCTCCTCACGGGTTGTCGTGCCCCCTGGCGGTGCATGAAATGCGCCGGGGCTGTCCCGGGCAGCGTTGTTAAGCCGAGACGGCGGCAACGGCAACGGCCCGAGCCGCCGCGAGCTCGGTTGCAAACCACGGCCAAGCCTCTAGAGTCGCTGAGGGTTTGGGAGCGCGTCCGGAGGGGTGATGGTCATCGCGCTGTATGTGATCGCGCTGGCGATGATCGGCGGCGGCGCGGCGTCCATCGCCTACGGCTACGGCATCGTCCTGAACGAGCGCGGCTGGACGATGGTGATCTCCGGCGCGACGGTGCTGGCGGGGGGCCTCGTCCTCCTCGGCATCGCGGTCGTCGCGGCGCGTATCCGGCGGATCGAGCGCGAGCTGGCGAATTTCCGCGACCATGTGATGCGGTTGGGGACGGTCTTCCCGTCGCCGCGCTCTTTCGGGAGCGAGCCGGCCCCCGAAGCCGAGGGTCCGCCGCCCGCCGCCGAGCGGGGCGGTCCGGTCGCTGCCGTCGGGCAGGAGGAGCAGGCGGTGCTCAAGGCCGCCGACATCATTCCGGAGTCCGGTCCGCCCGAACCTCCGATGCGAGCCGCCCCGCCACGCGAGCAAGAGCGGGCCGAGCCGGAGCCGTCGGGCCCCGCCGTTGTCGGTACCTACAACTCGGGCGGCAACTCCTATGTGATGTACGCCGATGGCGCGATCGAGGCCGACACCCCGACTGGTCGCTACCGTTTCAAATCCCTGGACGAGCTGAAGGATTTCATCGCCGCCGGCGGCGAGGACGGCGGACCGCGGAGCGGCTGAAGCGTTCCGCCCGCGCAAAAAAAGAAGCGCCCCTGAGGGGCGCTCGCTAAAAGGTGCCGGCCGGTGGGGGCAGAGAATGGCCGGTGATATCCATTCAACGCGGCCCCCCGGAGCCGGTTCCAACCGGCTCCAAATTTTTTTTCGGGGCGGGTTTCGGCAACGCGAAGCCGGCGGCGGTCACGCGGCCGAGCGCGCCTCCATGTCCTCGAACCCCTCGATCGCCCGGATGGCGAAGGCGTAGATCAGGCCGACCTCCTCGAGGCGGTCGAACCGCCCCGCCGCGCCGGCGTGCCCGGCCTCCATGTTGATCTTCAGGAGCACCGGGCCGCCCCCGCTCATGGTGGCGCGCAGGCGCGCGACCCACTTCGCCGGCTCCCAATAAGTCACCCGCGGATCGGTGAGGCCGCCGAGCGCGAGGATCGGCGGATAGCGTTGCGGCTTCACGTTGTCATAGGGGGAATAGGACAGGATGGTGCGAAAATCCGCCTCGGACGCACCTGGATTGCCCCACTCCGGCCATTCCGGCGGGGTCAGCGGCAGGTCGGCGTCGAGCATGGTGTTGAGGACGTCGACGAAGGGCACGTCGGCGACGATGCCAGCGAAAAGGTCGGGAGCCATGTTCGCGACGGCGCCCATGAGCATGCCGCCGGCGCTGCCGCCATGGGCGACGATGCGCCCGGGCGCCGTGTAGCCCGCCGCCGTCAGCGCTTCCGCGCAGGCAACGAAGTCCTTGAAGGTGTTGGGCTTGTTCTCGCGCTTGCCCTGCGTGTACCAGCCCCAGCCCTTCTCCGTGCCGCCGCGGACATGGGCGATGGCGTAGACGAAGCCGCGGTCGACGAGGGAGAGCGGGTTGGTGCGGAAATTCGCCGGCATCGAGGAGCCGTAGGAGCCGTAGCCGTAGAGGAGGCACGGCGCCATGCCGTCGAGGACGAGCCCGCGGCGGTGCAGAAGTGAGATCGGGACCTGCTCGCCGTCGGGCGCCATCGCGAAGATCCGGCGCGTCACGTAGGCTGACGGGTCGTGGCCGCTCGGGACCTCCTGGCGCTTGCGCAAGACGCGGGCGCGAGTGCGCACGTCGTAGTCGTAAACCTCGCTCGGCGTCGCCATTGAGGAATAGGAGAAGCGGATGGTCTCGGTGTCGAACTCGTAGCCGGGGCTGACGGTCAGCGAATAGGCCTCCTCGTCGAAATCGACCGCGTGCTCCGCTCCGGTCCAGATGTCGCGGACGACGATGCGCGGGTTCGCGTCCTGGCGCTCGAGCCGCACGAGATGGCGGGCGAGCGCCATGTGGAAGAGGATCATGATGCCCGGCCGGTGCGGGATGAGCTCGCGCCAGCTCCGGCGTTCGGACGCGGCGAGCGGCGCCGTGACGATCTTGAAATCCTCGGCGGCGTCGGCGTTCGTCAGGATGACGAGGTCGCTGCCGTGGTGGTCGACAGAATAAAGCACGCCCACGTCGCGCGCGGCGACGAGCCGGGGCGAGGCGCTCGGGTCCTTGCGGTCGAGCAGCCACACCTCCGAGGTCTCGTGATTGCTGACCGTCAGCACGATGAAGAGCGCCGAGGTGGTGACGTCGAGATCGATGAACCAGCCGGGCTCGGTCTCCTCATAGACGAGCGCGTCCTCCGCTTCCGACGTGCCGATGCGGTGGCGCTTGACCCGGACCGGGCGATGCTTTTCGTCGACCTCGACATAGTAGAAGGTCTCCGAATCCGAGCACCACACGACCTCGCCGGCGGTCGCGAGCACCTCGTCGGCGAGATCCTTCCCGGTCGCGAGGTCGCGGACCCGGATCGTGAACAGCTCGGAACCCTTGGTATCGGCGCTCCAGGCGAGAAGCCGGTGGTCGGGGGAATGGTCGGCGTCGTGGAGATCGAAGAACGCGGCGCCCTTCGCCTCGGCGTCGCCGTCGAGAAGGATTTCGGACTGCCCGCCGTTGCGCGGCTCGCGGCAGACGAGCGGGTGCTGGCCGCCCTCGCGGTAGCGGGTCGAGTAGGCGAAGGCGCCGTCGACCTCCGGTACGGTCCAGTCGTCCTCCTTGATGCGCCCGCGCATTTCGGCGACGATTCGCTCGCACAGCGGCGCCGCGTCGGCGAGCACCGCCTGGGAAAACGCGTTCTCGGCCTCGAGATGGGCCCGGATCCGCGGCGGCAGGACGGCCGGGTCCTTGAGCACGTCCATCCAGTTGGCGGCCTTGAGCCAGGCGAAATCGTCGCGCAGCCGCACGCCGTGGACTTCGAACTCGCGCGGCTCGGCAAAGACCGGCGGCTCGGACGGCGGCAGCTGCAGGCGATCGCTCTTCATCGTCGGGCGTCCCGGCTTGGGTACAGGGTCGGGTGCGGATGTGGGGTTATGGCGCGGCCGCACAAGCCGGACAAGCGCCGGCAATCCTTGCCCGTCGCAACCGTTTCTTGCGTGGTTCTGCCGGCGTGTTGCAGAAAATCGTGGTGAAAATCCGAATGTTCGGGATTTTTCTACTTGTGTTCTGTCTCCGGCTGACCTAATCGAGGCGACAATCCGGGCGTCGAGCCCTAGTTCCGCGCCCGCGCCAGCGTCGACAAGCTTAGAGACCAAGATTTCGCTTTAGCGGGCGACCGGTGTCCGAGCCTTGGACTCGGCGGCAAAAGTTTACAGGACCAGCAAGGGAAGCACTCAATGAACGAGAACGCCTCTTCCACCTATATCGACCTCGCCGCCGACATCGTTTCGGCCTATGTGAGCAACAATTCGGTCCCGGCGGGCGACCTGCCCGGCCTGATCAGCCAGGTGCATCTCGCGCTGGCACGGGTCGGGAACGGCGCCGCCGAAGCGTCGGCCGAGGCGCCGAAGCCGGCAATCGCGATCAAGAAGTCGGTCACGCCCGACTACATCATCTGTCTCGAGGACGGCAAGAAGTTCAAATCGCTGAAGCGTCACCTGCGCACGCAGTACAACCTGACGCCGGAGCAATACCGCGAGAAGTGGGGCCTCGCTCCCGACTATCCGATGGTCGCCCCGAACTATGCCAAGGCGCGCTCGGACCTTGCCAAGGAGATGGGCCTCGGCCAGCAGCGCCGCAAGCGCCGCGCCCGCGCGGCGTAAGCCGGCCGACATCCGCGACGGGAAAGCCGCCGGTTCCGGCGGCTTTTTCTTAGCGTTCAGTCCTTCCGCAGCGGCTGGAGCAGCATGCGATCGAGCCGCAGCTCCTTTTCGTCCCGGAACTGCGAGATGCCGATCGTCATGCCGTCGTGCCCGGCCGCGGGCGCCGCCCGATAGGTGCCGAACAGGCGGTCCCACCAAGGCAGGTTGAAGCCGAAATTGCTGTCGGTTTCGCGCCGCTCGATCGAGTGGTGGACCCGGTGCATGTCGGGCGTCACGACGAACAGGCGCAGCACACGGTCGAGCCGCGGCGGCAGCGCGATATTGCCATGGCTGAACATCGAGGTCGCGTTGAGGAGGACCTCGAAGGCGAGGACACCCAACGCCGGCGCGCCGAGCGCGGTGACGACCGCAAGCTTGATGATCATCGACAGCACGATCTCGACCGGGTGGAACCGCACCCCGGTGGTGACGTCGAATTCGAGATCGGCGTGATGCATGCGGTGAAGCCGCCACAACACCGGCACCGCGTGGAAGAGCACGTGCTGGAGATAGATCGCGAGGTCGAGTACGACGACCGCCAGCCCGATCTTCAGCCAGACGGGCAGGGCGAGGTTGTTGAGAAGCCCCCACCCGCGCGCCTCGCCGAGGAGCGCCGCTCCGACCGCCGCCGTCGGGAACAGCAGCCGCAGCACCAGCGTGTCGACGATCACAACCCCGAGATTGCTGGGCCAGCGCGAGGCGCGGCCGATTTCCTGCACCCGGCGCGGCGCCCGCAGCTCCCAGAGCGCGAGAACGGCAAAAACGCCGGCAAAGCACGCCAATCGGATCAGAGGCTCGTGGGAGAGGACGGTCATCAGGCGGAATCTGGGTGGATCGCCGTCGCGCAGCAAGTCGGATCGGCCGAGGTGGATACTTACCGTGCGTCACTTCGGCTGTGGCTGTGTCCTTCGAAGCACAGCCGTAAGCAGCCGAATCGGCTACAGAGAAGTCTGTTCCTCCCGTGGGGCGTTTGAGGGCGTAACCCTTAGGGGTGCTCGGGCGCTTAACTTCAGTGGGACGGCGGCGCCGTCCCACTTTTTATTGCGCGCCCGCCCTGCATTCGAACGCTTCGACCTCGGATATTTCCGCAGCAGCACAAGGCATCAACCGGGCCGAGCGCCGACGCGCGGGTGGGCCGCAGGTGCAAGCATCAACGATAAGAGCCCGTCTAAAAGCGAGTGCGGGAGGCGCAGCGGCCGTCCGCGATCTTGAACGATGGCGGATCGCAGGGCAGGGAATCCGCATCGCACCAGCGCTGGCACACCACGGTCTCGTACGGACCACGCTGGCTGTAAGGCGCCGGCGGCCGCTCATAGCGCGGTCCACGCGCCACGTAGAGCGGCTGAGCAAGCGCGGCGGACGCGAATGCTGAAAGACCGGCGCCGAGTGCGAGGGTTCTGATCATCGAAGCCATCCGGGACGTGCGCCCGCCTGATCGCGAGCGCCTCACTGTAGCCGATCTGTGGGGCGGGCGCGATTTCGAAGACAGTCCGGCGCCGACACGGGCGAGAGTGACGCGAGACGGATAGAGCCAGGGCGGATCAGGTGATCTTGAGCAAGTTTATGGCGCGCCCGAAAGGATTCGAACCTCTGACCCCCAGATTCGTAGTCTG
>DAINQO010000204.1:0-5663 GCA_036742625.1 Microvirga sp.
GAAGACAAGCTCGGGCCGCTCCTCGTCCAGCTGCCGCCGAGCCTCGCCTTCGACGAGGCCGTGGCGGAGGCGTTCTTCGGATCGGGGCGCGAGCGTTTCAGCGGCGCGATCGCCTGCGAGCCGCGGCACGCCAGCTGGTTTACGGCACCAGCCGACGATCTCCTCCTCCGCCACAAGGTCGCGCGCGCCGCGGCCGACCCGGTGCTGGCCGAGGGCGCGGACGAGCCCGGCGGCTGGCGCGGGCTGACTTATGTCCGCCTGCACGGCTCGCCCCGGCCCTACTTTTCGGCCTACGGGCCGGACGACCTCGACGCGCTCTCCGAAAAGATCTCGCGCTACGCGACGAGCGGTGCTCCGGTGTGGTGCATCTTCGACAATACCGCGCACGGCGCGGCCGTGCCGAACGCGCTATCTCTCCTCAAGGCGATATCCGCCTTGAGGGCTACTCGGCAGGCGTCGTGACCGGCCGTTCGCGGGCCGCCTGGGGACCGCGGCGCTTGCGGCGGAACAGCGACCTCAGCCCGGTCTGCAGGCGGTCCATGTAGAGGTACAGCACCGGCGTGATGAAGAGCGTCAGGAGCTGAGACACCACGAGGCCGCCGACGACCGCGATGCCGAGCGGCTGGCGCAGCTCCGAGCTCGCCCCGGCGCCGAGCGCGATCGGCAGCGTGCCGGCGATGGCGGCGAGCGTCGTCATCATGATCGGGCGGAAGCGCAAGAGGCACGCCTCGCGGATCGCCTCGAAGGCGGACGCGCCCTCCTCGCGCTGACGCACGAGCGCCACGTCGATCATCATGATGGCGTTCTTCTTGACGATGCCGATCAGCATCAGGATGCCGATGATGGCGATGACCGAGAGATCGAGCCCGAACAGCTCGAGCGCGCCGAGCGCGCCGACCGCCGCCGCCGGCAGCCCGGTCAGGATGGTCAGGGGGTGGACGAAGCTCTCGTAGAGGATGCCGAGCACGATGTAGATCGTGATCACCGCCGCTGCGAGGAGCAGCCCCTGGTTCGCGAGCGCCTCCTGGAACACCCGCGCCGTGCCGGCGAAGGTGGTCGAGATCGTCGTCGGCACGCCCTCCTGCGCCTTGATGGCGTCGATCCGCTGAACGGCGTCGCCGAGCGACACGCCGGCCGGCGTGTCGAAGGAGATCGTCACCGCCGGAAGCTGTCCGAGCTGGTTGATGGAGAGCGGCCCCGCCGTGCGCTCGACCGAGGCGAAGGCGGATAGCGGGATGAGCTTGCCGTTGCCGGCGCGGATGCGCACGAGGTCGAGCCGGTCCGCGGTCCAGTTCAAGGCCGGGTCGAACTCGGCGATGACCTGGTAGCTGTCGGCGGTCTCGTAGATGGTCGAGACCTGCCGCGAGCCGAAGCCGGTGTAGAGGGTCGAGCGCAGCTGGTCGGCCGTGACGCCGAGCGCCCGGGCCTTGTCGCGGTCAATCTTCACCGTCGCTTGAAGGGCGGTGTTCTGGAGGTCGGTCGTGACGCCCGTGAAGGTCGCGGCGTCGCGGCCCATGACGTCCGACAGCCGCACCGCCCAGCGGTCGAGCTCGGCCTTGTTCAGGCCCTGCACCACGAATTGGTACTGGCTCTTCGAGGCCCGCCCGCCGAGGCGCAGGTTCTGCACCGGCGTGATGAACACCGAGAGGCCGGGCACCTGGGAAAGCTGGCGCCGCAGGTCGGCGAGCACCTTCGGCAGCTCGCCGCGCTGGCCCTTCGGCTTCAGCTCGACGAAGAACGAGCCGGCGTTCATCGTGCCGGAAAATCCGGTCGAGCCGACGCGGCTCACCACATGCGCGACATGCGGCGAGCGCTCGAGGATCTGCCGCGCCTCGCGCTGCAGGTTCACCATCGCCGGGAAGGACACATCCTGGCGCGCCTCGGTCGACACCGAGAGCTGGCCGATGTCCTCGGTCGGGAAGAAGCCCTTCGGGATCGCCGCGAACATGGTGACGGTCGCCACGACCGAGGCGAGGAAGATCAGGAACACGGTGAAGCGGAAGCGCAGCGCGAGGTCGAGGAGCACGCGGTAGCCCGCCTGTACCCGGTCGAAGCCGCGCTCGAACAGGTTCTTCTTGGGCGCGTGCGCGCCAGCGCCGTGCGAGGCCGGCAGGCGCGCCGCGAGCATCGGCGTCAGCGTCAGCGAGATCAGCGCCGAGGCCGCGATGGCGATCGTCACGACGACGGCGAATTCGTTGAAGATGCGCCCGACGACGCCGCCCATGAGCAGCACCGGGATGAACACCGCGACGAGGGAGACGGTGATCGAGAGGATCGTGAAGCCGATCTCGCCGGACCCCTTGAGCGCCGCCTGGAAGGGCGACATGCCCTCCTCGACGTGGCGCACGATGTTCTCGAGCATGACGATGGCGTCGTCGACGACGAGGCCGACGGCAAGCGTCAGGCCGAGGAGCGAGATATTGTCGATCGAGTAGCCGAACGCGTACATCGCGCCGAAGGTCGCGATGATCGAGATCGGCACGGCGACGCCGGGGATGAGGGTCGCGGTCAGGCGGCCGAGGAAGAGGTAGATCACCAGGATCACGAGCACGATCGTCAACCCGAGCGTCAGCTGCACGTCGTGGACCGCCTCGCGGATCGAGGCCGAGCGGTCGAGCATGACGTGGATCTGCGCGTTCGGCCCAAGCTCCTCCTGGAACTTCGGCAGCATTTCCTTGACCTTGTCGACGACCTCGACGGTGTTGGCGCCGGGCTGGCGTTGCACCGCGAGCACGAGAGCGCGCTTGCCGTCATACCAGCTCGCGATCTCGGTGTTCTCGACCGAGTCGAGGACCGTCGCGACCTCGCCGAGGCGCACCGGGTTGCCGTTCCTCACCGCCACGATGATGTCGCGGAAGGCGTCGGCGTTGCGCAGCTGCGTGTTCGCCTGGATGGTGAGGTTCTGGGCGTTGCCCTCGACCGTGCCGATCGGCGTGTTGACGTTTGCGGCCGCGATCGCGGTCTGGATCTCGTCGATGCCGATGCCGCGCGCCGCGAGCGTGTTCGGATTGAGCTGGACGCGGACGGCGTATTTCTGGCTGCCGTAGATCTGCACCTGGCCGACGCCGCTGATCGTCGACAGGTTCGGCGAGATCGCCGTCTGCGCGAAGGCGTCGAGCTTCGACAGCGGCTCGGTGTCGCTCTGCAGCGCGAGAAGCAGCACCGGCGCATCGGCGGGGTTGAGCTTGCGGTAGCTCGGCGGCGTCGTCATCTCGGCCGGCAGGCGCCGTTGCGTGCGCGCGATCGCGGCCTGCACGTCGGCCGCGGCCTGGTCGATGTTGCGGTTGAGCTCGAACTCGATCGTGATCGAGGTGAAGCCCTGGTAGTTCGTGGCGCTGATCGTCTGGATCGACGGGATCGTCGAGAATTCCTTGATTAGCGGCGTCGCGATCGACGTCGCCATGGTCTCGGGGGCGGCGCCGGCGAGCTGGGCCGAGACCGAGACCGTCGGAAAGTCCACCGTCGGCAGCGCCGCGACCGGCAGGACCCGGTAGGCGAAGAGACCTCCGAGCGTCAGCGCCACCGACAAAAGGATCGTGGCGACCGGGCGCCGGATGAAGAGTTCGGAGATGTTCATCGTCTCAACGCCTACTGCGCCTGCGCGGTGCGATCCGTGCCGGCCGCGTCCGGCCCGCCGGGCGCCGGCTTCTCGACCACGGGCGAGCCGTCACGGAGCCGCGCCTGGCCTTCGATCACGACCTTCTCGCCGGGCCTGATGCCGGAGGCGATGACGGCGATCTCGTTGCGGCTGTCGGCGATCTCCACCTTGCGCCGCTCGACCGTGCCGTCGGCCTTCACCACGAAGGCGAAGGAGCCGCCCTGGCCGGGCGATACCGCGACGAGGGGCACCGTGATGACGTTCGGGCGCACCCCGAGGTCGACCTCGATGCGCACATACTGGCCGGGCCAGAGCTGGTCGCCCTCGTTGTCGAACATCGCCTTGGCCGTCACCGTGCCGGAGAGGGTGTCGACGGCCGAGTCGACGAAGAACAGCTTGCCCGTCGCGGACGCCTGCGTCGCGCCGCTGGCGTAGGCCCGCACCGGCGCGGCGCCGTTGCGGGCGAGCGCCGCGCGGACGAGGTCGAGCTCGCGCTCGGGCAGCGAGAACGAGATTCGCAACGGCTTGAGCTGCGTGATCGTGACGAGGCCGTCGCCGGTGTCGTTCGCGCGCACGAGGTTGCCGGGCGTCACGCGCACGACGCCGACGCGGCCGGCGATCGGCGCCTTGATGACCGTGTAATCGAGCTTGATGCGGTCGGCCTGGAGCGTCGCCTGGTCGGCGGCGACGTTCGCGGCCGCGACCTTCGACTCGGCGGTGACGACGTCGAACTGCTGGCGCGACGCCGAGCCCTTGGACAGGAGCTCCTCGACCCGGCGCACGTCGGCCTGGGTGCGGGCGAGCGTCGCCTGGTCCTTGGCCAGCATCGCCTCGTCGCGGGCGATCTGGGCCTGGATCTCGCGGTCGTCGATGCGGAACAGCACGTCGCCGGCCTTGACGACCTCGCCGTCGCGGACCTTCTGCTCGACGACCTGGCCGTCGATGCGGGCCCGCACCGTCACGGTCGCGTCCGGCTCGACCCAGCCGACGCTCGAGCGGGTGATCGGCAGGTCGACGCTCTCGGCGACGGCGGTCACGACCGCGACGCGGGCCGCCTCGCCCTGGTTGCGGCTGCGCCCCGGCCTGACGCCGGCGGCGGCCGTCGGCGCGGCATTCGGATTGGCGGCGTCGGGGGTCTCGCCGCCGGCGAGGCGTCGCACCGCCGCGGCCGTCTGCGACCAGGCGGCGTAGAGATTGCCGTTGTGGTGGGTGTGAACCCAGTAGGCGAGCCCCGCGACGGCGGCGAGGAACAGGATGAGGGCGACGACACGCTTCATGCGAAGGCTCCGGAGGTCAGCGCCGGCGCGGCGCGGCGGGACCGCGCCTCCGCCGCCCGCAAACCGTTGATGAAGAGGTCGGCGACGGCATCGGAAAGCTCGTGAGCGCCGATCCGGGCATGCGCCGCCATCCGCACCGAACCGAGAATCGCAAGCGCCGCCAGGTCCGGATCGACCGGCGCGAAATCGCCGTCGCGGCCGCCCTCGGCGACGATGCTGCCGATCGCGGCGCGAAGATTGCGGAAACCCTGCCGCAGAACCCGCCGGCTGTCGGCCGCCGATTGCGAGCTTGCCGTCTCGGAGGCCTGGATCGCCGGGGCGAGCCGGCCGACCCGGGTCAGGATCAGGGCGATCATCCGGCGAAGCCGCCGCTCCACGGGCTCCGGCTCGGCACCGATGTCCTCGATTTCGATCCGAAGCTGGGTCAGGGTCTGCTCGAGGGCCTCGACGAACAGCAGCTCCTTGTGCGGGAAATAGCGGTAGAGGGTCGGCTTCGCGACCGACGCCGCGGCCGCGATGGCGTCCATATGCACCTCGGCGTATGGCGCCGCCGCGAACAGCCGCGCCGCCGCCTCGACGATCCGCGCCCGCCGTGCCGCGAAAGCCGGGCTGATCTCAGTTGTCGACATTCCCGCTCCCGAATTGAACTCGTGAGTTCAAGTGGGGGTGGACAGGCCCGTCGTCAAGCGTCATGGCAGGCAGACGGCGAGGCGGCATATTCAATCGTCGGCGGGGCGCGCCCGGCGAACCAACCAGGTGCTCGATGGACCGTTCCACCAGCGAAGCTC
>DAINQO010000205.1:0-5569 GCA_036742625.1 Microvirga sp.
CGCGAGGCTTGGCCGGTCGCCATATTGGGACGAACCAAGAAGTCCGTCGCGAGGGAACCGAGAGGTGCCGATGTCGCCCTTCCGCCGCAGCGTCCGCCCCAACTCCGTCATGTTCGCCGCCAATTACGAGGATGGTCGCACCGCCTATTTCGTCGTCGAGGGGCACGGCCGCCCGAACGACGACTATCTCGCCGGCCCGATCGCCAAGGAGCGGCAGGAGAAGGGCGAGCTTCCGGACGGAAACATCCGCACCGTCAAGCGGGTGCGCTGACTTCAGGGACTCATAGGCGCCACGCCGCGGGCGAGGTCCGTGCGCGCGTTGGTCACGACGGCGCATCTGCCTTAACATGAGGCGATGACGGACCCGCAGGATTTCCGCCGCTGGGCGCATGAGGCGGCCGATTGGTCCGCCGATTATCTCGACACCGTTGCCGAGCGCCCGGTGCGGGCGCAGGTCGCGCCCGGCGAGGTCTTTCGTCAGCTGCCTTCGGCGCCCCCCCATCGTGGCGAGGCCATGGAGGCGATCTTCGCCGATCTCGACCGGATCGTCATGCCGGGCATGACGCACTGGCAGCACCCCCGCTTCTTCGCCTATTTCCCAGCGAACTCAAGCCCGCCCTCGGTCGTCGCCGAGTTCGTCACGGCGGCGCTCGCCGCGCAATGCATGCTGTGGCAGACCTCGCCCGCCGCGACCGAGCTCGAGACCCGGGTGCTCGACTGGCTGCGCCAGATGATCGGCCTTGGCGAAGGCTTCTCGGGCGTCATCCAGGATTCGGCCTCGGGGGCGACGCTCGCCGCGATCCTCACCGCCCGCGAGCGCGTGCTCGGCCTCGCCGGCAACCGCGACGGGCTTGCGGCCCACCCGCCGGTCCGCGTCTATGCCTCGGCGCATGTGCATTCCTCGATCGACAAGGCGGTGCGCGTCGCCGGCATCGGCGATGCGAACCTCGTGCGCATCCCGGTGCGCGGCGACCGGTTCGCGATGGATCCGCACGCGCTCGACGACGCGATCGCTGCCGATCGCGCGGCCGGTTTCCTTCCCGCCGCCGTCATCGCCTGCATCGGCGGCACCAGCATCGGCGCCTGCGACGACGTCGCGCCGGTCGCCGAAATCGTGGGCCGGCATGGCCTCTACCTGCATGTCGACGCGGCCTGGGCCGGAAGCGCGATGATCTGCCCGGAGTTCCGCCACCTGATGCGCGGCGCCGACCAGGCGGACAGCTTCGTCTTCAACCCGCACAAATGGCTGTTCACGAATTTCGACTGCTCGGCCCATTTCGTGAAGGACCCGAACGCGCTCACCGACACGCTCGGCATCCGCCCGCCCTTCCTCAGAACGCTTGGGAAGGAGGGCTTCGTCGACTACAGCGAGTGGTCGCTGCCGCTCGGCCGGCGTTTCCGGGCCCTCAAGCTCTGGTTTGTCATTCGCTCCTACGGCGTCGAGGCCCTGCAGGAGATGATCCGCCGGCATGTCGCCTGGGCCGAGGAACTGGCGGCGCTGGTCGACGGCGATCCGGCCTTCGAGCTCGTGACGCCGCCGATCCTGTCGCTGTTCTCGTTCCGCTATGCCCCCCCAGGCGCAGCGGACGTCGACGCCCTCAACCAGGCGCTCGTCGAGCGCATCAATGACGACGGGCGGATTTACGTGACGCAGACGCGGCACGAGGAGAAGTTCGTCATCCGCTTCCAGGTCGGACAGACCTCGACGACGCGTGCCGACGTCATGCTCGCCTGGGACGTGATCCGCGAGATCGCGGACCGGCTGCCGCGCGCCGTCGCGGCTGCGGCGCGCGCGGCGTCCTCATAGTCGGAGGCAGGGCATGGCCGAGCTCGAATCGATCGCAGCACGGGTTGCCGCGCGCCTGATCGAGCGCGGCGAGACGATCGCCGTCGCGGAATCGTCGGCGGGCGGACTCGTCGCGGCGGCGCTCCTCGCCGTGCCCGGGGCGTCGAGCTACTTCCTCGGCGGAGCGGTCGTCTATACGGCGACGGCCCGCCAGGCGCTGCTGGCGATCACGCCCGAAATGATGACCGGGATGCGCCCCGCCTCGGAACCCTACGCCCTGCTTCTCGCCCGCGTGTCGCGGCAGCGGTTCGGCGCCACCTGGGGCTTGGCCGAAACGGGCGCCGCGGGTCCGACCGGCAACCGCTACGGCGACGCCGCCGGGCATGCCTGCATCGCCGTCAGCGGCCCTCGAGAGCGCGCTCATACGCTCGAAACCGGGTCGCCGGATCGAGCCGGCAACATGGTTGCGTTCGCGGTCGCGGCGCTCGGGTTGCTGGAGAGCGCCCTCGACTAAGGCCGCCGGACGCGAGCAGTCCGCCGCTCGATAAGCCAGGGAGGAAATCCTGAAGGGCTCCGCCGCCGCTCGTGGAATGAGCCGGCCGCTGCTGGTGATCGACGGTGATTCCTTCGCGCATCGCGCCTTTCACGGCCTGCCGAAGACGATCCGGCGCCGCGGCGACAAGGGCGGCGGCGCGATCGTCGGCTTCGCGAATTTCCTGCTCCGCCTCTACCTTAGCGAAGCGCCGCGCCGTGATCGTCGGCTGGGACACGCTCGACGCGCCGACGTACCGGCACGACGCCTTCGCGGATTATCAGAGCGGGCGCCAATTCGATCCCGAGCTCGTCGACCAGCTCGAGGTTCTGCCGCAGCTCGTCGCCGCGTGCGGCTTCGCCAATGCGAAGGCGGCGGGCTACGAGGCCGACGACTTCCTCGCCGCCGCCGTTGCCGCCGAGGAGGCGCGCGGCGGGACCGCCGTCGTGGCGAGCGGCGATCGCGACACGTTCCAGCTTGCGTCCGAGCGCACGACCATCCTGCAGCCGGTCCGGGCCGGCGAGATGGCCCGAATCGGCCCGGCCGAGGTGCGCGAGCGCTACGGCGTCGAGCCGCGGCAGTCCCGGATTTCATTGCCTTGCGGGGCGATCCGTCCGACAAGCTCCCGGGCGCGCGGGGCATCGGCCCGAAGGGCGCCGCGAGCCTGCTGCGCAAGTACGGCAGCCTCGAGGAGGCGCTGGCCAAGGGCCGCTTCCCGGCCCAGGCCGAAGCGCTACGGACCTATCGCCGCATCGCGACGATGAACGCCTCGGCGCCGCTGCCGGCGCTCGGCGACCAAACGCCGACCTGGGCGAAAGCCGCCGCGCTCGCGCAGGAATGGGAGCTGACCCGGCTGGCCGACCGTCTCGCCGAGCTGGCCCGGACCGCGTGAAGCGCTTGGAACCGACCGGCGCCGCCGCTAGTTTCCCGGCCCATGCGCCAGGACGTGCTCAAGTTCCGCCAGCATGACGAGGGACTGTGCGGGCTCTACACCATCGTCAATGCGCTCTCGGCGCTCTACCCCGAGCACATGACGCATGTGAAGGGCGCGGTGCTGGTGTCGCGTCTCGCCGAGGCGGTGCCGGGTGACATGCGCTCCGTCATCCAGGAGGGCACCGACCGCGCGCAGATGGACGCGATGCTCGCCGCTGCCCGCGCCTGGACGGACGAGCAGGGCTGGCCGGCCTGGACATGCCGGGCGATGCATCCGAGGCACGGCGAGCATGCGCACCCGCTGTGGGATGCGGTCGCGGCCGAGCTCGAGCGCAAGCGACCGAGGAAGAAGCGCGGCCGGCGCGCGGCCGCGGCCTTGCCGACGCCGCACCCGCCGCAGGGCGCGATCGCGCTCGTCGGCTTCGGCGACTACCATAGGGAATCGACCTTCTACGAGCCGCACTGGACCTGCGTCGAGCGGGTCACGCCGAGCATGCTGTTCCTGCGCGATTCGGACGAATACACCCGCATCCCGCGCGCCGAGACCGGGGTGCGGCCGGAGGATGGCTGGGAGATCGAGGATTGCTACATCCTCGAACGGTGACTCCCGCCGCGCATGTGGGCTACGCTGGGCCGGAAGCCCGCGCCGACGGGATCACGGGAGGACATTCGATGAAGCGCATCTTCCAGCGCGGCGCATTCATGGCCGCGGCAGCGGGCCTTGCGCTCTGCGCCACGCTTGCCGCGGCGCAGGAGAAGCCGGTCACGCTCCGCCTCGCGAGCGCCTTCGACGAGAAGACTGACATGATCCAGGCGGCAAGGAAGCTCGCCGACCTGATGAAGGAGCGGACCGGCGGCGTCGACATCAAGATCTTCGCCGGCGGCCAGATGGGCGGCGAGAAGGACAACCTCGAGGCGCTGCGGCTCGGCGAGCTCGACATCGGCGTCTTCGGCACCTTCCCGATCGTGACGCTGGCTCCGAAATACTCCTTCTTCGACGCCCCCTTCGTGTTCCGCGACAAGGACCATGTCTACAAGAGCTGGAATTCGAAGCTCGGCGACGGCGTCCGCGAGATATTCCAGAAGAGCGGCATTCATACCGTCGGGATGATGGGCCGCGGCTACCGCCACCTCACCTCGAACACGCCGATCAGCACGGTCGACGACCTCAAGGGCGTCAAGATCCGCATGGGCCAGTCGAAGCCCTTCATCGACGCCTTCTCGCAGCTCGGCGCCGTCGTCGTCCCGATCGCGCTGCCGGAGCTGTTCACCTCGCTGAAGCTCGGCGTCGTCTCGGCGTCCGACGGGCCGTTCGACCAGATCTACACCTTCAAGCTCCAGGAGGCGCAGAAGAACCTCGCCATCACCGGCCATCTCTATGCGACCTCGCTCTGGCTGATGAACGATGCTGCCTATCGCAAGCTCTCGCCGAAGCAGCGCGAGGCGTTCGACCAAGCCGCCAGGGAAGCGCTCGCCTATGGCGACGAGCTGTCGGCGAAGAGCGAGGAGGCGCTGCTCGGAAAGCTCAAGGAAGCCGGCATGCAGGTGACGAAGCCGGACTACGCGCCGTTCATGGCCAAGGCGAAGCCGGCGATCGACAAGCTGTTCGCCGAGCTCTGGTCGGTGACGACGGCGGACGAGATCGCGAACCTGCGCTGATCGACGGCTCGGGCACGGCACGCGCGCCGGCACGCGGATGCGTCTCCTCAACCGCTGGGTCGACGCCGCCGCGGCGGGCTTGTTCGCGGCGGCCCTCGTCCTCGTCAACGTCCAGATCCTGTGCCGTTTCGTGCTGGCGGTCGGCGTGCCCTGGACCGAGGAGGTGAGCCGGCTGATCTTCATCTGGCTCGCCTATCTCGGCGCCGCGATCGGCGCCCGCGAGGGCACGCTGATCGTGATCGACACGCTGCCGATGCTGCTTGGGCCGCGCCTCCAGCGCGTGCTCGATCCGTTGGTGCGGGTCCTCAGCTTCGCGATCGTCGCCTTCCTGTTCGCCGCCAGCATTCCGCTCGTGCGCTCGGTGTGGCCGACGACGCTCGCGACCGTCGACTGGATATCGAACGGCTGGGCGTACCTCGCCTTCACGGCGAGCTTCGGCCTCATGATCCTGTACAGCCTTGCGCCGCTCATCCCGGGGTTTCGGCGCCCTCGCTCCGGCGAGGCCCGGGCATGATCGTCGCCGGCTATGTCGGGGCGCTCGTCCTCCTTTTCGTGCTCGCGGTGCCGGTCACGTTCGCGCTTGCCGGGACATCGATCCTCGTCACGCTGATGGAGCGCGGCATCGACTTCAACCCGGCCTTCATGGTGCAGAAGGCGGT
>DAINQO010000206.1:0-5543 GCA_036742625.1 Microvirga sp.
TCGAGCTCGCGGCGCAGGCGCAGGAACAGGTTGATGATCTGCGCCTGGATCGAGACGTCGAGCGAGGCGACCGGCTCGTCGCAGACGAGGAGGTCGGGCTTCATGGCGAGCGCGCGGGCGATGGCGACGCGCTGGCGCTGCCCGCCGGAGAACTGGTGCGGATAGCGGCCGACATAGTCCGGATCGAGCCCGACCGTCTCGAGCCATGCCCTCGCGACCTTGCCGGCCTCGTGTCGCTTCACGAACCCGTGCGCCAGCGGCCCCTCGAGGACCGTCTCGCCGATACGCATGCGCGGGTCGAGCGAGGCGAAGGGGTCCTGGAACACGGTCTGGATGCGCGTCGTCAGCTTGCGGCCGCGCGCCGCGACCGGGGCGCCGTCGAGGAGCACGCGACCCTGGCTCGGCATCAGGATGCCGGCGATGACGCGGCCGAGGGTGGACTTGCCGCAGCCCGACTCGCCGACGAGGCCGAGCGTCTCGCCGCGCGCGATCGTGAGCGAGACCTCGCTCACCGCTTGCACGGCGCGCCTCTCGACAGCGCCGCCGAGGCGGGCAGCGATGCGGTCGCCGAGCGTCAGGTGGGGAGCGAAGCGCTTCGAGACCCGGTCGACCGTCAGGAAGGCTTCGCTCACGCCGCTTCCGCCGGGTTAAGGACGAGCGGATGATGGCAGCGCGCCTTACGCACCGTGTCGCCGGTCGGCTCCGGCATGACGCGGCAGGCGGCGCTCGCCCGCGGGCAGCGCGGGCGGAACGGGCAGCCCTCGGGCGGGGAGAGGAGCGACGGCGTCTGGCCTGGGATCTGGCGCAGGCCGCGCCCGGGCTCCGCCCGCGACGGCAGCGAGTCGAGGAGGCCGCGGGTGTAGGGGTGCCGCGGCGTAGCGAGCACCAGCGCCGTCGGCCCCTCCTCGACGATCCGGCCGGCGTACATGACCGCGATCCGGTGCGACAGCGCCGAGACGACGGCGAGGTCGTGCGAGATCCAGATCAGCGCCGTGCCGAGCTCGGAGACGAGATGGCGCATCTCGGCGAGGATCTGCGCCTGGATCGAAACGTCGAGCGCCGTCGTCGGCTCGTCGGCGATGATCACCGCCGGGCGGTGGAGGAGCGCGATCGCGATCGCGACGCGCTGGCGCATGCCGCCGGAGAACTGGTGCGGATAGGCGTCGAGCCGGCGCGCCGGGTCGGGCAGCCCGACGGTCGCGAGCGCCGCGATCGAGCGTGCCCGGGCGGCGCCTCGCGAGACGGGCTCGTGCGCCGTGATCGCGAGCCGCATCTGGTCGGCGATGGTGAGCACCGGGTTCAGCGTCATCATCGGGTCCTGGAACACCATCGCGATACGGCGGCCGCGGACCCGGCGCAGCGCATCGTTCGGGAGTCCGACGAGCTCCCGGTCCTCGAGCCGGACCGAGCCGGAGACGATCCGGCCGGGCGGATCGACGAGCCCGATGAGCGAGAAGCCGGTGACGCTCTTGCCGGAGCCCGATTCGCCGACGAGCCCCAGCACCTCCCCTTGCGCAAGCGAGAACGAAACGCCGTCGACGGCCCTCACCACGCCGGCCTTGGTGAAGAAATGGGTCGCGAGGTTCGAGACTTCGAGGACCGGCGCCGTCACCGCCGCAGCCTCGGATTGAGCTGGTCGCGGATCTGGTCGCCGACGAGATTGATCGCGACGATGATGATGATGAGCGCGATGCCGGGATAGACCGAGATCCAGTAGCGGCCGCTCATCATGTACTGGAAGCCGTTGGCGATCAGCATGCCGAGCGACGGCTCGGTCGGCGGCAGGCCGAGCCCGAGGAACGACAGCGTCGCCTCGAGCGAGATGGCGTTCGCGACCTGCAGGGTCGCGACGACAATCAGCGGCGGCAGCGAGTTCGGCAGCAGATGCCGGAACACGATGCGCGCGCCCGAGAGCGGCGTCGCGGCGGCGGCCTCGATATAGTCCTTGCGGCGCTCGGCGGCGGCGGCGCCGAACGCCGTGCGGGCGAAATAGGCGTACTGCGCCGCGACGAGCGCCGTGATCAGCTGCGCCTTGCCCTGGCCGAGGAGCGCCGCGAGCACGAGCGCGAGCAGGATCGCCGGGAAGGAGAGCTGCAGGTCGACGATGCGCATGATCAGCGCCTCGACGCGCCCGCCGGCATGGGCCGCGACGATGCCGAGCGTCGCGCCGATGGCGAGCGCGATCGCGCCGGCGACGAGGCCCATCTGCAGCGAGATGCGAAGGCCGTAGAGGATCGCCGAATAGAGGTCGCGGCCCTGCGCGTCGGTGCCGAGGAGATGCGTGTAGCCGTCCTGGCCGACGAAACCCGGCGGGCGCCGCGCGTCGGCGAGCGGCAGGTTCGCGAGGTCGTAGGGGTCCTGCGGCGTGATCAGGGGCGCGATGATGACGGCGATGACGACGCCGACGATGATGGCCAGCGCCGCGACGGCGATGCGGCTCTCGCGGAACTCGGACCAGAAGGCGGCGAGGGCCTCGGCGTTCATGCCGCCCCCCGGCGCAGGCGCGGATCGAGCAGCGCGTAGACGAGGTCGATCGCGAGGTTGATGGTCACGAACAGGAAGGCGATCAGGATCAGGTAGGCGACCATCACCGGCCGGTCGAGCTGCGCGATCGAATCGATGATGAGCTTGCCGACGCCTGGCCAGGAGAAGATGGTCTCGGTCACGACCGCGAAAGCAAGGGTCGAGCCGAACTCCAGGCCGAACACCGTCACGATCGGGATCGAGATCAGCTTCAGGACGTGCCGGCGCAGGATCGTCGCTTCCGAAAGCCCGGCGGCGCGCGCGAACTTGATGGTGTCGGTCAGCATGATCTCGCGCGTGCCGGCGCGGGCGAGGCGGATCATCATCGCGAGCTTGAACAGCGCGAGGTTCGTCGCCGGCAGGATCAGATGCTTCCAACCGTCGAGGGTGAGGACGCTCCACTCGACGCCGAAGAGGCTCCTTGTCGCGCCGCGGCTCCCGGCCGGCAGCCAGCCGAGATGGACGGCGAAGAACAGGATCAGGATCAGCCCGACCCAGAAGGTCGGCACCGAGAAGCCGAGGATCGACACCGCTATGATGGTCTTCGACGCCGGGCTGTCGGGGCGATAGCCGGCATAGATGCCGAGCGGGACGCCGGCGAGGGTGGCGGCGATCACCGCGACGAGGGTGAGCTCGAGCGTCGCCGGCAGCCGCTGCATGATGAGCTGCAGCACCGGCATCCCGAACACGAAGGAGCGGCCCATGTCGCCGGAGAGGATGTTGCCGAGGAAGGTGAAATACTGCTCGTAGAGCGGCCGGTCGAGGCCGTAGCGGGCAATCGTCGCGGCGCGGATGTCCTGGGTTGCGTCGGGCGAGATCAGCACGTCGATCGGGTTGCCGACCGCATAGACGCCGACGAAGACGAGCGCCGACATCGCCGCCATGACGAGGGCGGCCTGCAGCACGCGCTGGATGACGAAGCCGAGCATGCAAGAGTCATAGCATGGGGCACCCGTGCTGCTACCGCCGGCAATTCGGCAGTTGAGGAGGAGCCCGGTCCGCTCTTAGACTGCGGCTATCCTCTTCCCGCGGGTCATCCCGGCCGCAGCGAAGCGGAGAGCCGGGATCCATACCGGGGCCGTGGCCCGAAGTGTGGATCCCGGATCGGCCCTGCGGGCCGTCCGGGATGACCGGGACAGGGGTAGAGAACCGCATGAGCGTCCAGCACAGTTTCCGCAGCTTCGCACTCGCCGTCCTAGGCGGGACCCTCCTTGCCGGCTCCGCGCTCGCGCAGACGCTGACCATTGGCGTGCGCGCGGGCCCCGAATCGATCGATCCGCACTACACTGCGACCGGCACCCATGCCGAGGCGCTGAAGCATGTCTTCGACACGCTGGTGTGGTCCGGCGACAAGCTCCAGCTCGAGCCGGGGCTTGCCACCTCCTGGAAGGTCGTCGACCCGACGACCTGGGTGTTCAAGCTGCGCGAGGGCGTGAAATTCCACGACGGCTCGGACTTCACGGCCGAGGACGTGAAGTTCTCGATCGAGCGCATCCCGATCGTCTCGGGCCCGAACCCGACGATGATCTACGTCCGCCGCGTCAAGGAGGCGAAGGTCGTCGACCCGCACACGCTCCACGTCGTCACCGACGGGCCGGCGCCGACGCTGCCGAACGACTTCATCCGCCTCTTCATCGTCTCGGCCAAGGCCTCCGCCGGCCTGACCAAGGAGAGCGCCAACGCCGCCTTCAATTCCGGCAAGGCGGCGATCGGCACCGGCCCGTTCCGGTTCGTCTCCTGGACGCCGAAGGAGGAGCTCGTGCTCGAGCGCTTCGACGGCCATTGGCGCGGCGCCTCGCCGTGGCAGAAGGTGGTGCGCAAGGAGATCCCGAACGATTCCGCCCGCGTCGCGCAGCTCAAGGCCGGCCAGGTCGACATGATCGTGCGCGTGCCGGCGGCCGACGTGCCGACGCTCGAGAAGGACGCGAAGCTCAAGATCGTCAAGGTCGACACCCCTTATGTCTTCAACATCGAGTTCGACTTCCGCGACAAGCCTCCGCAGATCTTCGCCAAGGACGGCTCAGCCCTGCCGCAGAACCCGTTCAAGGACGCGCGGGTGCGCGAGGCCGTCGATCTCGCCATCGACCGGCCGGCGCTCGCCGAGGTGTCGATGGAGGGCCTCGGCCGGCCGGTCAACCAGATGGTGACCCCCGGCATCTTCGGCTACAACGAGAAGCTGCCCGAGCTGCGCCCGAACGTTCAGCGCGCCCGCCAGCTTCTCGCCGAGGCCGGCTACCCGAGCGGCTTCAAGATCGGCTTCCATTTCACCAACGACCGCCTGCCCGGCGACCGCGCCGTCGGCACCTCGGTGGCGCAGATGCTCGCCCGCATCGGGCTCGAGGTGCAGGCGAACGGGCAGCCGGCGGCGGTGCTGTTCCCGGGCCGCACGCGCGGCGACTACTCCTTCGTCATGTCGGGCTGGGGCACGATCACCGGCGAGGCGCACTACACCCTGTCGTCGCTCGGGCACTCGAACAACCCGCAGCTCAAGATGGGCGCCTTCAACTGGCGCGGCTACTCCAACCCGGATCTCGACAAGCTCCTGCAGCAGGCCGCGACCGAGCTCGACGAGGGCAAGCGCCGCGCCCTCCTCGAGGACGCCGGCGCGCTGTTCATGAAGGAACGGGTGTCGCTGCCGCTCGTCGCCATTTCCTCGGCCTGGGCGCTCGCCAAGGACAAGGTCGACATCCCGAAGCCGCGCTCGGACGAGGACACGCTCGCCCACGACATCGTGCCGGCGAAGCGGTGAGGATCGCGATCCACCTCTCCCGCAGGGAGAGGTCGAGTCGGCGCGATGCACCGACCGGGTGAGGGGAGCGCCCCCGGGACAGGTGGCACTGCGGGCTCCGCCGGCGACGGCGTAACCCTCACCCGGACGGCTGCCGCCGTCTCGACCTCTCCCTCCGGGAGAGGTGGCGCGCGCCATCCCAAGAGGCGAAGGCGATGAACCCCTCTCCCGAACGGGCTAGCGGATTCACACAAAGCCGGCGCGCAATTCCCCTCCCCCCTTGTGGGGGAGG
>DAINQO010000207.1:0-5541 GCA_036742625.1 Microvirga sp.
GACGATCACGTCCTGGCGGAAGCGGCGCTCGAGCTCCGCCCGGTAGGCGCTCCACCAGCCGCGGTCGAGCGCGTCGGCCATGACCTCGAAGATGACGATCTCGTCATGGCTGATCTTGCCGTCCTCGGTCCACAGGCCCTCGGCCGGGGCGCTGGTGAATGCGGTGAGCCCGCCGAAGCGCTCGGAGAGCTCCGTCCGCACGAGCCGGTACGGTTCCGGCGGGAAGTGGTTGCCGTCGTTGTCGTAGAGCGGCAGGAGGAGCTGGACGAGGTGCATGGCCGGGAACGAACGGGAGCGCCGCGCGGTTTCGCAGCATGCGCGCGATCCTCGGTCTTGCCGGCCTCGCCCTTGTGCTTTCGGCATCGGTCGCGGCGCTTGCCGAAGTGCCGCTGCCGCCGCCGCGCCCGGAGGGGATCGCCGAGGAGGCGGCCGCGCACGGCGATGTCCCGCTACCGCCCGTGCGACCGCACGGAATCGAGAACGAACGCCCTGCCGTGGATGGCTCCGCCGCGGCCGGCGCAGCCACCCAACCGGAAGGCGAGGACAGCGCCGCCTGCATCGAGCGGCTGGCGAAGTCCGGCGCCCGCGCCGAGCCGGCGCCGGCAATCGAGAACGGCGCCTGCGGCGCCAGGCACCCGCTCCGCCTCATCGGGCTCCCGGCCGGGCTTGAGGTCTCGCCGCCGGCGATCGTCACCTGCGCCGTCGCGGAGGCGTTGACGAAATGGGTCGAGGGCGTGTCGGCGGAAGCCGAACGGCACCTGTCGGGCCCGCCGGCCAAGATCCTGATCGGCACCTCCTACGAGTGCCGCGGCCAGAATCGCCAGGCCGGAACGAAGCTTTCGGAGCACGCCTTCGCGAACGCCGTCGACGTGATGGGCTTCGCGTTCCGCGCGCGCCCCACGATCGTGATCGCGCCGCGCTCGGGAGACGCCCCCGAGGCGCTGTTCCAGGCGGCGGTGCGCCAGAAGGCCTGCGCCTATTTCAGCACCGTGCTCGGGCCAGGCTCGGACGCGGCGCACGCCAATCACCTCCATCTCGACATGCGCGCCCGCCGTCCGGGCTCCGGCATCTGCCAGTAGCCGGAGGAACGCCAAGGCGTGCTCGCGCTTTCCTACCCGATGCTCGGCCGCGGCGCCGAGGCCCGAGAGGTTCACCATGCGCTTATTGTCGACGGCCTTGACGGTGCTGCTGCTGGCTGCGCTCGGCGCGGCGCCTGCCGCCGCGAAGGCGGCAAAACCTGCGGCCCTAGACCTCAAGGCCGTCAACGAGGCGCAGTTCTCGGCCAAGCGCGGCAAGGGCATCAGCCCGGCGATCCTCAAGGCGCAGATCCGGCTCGACCGGGCGCGCTTCTCGCCCGGCACGATCGACGGGCGGGGCGGCGAGAACTTCGACAAGGCGGTCGCGGCCTTCGCCGAGGCGCAGGGGCTCAAGGACGACGGGCTCACCAAGGAGCTGTTCGACAAGCTCGCCGCGACCTCGACCGAGCCGGTCCTGCAGGAATACGCCATCTCGGCCGAGGACGTGAAGGGCCCGTTCGTCGCCAAGATCCCGGCCAAGATGGAGGACATGGCGGCGCTCGAACGGCTTGGCTACCGCACCGAGGTCGAGGCGCTTGCCGAGAAATTCCACATGGACGAGGGGCTGCTCAAGGCCCTCAACCCGGGAAAGCCTTTCGGCAAGGCGGGCACCCCGATCCTCGTCGCCAACGTCAAGAACGACAAGCCGGGCGCGAAGGCGGGAAAGCTCGTCGTGCGCAAGTCCGAGCACGCCCTCCATGCCCTCGACAAGGACGGCAAGCTCGTCGCGTTCTACCCGGCCTCGATCGGCTCGGAGGAGAAACCGGCGCCGAGCGGCAGCTTCAAGATCGAGCGGGTGGCGCAGAACCCGACCTATACCTACAATCCGAAGTACAAGTTCAAGGGCGTGAAGTCGGACAAGCCGTTCACGATCAAGCCCGGCCCGAACAACCCGGTCGGCGCGGTCTGGATCGACCTGTCGCTCGAGAGCTACGGCATCCACGGCTCGCCCGACCCGGCGAAGGTCGGCAAGACCTATTCGCACGGCTGCGTGCGGCTGACGAACTGGGACGTGAAGCAGCTCGCCCAGATGGTCGAGAAGGGCACGCCGGTCGAGTTCGTGGATTAACAACGTTGACCAGTCGCGCCGGACAACGTTGAATAAAGCGTAGGCTCTAAGCAGAGTCTCTACGATGGCGGTTGCGCGACCAGAGCGGGTTCTCTCCAAAGCGGCGGCGGCGCGACTGCATGCCTTCCGAAGCGACGTAGAAAATGCCCTGCCCGGCAACGTTACCCAGGTTGTCCTGTTCGGGTCGCGGGCGCGCGGCGACGCGCGGAAGGACTCAGACTATGATGTCGCCGTCTTCCTGCGAGAGTTGGCTGAGCGTCGGTTCATCGAGCACACGCTCGCAGACGCGGCGTACAAGCACATCCTGGCCGGGGTTCACATCCGGCCAATTGCATTGGCCGCCGATCTCCTGGAAGCGCGCTGCAAGAGTGCGCTGGTGGAGGACATCGCCCGCGAGGGGGTCGTCATACCGTGACGCGCAGCCGCGGGAGGAGCGACCCGCCGAAGAAGAAGCGTGCCAACAAGCCACGTCCGAACCCCATCAAGCCCTTGAGCGAGGATGACCGGGCTCGGCTCGCCCAGGCGGAGTTCAATCTGGCGATGATACATTTGGGGGAGGCGGAGAAACTTGCGGCTTGGAGCGAGGCACCGAATGCCTGTGTCCACGCCGCCTACTACGCGATGCATCACTGCGCGCGTGCTGCAATCCTCAAGAGCGGAGGAGTCGGCAAGCGTCGGGACGTGCCGAACAGCCATGAGCACGTCATCGAACACTACGGCAATCTGGTTGAAGGCGAGACGAATTATCTCGGCGAGTCTGCGCGTGAACTCAATAAGGCAAGGAGCGAACGGGTCAAAGCCGACTATGGCATCGTGGTCAGCGGCGCGACGCGTGAGGACGCCGCGTACACGGCCGGGGAAGCACGACGATTTGTCGAGGCGTGCGCGCGGCGGTGGACGCTGATCCAAGTGACGGACTACGGCGAATGGCTTTCCCTCAACAAGGACGCGCTTAATGCAGCGACACGGACCAGCAAATAGGAGACGAAATCTGGCTCCTCCGGCGACCGTCTCTGCAAGAATGCGGATCTTGATGCGCAGCACGGTGATGCGCGCAACCGCTCTTGTAGAATGACCAGCTTCGCCTCCGCCGCCCTCACCTCGCCGTCGGCGGCGCGCAATCGCGAGCCGATCCTTGCCGTGCTGCGCCGCGTGCTGCCGGCCCGCGGGTTGGTGCTCGAGATCGCGAGCGGCACCGGCGAGCATGCCGTGCATTGCGCGGGGGCATTGCCGGACCTGACCTGGCAGCCGAGCGACCGCGACCCGGAGGCGCTCGCCAGCATCGCGGCTCATCGCGCCGAGGCCGGCCTGCCGAACCTCCTCGCGCCGCTCGCGCTCGACGTCACCGCGCCGTCGTGGCCGGTTGAGCGCGCCGATGCGATCGTCGCGATCAACATGATCCACATCGCGCCCTGGCGCGCCGCCGAGGGGCTGATCGAGGGCGCCGGACGGCTGCTGGCGCCAGGCGGCGTCGTCTACCTCTATGGCCCGTTCATGGAAGACGGCCGGCACACCGCGCCCTCGAACGCCGCCTTCGACGAGAGCCTCAAGGCGCGGGACCCGGCATGGGGCGTGCGCGACGTCGCCGCGGTCGCGGAACTCGCAGCGCGCCACGGCCTCGACCTCAAAAAGCGAGTCGCGATGCCGGCGAACAACCTCAGCCTCGTCTTCAGGAAGCGCTGACGCCAGCCCTCAGGCGGCCGATTGCGGCGCCATGAAGATGCGGGCGCTCCGGTTCGTCTCCGATTGCGCGAAGTCGTCCTCGCGGCGGATCGCCTTGTCGCGGATGCTCTGGGGCAGCGAGGAGGCGTCGGGCCAGTTGATCTCGATGTTGTTGCCGTCGGGGTCGCGCAGATAGAGCTGCACCTCGCCGGCCGGCGTGATGTAGAGCGGGTGGGCCCGCACCGAATCGACGGCGCCGATCTCCTGGGCTCGCGCGTAGACGGCCTCGAAATCGTCGACCGCGAGGCCGAAATGCTGCATCGGCGCGCGCTCCTCGTTGCGCTGGTAGAGATGCAGCTGCAGGTCGCCGACGCGGAACCAGCGCACCGGCGAGCCGAAGTTCGGCGCCGCGAGCTCCTCGAGCCCGAAGAGCCTCTGGTACCACAGCGCGGCGCGGTCGGCGTCGCGGGTCGGGATGCTGACATGCGTGTATCTGAGGGCCATCTGGACGCCTCTCTTCAAGCCTGATCTGGAGCCTTGGCCAGTGTCGCCCGGAGTTCGGGCCCGAGCAAGACCTTGGGGGGCGGCTACGAGGCGCCGGGCGACCCGTCCTTGCCGCCACGCGCTGCCGGCGTGAGGCCGAAGACGATGCCGGCGCCGACCATCACCAGGAACACGCGGATGACGTGGTGGGCGGCGACGAAGGCGACCTCGATGTGCAGCGCCAGCGCGACGAGGCTCATCTCGGCGAGCCCGCCGGGCGAGTAGGCGAGGATGAGCGGGATCGCGCCGAAGGACGAGACCCGGGCGACGAGATAGCCGAAGGCGAGCGTGATCGCGATCAGGATCGCGGTCGAGCCGAGCGACACCAGGAGCACCCGCAGGATCTCGCGCGGCGGCGTGCCGAGGAAGCGGCAGCCGATCGTCGTGCCGAGCACGAGCTGCGCCGCGATCACAATCTCCTGCGGCGGCTTGAAGTCCGACAGGCCGAGAATGTGGACGAGGGCGCTGACCAGCATCGGCCCAAGCAGATATTTCGCCGGCACACGGAGAAGATCGCCGACGACCGCGCCGGCGATCGCCGTCGCGACGAGCCAGAGCTCGCCGTACCAGGGCGTGTCGAGGATCGAGACGCCGAACGGCGGCCGGGCGCCGAGGCGAACGCCTTCGAGCCACTGCACGATGAAGGGCAGCGTCATGACGATGAGGAGGATGCGGGCCGAGTGGATGAGCGCGATCGTGCGCGCGTTGCCGCCGCCCTCCTCGCCGAGCAGCACCATCTCGACGAGCCCGCCCGGCATGCCGGAGAAGTAAGCCGTGACGCGGTCAAAGCCCGCGACGACCCGAAAATAGGTCACGCAGGCAAAGCCGCACACGGCGATGAAGGCGACAAGCCCGAGGATGGTCGGGATCCAGCTCGGCAGCTGCGCGACGACGGCCGGGGTGAAGCCCGCCCCGAGGAGCACGCCGATCACCATGGTCATCGGCGGCCGCACCACCGCCGGCGCCGCGATCGGGGCGCGGAACAGCGCCGCGACGGTGCACACCGTCATCGGGCCGAGCATCCAAGGCAGCGGCAGCTGCAGGCGCGCGAAGCTCCACCCGCCGGCGGCGCCGAGCGCCAGCGCGGCGGCGAAGCGGCCATAGGGGAAGCGCGACGGCGACAGCGCCCAGAGGCCGTCGCGAAGGTCGCCGATGAGGTCGCGCATGCCGAGGGCTACCTTCCCCGGCCGG
>DAINQO010000208.1:0-5484 GCA_036742625.1 Microvirga sp.
GCTCGACATCCTGATCAACAATGCCGGCACGCCGGGCTCGCTGCAGCCGATCGAGTTTGCCGATCTCGACGCCATGACGGAGGCGTTCTGGCAGCTCATCCTGTCGACGAACCTCATCGGCCCGTTCCGCTGCGCGCACGCCGCCGCGCCGGCCCTCAAGGCGACGCGGGGCGCGATCGTCAACACGGCGTCGGTCGCCGGGCTCGGGCGGCGCGGCAGCAGCATGGCCTACGGCGCCTCGAAGGCCGGCGTCATCAACCTGACGAAGGGCCTCGCCCGGGCGCTCGCCCCGGAGGTGCGCGTCAACGCCGTCGCGCCGGGCCTCGTCGCGACGCCGTGGACGAACCCGTGGCCGGACGAGCGCAAGCAGGCGACGCTCGAGCGCACGCTCCTCGGCAAGGTCGCGCAGCCGATGGACATCGCGCAGGCGATGCTGTTCCTTGCCGTGCACGGCCACATCACCGGCGAGACCATCGTGGTCGACGGGGGATTCAGCTAGAGCGCGATGACTTCTCGTTGAGTCGTCATCCCGCTCTATCTCTTTGTTTGAGCATGATCTTTTCCGAAAACCGGTAGCCACTTTTCGGGATCATGCTTAATACGGAGAATACGTAACGCGGGCGGCGGGATTGCGGGAAAACGGGTTGGGAGTGGAGAGAACATGTCGCGGAAAACCGTCATCACCTGCGCGCTCACCGGCTCCTTCGACACGCCGTCGAAGAACCCGGCGGTGCCGGTCACGCCGGTCGAGATCGCCAATTCCGCGCTCGACGCGGCGAAGGCCGGGGCGGCCGTGGTGCACATTCATGTGCGCGATCCGAAGACCACGAAGCCCTCGATGGAGCTCGCGCTGTACCAAGAGGTCGTCGACCGCATCCGCGACAAGAACGGCGACGTGGTCCTGAACCTGACGACCGGCGCCGGCGGGCGCTTCGCGCCGGACCCGGCCGAGCCGAGGAAGGCCGGCGAAGGCACGACGCTGACGACGCCGGCCGTCCGCATGCGCCACATCGAGGCGATCAAGCCACCGATCTGCACGCTCGACGTCGCCACGATGAACTTCGGCGAGACGATTTTCGCAAACACCCCCAGCCACTTGCGCGAGATGGCCGATCGCGCGAAAGCCGCCGGCGCGAAGCCCGAGATCGAGGTCTTCGACCTCGGCCATATCGAGCTCGCGAAGCGTCTCATCGCCGACGGCCACCTCGCCGAGCCGCCGCTGTTCCAGATCTGCCTCGGCATCTCCTATGGGGCGCCGGCGACGCCGGAAACGCTCATCCAGATGCGCGACCGCCTGCCGAAGAACGCCGCCTGGTCGGCCTTCGGCATCGGCCGGACCGAGTTCCCGATGGCGGCGGTCGCGGTCGCGGCCGGCGGCAACGTCCGCGTCGGGCTCGAGGACAACCTCTATCTCGGCAAGGGCCAGCTCGCGCCGAGCAACGCGGCGCTCGTCGAGCGCGCCGCGACCATCGTCGAGCTGCTCGACGCGTCGGTCGCGAGCCCGGCCGAGGCGCGGGAGATCTTCGGGCTTGGCTGACCCTTCCGCGGAACGCTCTCCGTCATGATGAAAGTGTCCGATCATCATGACCGGGGGACGCTGGAATCGCAGGCGAATCCGATCCGGTCATGATGGCGATGCGCCGGCCTCTCCGGCTCGGTAGAGGCGGTACGCGGCGAGCTGGCGGATCAGCACCGGCACGACGAGCGCGGCGCCGAGGAGCGACGAATAGAGCTCCGGCGCGACGAGAAGGATCGCCGCGAGCCCGAGCAGCAGGCGTTCCCAGGTCGCGGTGCGGGTCAGGAGCCAGCCGGTGATGCCGGCGGCAAGGCAGCTGATGCCGGCGACGCAGCCGAGGAAGGCGAGCCAGAAATCCGGCCAGTTGAAGCCCTTGGCGACGAGGAGAAGCGAGGGCGAGAACACGAACACGAACGGCACCAGCACCTTGCCGAGGCCAAGCCGGAATGCGGTGTTGCCGGTCCGGAAGGGATCGGCTCCCGCCATGCCGGCCGCCGCATAGGCGGCGAGCGCCACCGGCGGCGTGATGTCGGCGAGGACGCCGTAATAGAAGACGAAGAAGTGCGCGACGATCGGCTCGACGCCAAGGAGGCCTAGCGCCGGCGCGGCGATCGTCACCATGATGATGTAGTTTGCCGTCGTCGGTATCCCGCAGCCCATCAGGATGCAGACGACGCCGGTCATGATCAGCGTGAAGAGCAGCGTCAGGCTCTTCGGGTCGGCGAGGAATGCCGGAAGCAGCGCACCCGCCGCGGACGCCAAGCTCGCCGCCGCCGAGGTCACGATGTAGGAGAACTTGAAGCCGACGCCGGTGAGCGTCACGACGCCGACGACGATGCCGACCGTCGCGGCGGCGGCGCCGACGGCGAGCGCATATTTCGCCCCGTCGCGCAGGCCGTCGAAGACCTCGCCGAGGCTCATCCGCCGGCGCGGGTTGAGGAGGCCGACGGCGATGCACAGCGTGATGCCCCAGAACGCCGCCATGTAGGGCGTGTAGCCGGCCATCAGGACGCCGATCAGCGCAAGGAGCGGGATGACCGTCGGCCAATCGCGGCGGAAAGCCTCCCTCAGGTCGGGCATCTCCTCCGGCCGCAGCCCGCGCAGCCCGTTGCGCTTGGCCTCGAAATGCACCTGCATGAAAACGCCGAAGAAGTGCATGAAGGCCGGCACGATCGCCGCCAGGATGATGGTGGTGTAGGGCAGGTTGAGGAACTCGATCATCAAAAACGCCGCCGCGCCCATGATCGGCGGCGTGATCTGCCCGCCGGTCGAGGCGGTGGACTCGACCGCCGCGGCGAAATGCTTCTTGTAGCCAAGACGGATCATCGCCGGGATGGTCAGCGAGCCGACCGTGACGGTGTTCGCGACCGACGAGCCGGAGATCATCCCGAACAGGGCCGAGCCGAAGATCGCGACCTTCGCCGGCCCGCCGGCGTAGCGCCCCGCAACCCAGGCGGCGCAATCGAGGAAAAGCTGGCCGAGGCCGATGCGGGTCGCGAAGACGCCGAACAGCACGAAGTGGAAGACGTAAGTCGCGACGACGCCGAGCGCAATGCCGTAGATGCCTTGGGTGGTAAGATAGAGGTGATCGATCACCTGGGCGAAGCTCGCGCCCGGATGCACCAGGATGCCGGGCATGAGGCGCCCGAAGACCGCGTAGAGGATGAACAAGGTCGCGATGATCGGCAGCGGCCACCCGACGGAGCGGCGGGTCGCCTCGAAGAGGACCAGGATCAGCACGGCGCCGAGCGCCACGTCCATCATCGTCGGGTTACCGACCCGGAAGGCGAGATCGTCGAGTGGGATCAGGGGAACGTGTGCGACCGCGACCACGGCCGCGAGCGAGAGCACCCAATCGACGAGCGAGATGCCGAAGGGCCGCCAAGCGCTTCCCTCGGCCGGCCGGTCATAGCCGCGCTTGGAGAAGGGGAAGACCAGGAAGATCAGGCCAAGCACGAAGGAGAGGTGGATGCCCCGGTGCACCGTCTCCTGCAGGAGGCCGAAGCCGGCGGTGTAGTAGTGGAATAGCGACAGCACGACGAGCAGCGCGCCGACGAGCTTGCCGGCCGGGGGCGCGAGCGGACGGAAGCGGATCTCGGAGTCGAACTTCTCCTCGAGCTCGCGGGCCTTCGCCTCGTCGAGTTCCATCGTGGGCATGACGGCTCCATAGCGCGCGAAGTGCCATTCCGGGGCGCGCCGCAGGCGTGAGCCCGGAACCCATAAACACTTGCGGCGCCGATCGCGCACGAGCGTTTCAGCGCGATCGGAAGGGCCTGGTGGTTATGGGTTCCGGGTTCTCCGCTTCGCGGAGCCCCGGAATGACAATGGGGAAGCGGCTCGGGTTACTTCAGCAACCCTGCTTCCTTGTAGAACTTCTCGGCGCCGGGATGGAGCGGAATGCCGAGCCCGGTGGTCGCGGTCTTCGCCGTGATCAGCTTGCCCTTGGCGTGACCGGCGTCGAGCTGCTTGCGGGTCTCATCGCTCCAGAGCGCCTTGGTGATCTTGTAGACGAGATCTTCAGGCTGCTTGGCGCTCGTGACCCATTGCGCGTTGACCGAGATCGTCTGCGTCTCCGGCACGTCCTTGTAGACGCCAGCCGGGACCGTATCCTTCGCGAAGAACTTGTACTCCGCGAGCAGCTTGTCGGCCTCCGGACCGGTAATCGGGACGAGCGCGATCCCGGATGAGGTGGCGAGCTCCGAGATGGCCCCGGTCGGATAGCCACCGACGAAGAAGAACGCGTCGAGCGCGTTGTCCTTCAGGCGGTCGCCGGCCGGTCCGGGCTTGAGGTATTCGGGCTTGATGTCCTTCTCGGTGATCCCGAAGGCGGCGAGCACGAGCCGCGAGTCGACGATCGTGCCCGAGCCCGGCTCGTCGATCGAGACGCGCTTGCCCTTGAGGTCGGCGACCGATTTGATGTTGGCGTCCTTGCGGGCGACGATATGGACGGTCTCGGGGTAGAGCGTCGCGATCAGGCGCAGGTCCTGGACCTTGGGCTTGCCCTCGTAGAGGCCGGTGCCGGTGTAGGCCCAATAGGCGACGTCCGACTGCGTGAAGCCCGACTCGGACGAACCGCCCTGGATCGCGTTGACGTTCGCCACCGAGCCGTTCGAGGCGACCGCGGTCGAGACGAGGCCGGCGACGCCCTTGCCGCCGTCCTGGCCCGAGATCGCGTTCGCGATCAGGCCGCCGATCGGGTAATAGGTGCCGCCCGTCCCGCCGGTGCCGATGCGGAAGAAGGCCTGCTGCGCGAGCGCGGCGCCGGCGGAGCCGACGGCAATAAGCAACGCGCCGGCCACGGCTTGGCGTCTGCTGGTCCTGAACATCATTCGGGTCTCTCCCTCCGGGACGGTCAAATGCCGCCCAATGCAACCGTCGGGTATCCGGACGTGCGTTTCAAGCCCGGTCCCGGCCGAGAGCCGGTCAGCTCGTCGGCTCGACGGCGTATTGCTCGTCGGTGACGTGCTCGAGCCAGGTCACGTGGACGCCGTTCTGGTGCTCGTGCAGGGCGAGGTGGACGAGCCCGCTCGTCGGCGACGCGCCATGCCAATGCTTCTCGTCCGGCGGGATCCAGACCGTGTCGCCGGGGCGGATCTCCTCGACCGGGCCGTTCCATTTCTGCACCCGCCCGACGCCGGCGACGACGTGCAGCGTCTGCCCGAGCGGATGGGTGTGCCAGGCCGTGCGCGCGCCGGGCTCGAACGTCACCCGCACCGCCTTGACGCGCGCCGGCTCGGGAGCCTCGACGATCGGGTCCTGCCACACGGTCCCGGTGAACCATTCGCCGCGCCCGCGCCGCGTCGCGACCGCAACCGCCCGGGTGATGTCCATGGCAGGCCTCCTTTTGGCAGCGGATCATAGGTGCGAAAGCCCCACCCGCAAGCGCCGGGCAAGACATTCTCGACGACGGAGCTGGCTGGGGCGCCAGGATTCGAACCTGGGAATGGCGGTACCAAAAACCGCTGCCT
>DAINQO010000209.1:0-2599 GCA_036742625.1 Microvirga sp.
CGTCTTCGATCGCGCCGGAATGACCGTGGCGCGCGTCCCGAACGCCGAACGGTTCATCGGCCAGCGCGCCTCGCCGTCGTTCTATCCACATCTGATCGCCCGGAACGAGGGCGTCGTCCTCACGCAGACCCATGAGGGCGTTCCCGCCCTGACCGCCTTCAGCCGCTCCGAGCCGTCCGGCTGGAGCGTCGGCATCGGGCTGCCCGAGCGGGAGTTTACCGCGCCGCTGTGGCAGTCGCTGATGATGACCGTTCTCCTCGGCATGGCGTTCCTCATGCTCGGCCTCGGCCTCGCCTTCTGGATCGCGCGCGGCATCGCGGCGCCGACGCTCGCTCGCCCGGGCGGCGACCGATCCGGACGACCCCGGTCTCATCGAGACCGGCCTCGCCGAGGTCGACGAGGTCGCGCGTCAATTGCGCCAGGCGATCGTCGAACGCCGCACGGGCGCATCGCGACTCGGAGGAGCGGTTCCGCCTGATCCTCGAGAGCGCCAAGGAATACGCGATCTTTGCCCTCGACGAGGACGGCCGGGTCACGACCTGGAACACCGGCGCCGAGCGCATCCTCGGCTACCATGAGGCGGACGTGATCGGCCGCCCGGGCGACATCTTCTTCTCCCCCGAGGACCGCGCCGCCGGCGAGCCGGCGCGCGAGATGGCGCTCGCGCGCTCGCAAGGCAGGGCTGCGAACGAGCGCTGGCATCTGCGCAAGGACGGCTCGACGTTCTGGGGCAGCGGCGTCATGCTTCCGCTCGCCGACCATCGCCGCGGCTTCCTGAAGATCTTCCGCGACCGCACCCAGGAGCGCGCTCATGAAGAGGCACAGAAGCTCCTCATCGACGAGCTCAATCACCGGGTGAAGAACACGCTCGCCACCGTGCAGTCGATCGCGGCGCAAAGCCTCAAGACGAGCGAGACGACGGCGCAGGCGCGCGAATCCTTCGAAGCCCGGCTGTTTGCGCTCGCCAAGGCGCATGACGTGCTGACCCGCGAGAGCTGGGAAGGGGCATCGCTCCGCGACATCGTCGAGGAGGCGCTCGCGGCGCATCGCGACGCGCGCGCCGCCCGATTCGCGATCACCGGGCCGGACGTGCGGCTCGCGCCGCGCGCCGCGCTCGCCATCGCCATGGCGCTGCACGAGCTGGCGACCAACGCCGCGAAGTACGGCGCGCTCTCGAACGAGAGCGGCCGCGTCCGGCTCGATTGGCGCGTCGCGGCGGGCGAAAGCGGGCCGGCGCTTCACCTGACCTGGGCCGAGGAAGGCGGCCCGCCGGTCGCGCCGCCGGCCCGCAAGGGCTTCGGCACGCGGCTGATCGAGCGCGGCCTCGCCGCCGATCTCGACGGCGACGTCTGCCTCGACTTCCGCCCCGCCGGCGTCGTCTGCACGATCGAGGCGCCGCTCTTTCCGTCAGGCGTCGAACACCAGGCCGCAGCAGAATCGCGCATCGCCGCGCAATAGCCGGGCGGTCCGCGCCGCCGGGCGGTCCACGGCGCAAGCGCGCCTGGCGTCCCCCTCTCCCCGCTTGCGGGGAGAGGGTTGGGGTGAGGGGCCGGGGGAGTCCGCACGGAACCCGGCCCCTCACCCGCTCGCCTTCGGCGAGTCGGCCTCTCCCCGCAAGCGGGGAGAGGTCTTCAGCGCATCACCCCGATCTCGCGGAGATACCGCGCGACGCCGGGGTGGAGGAGGTCGGGGGTGAAGACGGCGGCGGCGGTGTTGGCGGCGGTGGTCTCGCGGGCCTGCGGCAGGCGCACCGCCAAGGCGGCTTCGCCCTTGTGCAGGGCGCGCGCGAGGCGGTAGGCGACCGCGTCGTCAAGCGTCGGGCGGGCGAGGACGAAGCTCCAGGAGCCGACGGACGCGATCGCTTGGTCCTGCCCGGGGTAGCTCCCGGCCGGCAGCGTCAGGCGCTTCAGGAAAGCGTGCTTTGCCAGGATGCGGTCGATCTCGTCCGGCGTCGGCGCGATGAAGCGGGCGCCGGCCTTGGCCATCGTGGCGAAGCCCGGCCAGCCGGTGCCGCCGCCCCACAGCGCCGCGGCGCGGCCGTCGAGCACCATGGCCGGCCCGTCGCCGGCGCGCTCGAGGAAGATCGCCTGGAAGTCATTCATCTGGTCGAGCCCGAGCCCGTCGAGGACGTAGCGGGCGAGGATGACGAGGCCGGAGCCTTGCGCGCCGAACGCCACCGGCTTGCCGGTGAGGTCGGCGATGCGCCTGGCGGGGCTGTCGGCCCGGACCACGAACAGCCCCGGCGTCGAGTACATCGCCGTGATGACCTTGAGGTTCGTAAGCGGGCGCCCGATGCCGGCGAAGGCCTCGTGGGCGGCCTCGCCCTGCACGAGCGCGAGGTCGAGCCGGCCCTCCTCAAGGAGCGGGATGTTCTCGGCGCTGCCCTTGGTGTTCTTCGCCTCGACGACGAGCGATGGGTCGGCCTCCTTGACGGTCTCGACGAAGGCCGCCCCATAGACCGGGAAGCCGCCGCCGGGCGTCGCGGTGCCGAGGGTAAGGCGGGTCTCCTGGGCCATGGCGGGGGCTTTCAGGTCGGATTGGGCCATGGCGGGAGCGATCGTCATGATGGCGAGAACCATCGTCATAACGACAATGCGGC
>DAINQO010000209.1:2699-5477 GCA_036742625.1 Microvirga sp.
TTGTCGTGGTCGGCGCGCACGACCCGGCGCAGGTGCTCGGGCGTGCGCTCGTCGGGCTTCGGCGGCAGCGAGCCGAGCTCCTCGATCCGGCGCCGCACGGCGTCGTCGGCAAGCGCCGCCTGGAGGGCGCCCGAAAGCTTCTCGACCACCTCCTTCGGCGTGCCCTTCGGCGCGAAGACGGCGTTCCAGCCGGTGAACAGATACGGCTCGACGCCGGCCTCCTTCGAGGTCGGCACCTCCGGCGTCGCCGGCGAGCGCTCGGGCTGGGCGAGCATCAGGCCGCGGATGGTGCCGGCCTGGATCTGCGGCACGACCGTCGGGGCGAGGTCGCACATCGAATCGATCTGCCCGGCGACGAGGTCGTTCATGGCCGGCCCCGAGCCGCGATAGGGCGTCGAGACGAGGCTCATGCCGGTCAGATGGGCGAGGAAGAGGCAGGCGAGATGCGGCGTCGAGCCGACGCCGGCATGGCCGTTCGTGACCTTGCCGGGGTTCGCCTTCGCATGCGCCAGGAACTCCGGCATCGTCCGGGCCGGGAAATCCTTGCGCACCACGAAGTAGCCCGGCGTGCCGGCGATGAGCCCGATCGGCTCGAGCTCGCGCGCATCGTACTGGATGCTCCGGTACAGCGCCGCCGCGGCGCCGTGGCTGCCGAGGCTGCCGACCGTCAGCGTGTAGCCGTCCGGCTCGGCCCTGGCGCCGCGCGCGCCGCCCGTCGTGCCGCCGGCGCCGGCGAGGTTCTCGATGACGATGCGCTGGCCGATGGTGCGGCCCATATGGTCGGCGACGATCCGCGCCAGGACGTCGGTCGGCCCTCCGGCCGCGAACACCACGATCATGGTGATCGGGCGCGAAGGATACGTGTCGGCCCGCGTCGGCGCCGGCGCGAGCAGCGCCAGGGCCAGCGCCAATGTCGCAGCGACAAGCTTCATGGCGATCTCCCTTGCCGGCCCAAGCGTCCGCGACCTCGTTATACCCCGCCGGCATTCCTTGCGGCAGCCGCCTCGCGCTGCTAACTCACCGGCACCTCTTCCCACCATGACGCGGCAGGATCGGACCCCGATGGCCCGAGAGTTCATCTATCACATGCGCGGCCTCTCGAAGACCTATCCGGGAAACCGGAAGGTGCTCGAGAACATCAACCTGTCTTTCTACCCCGACGCCAAGATCGGCGTGCTCGGCGTCAACGGCTCGGGCAAGTCGACGCTCCTGCGCGTCATGGCCGGCATCGACAAGGATTTCGTCGGCGACGGCTGGGTCGCGGAAGGCGCGCGGGTCGGCTACCTGCCGCAGGAGCCGCAGCTCGACCCGGCAAAGAATGTCCGCGAGAACGTCATGGAGGGGGTCGCGGCGAGCCAGGCGGTCCTCGACCGCTACAACGAGCTCGCCATGAACTACTCGGACGACACCGCCGACGAGATGACGGCGCTCCAGGACGAGATCGAGGCAAAGGGCCTGTGGGACCTCGACTCGCGCGTCGAGCAGGCCATGGACGCGCTCGGCTGCCCGCCCGACGACTGGCCGGCCGATCGCCTCTCGGGCGGCGAGCGCCGCCGCGTCGCGCTGTGCAAGCTCCTCCTCGAGCAGCCTGAGCTTCTCCTTCTCGATGAGCCGACGAACCATCTCGACGCCGAGACCGTCGCCTGGCTCGAGGGTCATCTGCGCAGCTACCCGGGCGCGATCCTGATCGTCACCCACGACCGCTACTTCCTCGACAACGTCACGGGCTGGATCCTCGAGCTCGACCGCGGCCGCGGCATTCCCTACGAGGGCAACTACTCGTCCTGGCTCGAGCAGAAGCAGAAGCGCCTGGCGCAGGAAGGCCGCGAGGAGGAATCGCGCCAGCGCACCATCCAGCGCGAGCAGGAATGGGTGCGGGCGTCGCCGAAGGCGCGGCAGGCGAAGTCGAAGGCCCGCATCCAGCGCTACGAGGACCTCGTCGCCAAGGCCGCCGAGAAAGGGGCGACGACGGCGCAGATCGTCATCCCGATCGCCGAGCGGCTCGGCCAGAACGTCATCGAGTTCGACGGGCTCAAGAAGGGCTTCGCCGACAAGCTCCTCATCGACGGGCTATCCTTCAAGCTGCCGCCCGGCGGCATCGTCGGGGTGATCGGGCCGAACGGCGCCGGCAAGACGACGCTGTTCCGCATGATCACCGGCCAGGAGGAGCCCGACGGCGGCAAGATCGAGATCGGCGAGACGGTGCAGCTCGGCTATGTCGACCAGTCGCGCGACACGCTCGATGGCGGCAAGACGCTCTACGAGGAGATCTCCGGCGGCAACGAGATGCTCTATCTCGGCAAGCGCGAGATCAACGCCCGGGCCTATTGCTCGGCCTTCAACTTCAAGGGAGCCGACCAGCAGAAGAAGGTCGGCGTGCTCTCCGGCGGCGAGCGCAACCGGGTCCACCTCGCCAAGATCTTGAAGTCGGGCGCGAACGTCCTCCTCCTCGACGAGCCGACGAACGACCTCGACGTCGACACGCTCCGCGCGCTCGAGGAGGCGCTCGAGGACTACGCCGGCTGCGCCGTGATCATCAGCCACGACCGCTGGTTCCTCGACCGCATCGCGACCCACATGCTGGCCTTCGAGGGCGACTCGCACGTCGAGTGGTTCGAAGGGAATTTCGCCGATTACGAGGGGGACAAAAAGCGGCGGCTGGGGACGGATTCAAACATCCCGCATCGGATCAAGTATAAGAAGTTCTCGCGCTAAGCCGCTATCCCTCGCGACTCGAACGATGGTTTTAGCCGAGCCTTAAGGCCAGCGCGGGATCAT
>DAINQO010000210.1:0-5458 GCA_036742625.1 Microvirga sp.
GACGAATTGCTGCTATGGCTCGCCGGCCGCTACGTCGAGCTCCGCCCGGACTGCATCCGCCGCCCCCCGCTCGCCGCCGCCGCATGAGGTTTTCCCGATGCCGCTAGACGATGACGACATCGCCCGCGCCGCGCAGCGTCTGGACGGCGCACGACGCTCAGGGCAGCGCGCCGAGGTGCCGGATTTCCGGCTCGAAAGCGCCGGCGACGCTTATCGCGTCCAGGACGCGGTCGCGGCCCGGCATGGGCCGGCGATGGGGTGGAAGGTCGGCGCGAAGAGCCGCGAGGCGACGCCGAACTGCGCGCCGCTGCTCGCTGGCGCGCTCGAACGGCCCGCCCGGCGCCATCGGCGCTGCGTCCAGGGGCCGGTCGGGGTCGAGGTCGAGATCGCCTTCGTGCTCGGCCGCGCCTTCCCGGCCGCAGCGCGGGCGCCCGAGCGGACGGAGATCCTCGACGCGATCGCCTCCTGCCATATCGCGATCGAGCTTTGCGCGATGCGCTGGCGCGCGGACCCCGATCTGATCGACCCGTTGTGGAAGCTCGCCGACAACCAGATGAACGAGAGCCTGCTGCTCGGCCCCGAGATCCCCGACTGGCGGAGCGCCAACCTTCGCACGCTCGAGGCAAGGCTTGCCGTCGACGGGGCGATCGTCGACACGCCGCGCCGGCCGGCCGACGACGATCTCCTCGGGCTTCTCGTCTGGCTCGTCCGGCATTGCGTCGTCGGGCGCGGCGGCCTTGCGGCCGAAGCCGCGATCACGACCGGATCCTGGACCGGAATGCACTTCGTCACGGCGCCGGCGGACCTTGCCGGCTCGATCGGCGGCTTTCCTCCGATCGAGGTCGCGATCCGGAGCTGAGCGCGGTCGCGCCCCTCACGCCGCCGCGGCCGGCTTCTCGATGCTGCCGCCGAGGAACAGCTGCCCGATGCGCGGATCGCGCAGGATGTTCGGCGCCGTGTCGACGATGCGCGTCTGGCCGAGCTCGAGGACGATGCCGTAGTCGGACATCTCGAGCGCCGAGCGGGCATTCTGCTCGATCATCAGGATCGACACGCCCTTGTCGCGCTGCTCCTTCAGGATGCCGAACGTCTCCGCGACCATCATCGGCGACAGGCCGATCGACGGCTCGTCGACGAGGATCAGCTTCGGATCGAGCAGCAGCCCGCGGACGATCTCGAGCTGCTTCTGCTCGCCCCCCGAAAGCGTGCCGGCCTGACGGTCGGCCTTGCGCCGCAGCACCGGAAAGCGGTCGAGCGCCGCCTCGATGCGGGCCGGCAGGTCGCGGATTTCGGCACCCGCCGCCACGCCGCCGAGTTCGACGTTCGCCCGCACCGAGAGCTCGGAAAAGATGTTGCGTCCCTGCGGCACGTAGCAGATGCCGGCCTCGATCAGCCGGCGCGGCGACCAGTTCGTCACGTCGGTGCCGTCGAATTGGACGGTCCCGCTGCGGGCCGGGAGAAGCCCGAAAACCGTCTTGAACACCGTCGATTTGCCGGCCCCGTTCGGGCCGATCACGGTGGTGATGGCGCCCCGGCCGACGGCGAAGGTCGTGCCGTTGAGGATCGTCATCTTGCCGTAGCCGGCCGTGACGCCGTCGAGCGCGAGGATCGGGCTAGTGTCCAAGATAGGCCTCGATGACTTTCGGATCGTTGCGGACCGCCTCCGGCGGTCCCTCGGCCAGCACCTTGCCCTCCGCGAGCACGAGGACGCGGGTGCAAAGCGACATCACGAACTCCATGTTGTGCTCGATCACCACCAGGGTGGCGCCCTGCTCGGCGTTGATGGCCTGGAGCCGCTCCTTCAGGCTCGCCAGCATGGTGAGGTTCACGCCGCCCGCCGGCTCGTCGAGAAGCACGAGCCGCGGCCCGGCCATGAAGGCCATGGCGGCATCAAGGAGCTTCTGCTGGCCATAGGAGAGACCGCCGGCCTTCTCGTCGGCGAGATGCGACAGCTTGAAGAAGCCGATCATCCGGTCGGCAGCCTCGGTCAGGCCGGCGTCCGGCGGGCCGAAAAGGCGCGTTGCCATCGACCCTCGATGCTCCTGGCCGGCGAGAATGAGGTTCTCGCGCACCGAGAGCTGGGGAAAGACCTGCAGCAGCTGGAAGGTGCGGCTGATGCCGAGCCGGTTGAGGTCGCTCGGGCGCATGCCGGTGACCTCGCGGCCGTCGAGCCGCACCGCGCCGGCGCTCGGCCGGAGCTGGCCGAGGATGCAATTGAAGAGCGTCGACTTGCCCGAGCCGTTCGGGCCGATGATGCCGAGGATCTCGCGCTCGCGCACCTCGAAGGAGACGCCGTCGACGGCGGCGATGCCGCCGAAATGCTTGCTGACGTTCGTGACCTGAAGGACCGTCGCCGCCATCACGCCGTCTCCTCGAGCGTCGGCGCGGCAGCCGCCCGGGCCGCCGACGCGGCGCGGGTTCGACGATCCGCTAGGAAGCGGTCGAGGATGCCGAGCAGCCCTTGCGGCGAATAGACCAGCAGCACCATGACGAGGAGCGCGTAGAGGATCAGGTACAGGCCCTGCGTGAAGCGCAGCCACTCCGGCAGCAGCACCGCGATCAGCGCGCCGAGGAACGGCCCGAAGAAGAAGCCGGCGCCGCCGACGATCACCATCATCAGGATGTCGAGCGAGAGCGCGAGCGTGAACGGCGTCGGATCGACGAACTCGACGAGCGGCGCGTAGAGCACGCCGGAGACGCCGCCGAGCGTCGAACCGATGGCGAACGCCATCAGCGTGTAGCGCCGCGTATCGATGCCGAGCGAGAGGGCGCGGATCGGGTTCTCGCGCAACGCCATGAAGGCGCGGCCCCATGGCGAGCGGATCAGCCACCAGGTGGCGAGCGACACGACGCTAAGCGACCCGAGGCACAGATAGTAGAACGAGAGCGGCGACGCGAACCAGGCCGGCCGGCTCATCATCAGGCCGTAGATGCCCTTCGTCAGCCATTCCTCGTTGCGGAACACCAGGAAGGCGAGGGTCGAGAACGCCAGCGTCACGAAGGCGAGGTAGTGATGCTGGACCCGCAGCGCCGGATAGCCGAGCAGCCAGCCGATCGCGAAGCAGAGCACGATGGCGACCGGCAGGGTGGCGAGAAGCGGCCAGCCGGCGGCGGTCGTCAGGATCGCCGCCGTATAGGCGCCGATGCCGACGAACGCCCCTTGCGCGAGCGAGACCTGGCCGGCATAGCCGAGCGTCAGGTTGAGGCCGATGGCGGCGATGGCGAGCACCGCCCACCGGCTAAGGATGTAGAGGCCATAGCGGTTCAGCGTCAGCGGGATCAGGACCAGAGCCGCCGCGACGGCGACGAGCGCGATCGCGGCGAGGAGGCGGGAGCGCTGCGCCGTCATACGGTGCGCTCCTCGGCGCGGCCGAACAGGCCCTGCGGCCGGAACAGGATGATGGCGATCAAGAGGAACAGCGGGATCGCGGCGCGGTACTGGGTCGAGACGTAGGTCGCGGCGAGATTGTCGACGACGCCGAGGAGGAGCCCGCCGGCGATCGCCCCGCGCACCTGGTTGAAGCCGCCGACGATGGCGGCGATGAACGCCGCCTGCCCAAGCACCTCGCCGGAGGAGAATTTGGCGAGATAGATCGGCGTGATCAGCAGCGATGCGAGGGCGACGAGGCCGGCATTGATGAGGAAGGTGTAGAGGATCATGCGATCGACCGGGACTCCGAGGATGCGGGCGACGGTCGGGTTCTGCGCCGTCGCCTGCATCTGATGACCGACGGACGTGCGCGTCAGGAGATACTGCAGCGCCAGCACGGCCGCGACCGCGACACCAAGCGCGCCGATGTTCTGCAGCGATACGACGGCGCCGAGAATGTCGACGTTCGTGGCGGGCACGATCGAGGGGAAGGGCTGGGCCTCGGCGGTGAAGAACTCCTTCACGGCTTCGCGCATGAAGACCGACAAAGCCATCGTCGCGATGGCGAGCGGCAGCACGCCGTGGCGCAGCATGGGGTCGACGAGCAGGCGCTTGAAGCCCCAGCCGAGGAGCAGCATGGTAACGGCGAAGCCGATCAGCACCGCGGCCCAGAAAGGCAGGCCGACATTGGCGGCGGCCAGCATGAAGAAGGCCGGCAGCATGACGAACTCGCCTTGCGCGAAGTTGATCGTCTGCGAGGTCTGCCAGAGCAGGGTGAAGCCGATCGCGACGAGCGCGTAGATCGCGCCGGTGGCGAGCCCGGCGATCAGGATGTTGACGAGTGTCGCCATCGTGCGTCTCGCTCCGGCGTGCCCGGCGCCACGAACGCCGGCGGCGCCGCCGCGATCAGCTGCCGAGCTTCGGCAGGACGGCCTTCACGACCTGCTTGCCGACGACGACCTCGGTCATGAAGCTCTGGCGGTCGATGTCGCCGTTCTGGTCGTAGGTCGTCTCCATCAGGATGCCCGGCTCCTTGTCGGGGGTGATGGTCATGCCGTGCAGCGTCTTGGCGAACTCCTTTGAGTCGACCTTGCCCATCTTCTCGGTCACGGCCTTCACGACGTAGACGGCGAGATATCCCTTGATGCCGTTATGGTCGGGCACGTAGTTGTATTTCTTCAAGAAGCGCTCGCGAAACTGCTGCAGGGCCGGGACCGGCGCATCGGTCGTGAGCCCGACATGGCCGCGCGCCCCGTTGGCGGCGTCGCCGGCGAGCTCGATCACCTTCTGGCCGGTGAGCGTCGTCTCGCCGATGAGCGGCACCTGCACGTTCTGGCGCCGGAGCTCCTTCAGGATGCGGGCGCTCTCCTCCTCGTTGAGGTAGACGAACAGCGCATCGGGGTTTGCCGCCTTCGCCTTCGCCACGTCGGCGGCGAAATCGGCCTGCCCGGCCTCGGTCGAGATGTCGGCCACGACCTTGACGCCGCGCTTCGCGAACTCCTTGGTGATGGTGTCGCGGCCGCCCTTGCCGAAGTCGTTGTTGACCCAGATGACGGCGACGTTCTTCGCCTTCACGTCCTCGGCGATGTAGCGCGCGACCTTCGGCATCGTCGATTGCTGCCCGAAGGACGTCCGGAAGAGATATGGGTTGCCCGTCTGGGTCAGCTCGGCGGCCTCGCCGCCCATGATCTGGGCGATGCCGGCCTGCTGCGCGAGCGATGCCGTGACCTTCACCGAGCCGGAGAAGCCCGGCCCGAGGAGGACATAGGGGTTGCCGTCCAGCGCCTTCTGGACCTGGGCGCGCGCGACCCCGGGATTGGACTGCGTGTCGGCGTGGGTGATCTCGATCGTGCGGCCGAGAATGCCGCCCCGGGCGTTGATCTCGGCGACGGCGAGATCGGCGCCGTTCTTGAAGTTCGTGCCGACCGTCGCGCCGCCGCCCGACAGCTCGCCGACATTCGCGATCTTGATCGGCCCGCCGGTCTGGGCGAACGCAACGCCGCCGAGGCCTGCCGCGATGGCGAGAGCACCCGCGATCTTCCATGCCTTCATCTCAGATGTCCTCCCGTTGGCGCCCGCCCGCACAGT
>DAINQO010000211.1:0-5434 GCA_036742625.1 Microvirga sp.
CTATTGCGAGAGCCACGGCGTGCCGCACAAGAAATGCGGCAAGCTCATCGTCGCGACGAACGACCTCGAGCGGGCAAAGATCGAGGGCATTCACCAGCAGGGCGTGGCGAACGGCGTCGAAGGACTGGCGCTCGTCGGCGGCAACGAGCTGCGCGCCATGGAGCCGGAGCTTTCGGCGATTGCGGCGGTGCATTCGCCGGAGACCGGCATCGTCGACAGCCACGCCTTCATGCTGGCGCTCCAGGGCGATCTCGAGGACGCCGGCGGCGTCATCGCCTTCAACACCACGATCGAGCGGCTGACCCGCGCCGGACGCGGCTGGGAGGTCCACTTCGGCGGCGCCGAGGCGGGCGAAATGCCGCTCGACGCGGTCGTCAACAGCGCGAGCCTCGGCGCGCAGGCGCTGGCGCTGGCGACGGAGGGCTATCCCCCGGAGCGCGTGCCGAAGCTCGTGTTGGCGAAGGGCAATTATTTCGGCTGCCTCGGGCGGCCGGCCTTTTCGCACCTGATCTATCCGGCGCCGGTCGAGGGCGGTCTCGGCACGCATCTGACCCTCGATCTTGCCGGACGCATGCGCTTCGGCCCGGACGTCGAGTGGATCGAGGAGGAGGCGTACGAGGTCGACCCGAACCGGGCGGCGCTGTTCTACGCCTCGATCCGGCGCTGGTGGCCGGGGCTGCCCGACGGGGCGCTCACCCCCGACTATTCGGGCATCCGCCCGAAGCTCACCGGTCCGGGCGAGCCCCCGGCCGATTTCGTCATCGACGGCCCGGCCGAGCACGGCCTCTCGGGCCTCGTCCACCTCTTCGGCATCGAATCGCCGGGGCTGACGTGCGCGCTGTCGATCGCGGATGACGTGGCGGAGCGGCTCTCGGCGTGAGCTACCGAAAGAAAATGAACGTCGCCAGCACGAACACCGGGATCAGCACCACGCCCGACCACAGCATGTAGCCGAAGAAGCTCGGCATGCGCACGCCCTCGTCCTTGGCGATGGCGTAGACCATGAAGTTCGGGGCGTTGCCGATGTAAGAGTTCGCGCCCATGAACACCGCGCCGCAGGAGATCGCGGCGAGCGTCAGCGCGCCCGCGGTCATGAGAGTGCGAGGGTCGCCGCCGGCGAGCTCGAAGAAGACGAGGTAAGTGGGCGCGTTGTCGAGGAAGGACGACAGCCCGCCCGAGAGCCAGAAGAAGGCGGCGTTGTTCGCCGATCCGTCCGGGTTCGTGACCAGCGCGACGAGCGGCGCGAAGGCGCCGTTCGGGCCGGCGCGCAGCATGGCGAGCACCGGCACCATGCACAGGAAGATGCCGGCGAAGAGCTTGGCGACCTCCCGGATCGGTCCCCAGGAGAAGCCGTTCGCCTCCCGGTCGGCCGGCGCCGTCAGGGCCAGCGAAGCGAAGGCGGCGGCGATGAAGAGGATGTCGCGGACGACGTTCTGCAGCTCGATGACAGCGCCGCCGACCGCGAAGCTGATGCCCGGCTTCCAGGCGGCGCTCATCAGAATCGCCGCGATGACGACGCCGATCAGGGCGAAGTTGACGAGGCCGACGACGCGCAGGCGCGAGTCCGGCGTCGGGTCCGGCAGCGGCCTGAAGAACTCCGTCTCGCGATGATAGAGCACCGCGTCGATGACGAGGAACAGCCCGAACACCATCCCGGCGACGAACAGCGTCTGCGGGAACAGGTGCGTCGTCGTCCAGAAGAAGTCGACGCCGCGCAGGAAGCCGAGGAACAGCGGCGGGTCGCCGAGCGGCGTCAGCGAGCCGCCGATGTTCGAGACGAGGAAGATGAAGAACACCGGGACGTGGACGTTGAAGCGGCGGTTGTCGTTCGCGCGCAGCAGCGGCCTGATCATCACCATCGAGGCCCCGGTCGTGCCGATGAGGCTCGCCAGCACGGTGCCGATCAGGAGCAGGATGCCGTTGGTCAGCGGGCTGCCGTGCAGGTTGCCCTTGATCCTGATCCCGCCGGCGATGGTGAAGAGCGCGAACAGCAAGAGGATGAACGGGATGTAGTCGAGGAGGCCGACGTGGAGCACGGCGCCCGTCGCGATGGGGAGCCCCTCGAAGGCGGCGAGCGGCAGGACCGTCAGCGCGGCCCAGAAGGCGGCGATCTTGCCGAGGTGGTGCTCCCAGAAATGGCTCGCGAACAGCGGCAAGAGCGCGATCGAGAGCAGGATGCCGACGAAGGGCAGCGCCCAGGCGAGGCCGAGCGTCCGCCCGTCGAGCTCGGCCGCGAGCCCGGCGCCGGGGGCAAGCGAAAGCGCGGCGGCGATCGTCAGGACGCGCGAAAACCGCCCTCGCGCGGCCGGCGACCGCGGCGGTTTCACTTCGCCGCCGTCACCATGATCTCGACGGTGTATTGCGGCGAGGCAAGCTTCGCCTCGACGGTCGCGCGGGCCGGCGCGTTGCCGGGCGCGACCCAGCCGTCCCAGACCGCGTTCATCTCGTTGAAGGTGGCGATGTCGGAAAGCCAGATATTCGCCGACAGGAGCTTCGACTTGTCGGTGCCGGCCTGGGCGAGCAGGCCGTCGATGATCGACAGGATCTCCTTGGTCTGCTCGGTGACGCTCCGGCCGGCGGCGTTCCGCGCCACCTGGCCGGCGAGGTAGACGGTGTTGCCGTGCACCACGGCAGCGCTCATGCGCGCGCCGGGCTCGATGCGTTGGATCGTCATGGGGGCTCCTGGCTGGTCGTGCGATGCCGCGCGCCGTTGTGACGCCTCGAAGCGCGGCCGTAAAGCCCCGACGCTCAGCGGATCGCCGGCGGCAGGCGCTCGAAGCCCTCCGGGATGAACTCGTGCGCCCGGTAGAGCGCGTCGAAGGCGAGGCCGTGCGCGCGCATGAGCCGCTCGGCGCCCTCCTCCCGGTCGACGATCGCGAGCACCAGCACGATCTCGCCGCCCTCCGCCCGCACCTCATCGATCGCCGACAGCGCCGAGCCGCCGGTGGTGCACACGTCGTTGATGATCGCGACCCGCTTGGCCTGGAGGCTCTCGCCGGCGGCGAGGCCCTCGATGCGCAGCCTGGCGCCGTGCTCCTTCGCCTTCTTGCGCACGAAGAACCCTTGGATCGGGCGGCCGGCGAGCTGGCTCTGCACGGTCGCGGCGGCGACGATCGGCACCGCGCCCATCTCCAGGCCCCCGACCGCGTTCACACCGGCCGCCGCGAGCCGCTCGACGACAAGCCGCGCCATCAGCGCCGCCCCTTCCGGATCGAACATCGTCGGCTTCATGTTGAAATAGACGTTGCTCTCGACCCCCGAGACGAGCCGGAACATCTGCCCGAGCCGGAACGAGCGCGCCGCGATGATGTCGCGCAGGCGCGCGCGGGGGTCGGGGAGTGCGGAGGCGGCTTCGTGGCGTGCAGTCGCTGGCATAGTTTGTCTCGGGCGTCGGCCTTGGAACCCATACTGGACCGGGGTCCGAAGCAAAAGCGGAGCGATGCCGCTCAGTCTGCCTTGGGTGTGGAGGGCGGCAAGGGGAGTTCTCCCGATGCCCTCAGCCGCTCGCGCAAGGCAACACCTTCGGGGTCGTACTTCCGCATCAGGTGGGCGACCGCCGTCTCGAGAGCTTCCAGGTCGATTCCCCTTAGATTGGGAATGACTTTCACGTATCGGTACTCGTGCCGAAGCACGTTTCCGATGCTCGCCACCTTGGACCAGGGCACCTCCGGGTGTTCCGCCTTCCAGTCCGGCCTGATGCGGCGGCTGGCTTCCGAGATGATTTCGACGAAGCGTTCCGCCGCCGCCTTCAGGACGAATTCCTTCTCGATCTCCTCGAAGCTGCGGTCACCGAGGACATGGCGGAGCTTCTGCACCGCCTCCTCGATGTCGTACAGCTCGAGCGGAGCCCGCTCGTCGGGCATCAGAAGACTCGGACGGCCTGAGAGAGGACCTTGTCGCGGATGCGCCAGTGAAGGCCGCTGCGGGTGTGGAGATCGGCCGCGACCCCCAGCCGCTCGGAAAGGTCGTCTTTGACGCCGACCAGATCGATGATGCTGAAGCGGGCATCGGGCTCAAGATCGATGAAGAAGTCGACGTCGCTCCCGGCACCGGCCTCCCCCCGCGCCACCGACCCGAACACGTAGAGCGCGGCGACGCCCTTGGCGCGCAGCGCCTCCTTCTCGGGCTCGATCAGGCGGCGGACGTCGTCGAGGGTCATGCTGGGAATGTAGGGCACGGCCGGATAAAGAAAAAGCGCGGCCGCAAGGCCGCGCTCGTTCGATCGGGATCGCCGGGTCAGGCCCGGCGATGACGCCGGCGGACGGTCACTCCCCGACCGGCTCGCTCCGGCGCTCGCGGCTGCGCTCCGCTTCGCGCTCGGCCTTGAGCTTCTCGGTCAGATCCTCGCCGGTCTCCTGGTCGACGACCTTCATCGACAGGCGGACCTTGCCGCGGTCGTCCATTCCCAAGAACTTGACCTTCACCTTGTCGCCTTCCTTGACGACGTCGGTGACCTTCTGCACTCGGCGCGGCGCGAGCTCCGAGATGTGGACGAGGCCGTCCTTCGGGCCGAAGAAGTTGACGAAGGCGCCGAACTCCATCGTCTTCACGACATTGCCGTCGTAGATCATGCCCGGCTCGGGCTCCGCCGTGAGCGAGCGGATCCAGTTGTAGGCCGCCTTGATCGACTTCGCGTCGGCGGAGGCGATCTTCACCGTGCCGTCGTCCTCGACGTTGATCTTGGCGCCGGTCTTCTCGACGATCTCGCGGATCACCTTGCCGCCGGTGCCGATGACGTCGCGGATCTTGTCGGTCGGGATCTTCATCGTCTCGATGCGCGGCGCGTGCTCGCCGAGCTCGGCCCGCGGCGCGTTCAGCGCCCGGTTCATCTCCTGGAGGATGTGGTCGCGGCCGTCCTTCGCCTGGGCGAGGGCGACGCGCATGATCTCCTCGGTGATGCCGGCGATCTTGATGTCCATCTGCAGCGAGGTGATGCCCTCGGCCGTGCCGGCGACCTTGAAGTCCATGTCGCCGAGATGGTCCTCGTCGCCGAGGATGTCGGACAAGACCGCGAAGCGCTCGCCCTCGAGGATCAGCCCCATGGCGATGCCGGCGACCGGGCGCCGCAGCGGCACGCCGGCGTCCATCAGCGCGAGCGAGGAGCCGCACACCGTCGCCATCGAGGACGAGCCGTTCGACTCGGTGATCTCGGAGACGACGCGGATGGTGTACGGGAACTCGTGCGCCGGCGGCAGCATCGGGTGGATCGCCCGCCAGGCGAGCTTGCCGTGGCCGATCTCGCGCCGGCCCGGCGAGCCCATGCGGCCGGTCTCGCCGACCGAATAGGGCGGGAAATTATAGTGCAGGAGGAAGGTCTCCTTGTAGGTGCCCTCGAGCGAGTCGATGTACTGCTCGTCCTCGCCGGTGCCGAGCGTCGCCACCGCGAGCGCCTGGGTCTCGCCGCGCGTGAACAGCGCCGAGCCGTGGGCGCGCG
>DAINQO010000212.1:0-5404 GCA_036742625.1 Microvirga sp.
CCCGAGGTGTCGAACACCGAGCCGTGGCAAGGGCAGAACCAGCCGTGGTACTCGCCGGCGTTGCCGAGCGGCACGCAGCCGAGATGGGTGCAGTTGCCGTAGACCACGAGCCACTGGGCATGATCGGGCTTGACGCGGGCCGCGTCCGGTTGAGGGTCGCGCAAGGTCGCGAGGTTCACGTCCTGCGCCGACTTGATCTCGGCCGGTGTGCGGTGCCGGACGAAGATGAGCTTGCCGCGCCAGAAGATCTTGACGATCTGGCCCTCGGCGATCGGCGCGAGGTCGAGCTCGACCGGGGCGCCGGCCGCGACCGTCTCGGCGTCCGGGGCGAGCGCGCCGACGAACGGCCAGACCATCGCCGCGCCGCCGACGGCGACCGCCGCGGTCGTCGCCAGATAGAGGAAATCGCGGCGGGTGGGTTCGGCGGAAATGGCGGCGTCAGCCACTGCTCTCTCTCACTGTTCACGAGGCCGCGTTGCACGGCGTCCGAGAAGCGAAGGCGCGTCGATGCCGCGCACGAAGCACGGCCGTCGGCGCCTGCGCAATGCGACCGGGCGTCGCCCGCGCGGGCGCTCTTTGACATGGGGGCCGGCCCCTGTCCAGGAGCGCGGCAGTGGCGCCGCACCGGAAAGCGCCGGCGCGGCGCGGGCGCGCGTCAGGCGGGTCCAAGCGCCGTCTCGACGCGCCCGATGCCGACCGTCGGCGCTTCCCTGAGAAGGCCGAGATCGCCTCGCCGGAGCCAGCGCCGCAGCATCAGGACGGCGACGACGGCAAGCCCGGTCGCAAGCCCGATCCAGATGCCGGCGCCCTTGAGGCCGGCCGGGAAGGCGAGAGCGATCCCGAGCGTCGCGCCGATGCCCCAATAGCCGAGCGCCGCATAGAGCATCGGCACCCGGGTGTCGTTGAGGCCGCGCAGGATCCCGGCGCCGACCGCCTGCGCGCCGTCGACGACCTGGAACAGGGCGGCAAAGCCGAGGAACGTGACCGCGAGCGCGATCACGCCGGCATTCGCCGGGTCGCCGGCGTCGAGGAACACGCCGACCAGCGCGCGCGGGAACGCGACCATCAGGATGGCGATGCCGGCCATGAAGCCGACGCCGAGCGCGAAGGCCGTCCAGCCGGCGCTGCCGACGCCGCCCGGGTCGCTCGCGCCGCGGGCGAGGCCGACCCGCACCGTTCCGGCCTGGGCGAGACCGAGCGGCACCATGAAGCTCAGCGTCGCGATCTGCAGCGCGATCGCGTGCGCGGCGAGCGCCTCTGCCCCGAACAGCCCCATCACGAAGGCGGCGGCGTTGAACAGCCCGACCTCGAAGAGGAGCGTGCCGCCGATCGGCAGCCCGATCCGCCAGATGGTGCGCAGGCGATGCGCGTCCGGACGCCACCAGCGGCCGAAGAGGCGGTAGCGCCGCAGGCGGCGATCGAGCATCGTTACGAGCGCAAGTCCGATGAACATGAACAGGCTCGAGACGGTGGTCGCAACCCCGGCGCCGGCGAGCCCGAGCGGCGCGAAGCCGAGCTTCCCGAACATCAGCACCCAGGCGATCGCGAGATTGAGCGGCAGCGCCAACGTCCAGATCGCGAGGATCCAGCCCGGCCGCTGCAAGGCCGAGAGGAAACAGCGCAGCACCACCGCCCAGAGCGCCGGCAGGAACGCCCATTGCAGCGTCCGCACGAAGGGTGCGGACTCGGCGGCGAGCGCAGGCTCCTGGCCGAGGAACAGGAGGATCGCCTCGGCGTTCCACAGCACGACCCAGACCGGGATCGAGATCGCGACCGAGGCCCACAACCCTTGGCGCACCGTTCGGCGGACGTCGCGGACCGAGTGGCGCTTGCGCCCGAGCTCCTGGGCGATGAGCGGCGCGGTCGCGCTCGCAACCCCGATGCCGAAGATCAGGAAGGCGAAATAGAGATTGGTGCCGAGCGCGCCCGCGGCGAGCGCCGCCGGGCCAAGCCAGCCCATGAGGATCACGTCGGCGGTGGTGAGCCCGGTCTGCGCGAGGTTCGTCAGGACGAGCGGCCAGCCAAGCGCGAGCGTCGCCGAAAGCTCGGTGCGCCAGAGGCGGCGGTTCTCGTATGGGTCGCTGTCCGCCGGCATGACGGGCGCTTGTAGACGGGATCGCGGAACGCGGCCATGCCGCGGCCCGCCACCTCTCCCGAAGGGAGAGGTCGAGACGGCGCGCAAGTGCCGTCCGGGTGAGGGGAGCGCCCTCTCCGGCGGAGCCTGCGATGCGCATCTTCTGTCCTGCAGCCGGTTGCCCTCACCCCTGCCCCTCTCCCCCTCCGGGAGAGGGGTTCACTTCGGGCTGGCCTTGCCCAGCAAATGCTTTAAGCTTAAAACATCTTTGCCCATTTGGACGGGATCGGGAGCGCGTTCATGAAGATCGCGGTGGTCGGCGGCGGGCCGGCCGGGCTCTACTTCGCGATCCTGATGAAGAAGGCCGACCCGCGCCACGACGTCACCGTCCATGAGCGCAACCAGGCCGACGACACCTTCGGCTTCGGCGTCGTGTTCTCCGACGCCACGCTCGACAATTTCGAGAAATACGATCTCCCGAGCTACCGGCGCATCACCCAGGAATTCGCCTACTGGGACGACATCGCGGTCCACTTCAGGGGCACGGTCCACCGCATCGGCGGCAACGGCTTCTGCGGCTGCGCCAGGCGCACGCTGCTCCTGATCCTGCAGGAGCGGGCCCGCGACCTCGGCGTCAAGCTCGTGTTCGGAGCCGAGGTCGCGGGCGAGGAAGAGTTCGCCGACGCCGACCTGATCGTTGCCGCCGACGGCATCAACAGTGTCCTGCGCGAGCGCCACCACGCGCATTTCAGGCCCGAGATCGATCTGCGCCCCAACAAGTTCGCCTGGATGGGCTCGACGAAGCCGCTCGACGCCTTCACCTTCCTGTTCGAGGAGACGCAGTGGGGCCCGTTCATCGCCCACGCCTATCAGTACGAGCCCGGCGCCTCGACCTGGGTCTTCGAGACCGACCCTGAGACCTTCCGGCGCGCCGGCCTCGACCGCATGGACGAGGCGCAGTCGGCACGCCTCATGGAGGAGATCTTCGGCTGGTTCCTGCAAGGCCACAAGGTCAAGACCAACCGCTCGCTGTGGCGCAATTTCCCGATGATCCGCAACGCGCGCTGGGTGCGCGGCAACCTCGTGCTCCTCGGCGACGCCAAGTCCTCGGCGCACTTCTCGATCGGCTCCGGCACCAAGCTCGCCATGGAGGACGCGATCGCGCTCTACGAGGCGCTGCACGCCGAGCGCAGCATCGATGCGGCGCTGGCGCGCTTCGAGACGGCGCGCCGCGAGGAGGTCGAGAAGACCCAGCACGCCGCCGACGTGTCGCTCGTCTGGTTCGAGCATGTCGACCGCTTCTGGGATTTCGACCCGGTGCAGTTCGCCTTCGGCGTGATGACGCGGGCGAAGGCGATCACCTACGACAACCTGCGCCTGCGCGCGCCGGCGTTCGTCGACGAGGTCGACCGGCATTTCGCGCGTCAGGTCGCGGCACGCGGCTTCACCGTCGACGTCGACAAGCCGGCGGTGCCGATGTTCCAGCCCTTGCGCTTGCGCGACCTGGTGCTGCCGAACCGGGTCGTGATGTCGCCGATGGACATGTACTCGGCGGTCGACGGCGTGCCGCAGGACTGGCACCTCGTGCACTACGGTGCGCGCGCCATCGGCGGCGCGGCGCTGATGTTCACCGAGATGACCTGCCCCTCGCCGGAGGCCCGCATCACGCTCGGCTGCACCGGGCTGTGGAACGACGAGCAGGAGCGGGCCTGGGCGAAGATCGTCGATTTCGTGCACGCGAACTCGGCCGCGAAGTTCTGCCTCCAGCTCGGTCACTCGGGCCGCAAGGGCGCGACGAAGCTCATGTGGGAGGGCATGGACCGGCCGCTTGACGAGGGCGCCTGGGACGTGTGCTCGGCCTCAGCCGTCCCGTACTTCCCGGACAGCGCGGTGCCGCGCGAACTGGACCGCGCCGGCATGGACCGCATCGTCGCTGAGTTCGTCGCCGCGACCGAGCGCGGCGAGCGCGCCGGCTTCGACATGCTCGAGCTGCACTGCGCCCACGGCTATCTCTTCGCGAGCTTCATCTCGCCGCTGACGAACCGCCGCAGCGACGAATACGGCGGCACGCTCGAGAACCGGTTGCGCTTTCCGCTGCGGGTGTTCACGGCGATGCGCGAAGCCTGGCGGGCGCACAAGCCGATGTCGGTGCGCATCTCGGCGACCGACTGGGCCGAGGGCGGGCTCACCGGCGACGAGGCGGTCCTGGTCGCGCGCGCCTTCGCCGCGGCGGGCGTCGACCTCGTCGACGTCTCGACCGGGCAGACGGTCGCCGAGGCGCGGCCGATCTACGGGCGCATGTTCCAGACGCCGTTCGCGGACCAGATCCGCAACGAGGCGCACGTCGCGACGATGTGCGTCGGCGCCATCACGACGCCGGACCAGGTCAACACGATCCTCGCCGCCGGGCGCGCCGACCTCGTCGCGCTCGCGCGCCCGCACCTCGTCGATCCGTTCTTCACCATGAAGGCGGCGGCCTGGTACGGCGTGCCGGAGGTCTTCTGCCCGCCGCAATACCAGCCCGGCAAGGACCAGATATTCCGCAACTCGGTCCGCGACCGCGCCGACCTCGAGGATTTGCGCATCCGCGGCAAGCCGAAGACACGGGCGGAGCTCAAGGCCGAGCGAGAGGCGGAGCGGAAGTTGGCGGCGGAGTGAGAGAGGCGTGAGTGGTCAGTCGTGAGTAGCCAGTCGAGCGGCTCCCCATCGATTGACGATTGACCACCGACTACTCACGATCACCGACTGCCGACTGCCGATAGAGGTGTTGAGTAGGAGAGGGCGATGAAAGCCATCATCGTCGGCGGCGGCATCGGCGGGCTCGCGACCGCGCTGATGCTGCACGAGCGCGGCATCCCGTGCGAGGTCTACGAGCAGGCGGATGCGATCCGCGAGCTCGGGGTCGGCATCAACACGCTGCCGCACGCGATCGCCGAGCTCGGCCGCCTCGGCCTCCTCGAGCGGCTCGACGCCGTCGCCATCCGCACCTACGAGCTGTTCTATCTCAACCGGTTCGGCCAGGAGATCTGGCGCGAGCCGCGCGGCCTCGACGCCGGCTACGAGGTGCCGCAATTCTCGATCCACCGCGGCCGCCTGCAGGGCGTGATCCGCGATGCCGTCGTCGAGCGGCTCGGCGCTGACGCCGTCCGCACCGGCTGCCGGCTCGGCGGCTTCCGTCAGGACGAGGGCGGCGTCACGGCCTGGTTCTTCGACCGCGGCGGCTCGCATGTCGCGACGACGCGCGGCGACGTCCTCGTCGGCGCCGACGGCATCCACTCGAGCGTGCGCGCGGCGCTCGTCCCGAACGAAGGCCCGCCGTGCTGGAACGGC
>DAINQO010000213.1:0-5393 GCA_036742625.1 Microvirga sp.
CGGCGCCGCGAACACCGACACCGCCGCGACCGGCTCGGCCCGGAACAGCGTCACGGCCGAGCGCACCTCGGCGAGGTGGTTCATCCACAGCGAGAGCACGCGCGGGTCGGCCTCGGCGTAGGGGCCGGCAAGGCAGGCCGGATTGAGGAGCGCGACGCTCGCGAGCGCGGCGAGCGCCATGGCGCTGACGACCAGCGCCACGCCGGCGCGGCCGCGGTCGAGCCCGCCGGCGCGCGCAGCGGCGGCGATGCCGAGCGCCGCCCAGAGCGGGGCCAGGTAGACGGTCGAGATCATGTCGCAGGCCGGCACGAGCCAGAGGCTCGGCGCGACGGTCGCGGCGAGCGCGAGCGTCGCGGCGGCCGCGAAGGCGGAGAGATAGGCGAGCACCGCCTCGGAGCGCTCGGCGGGGGCGCGCCACCAGCCCGCCATCACGGCGACGCCGCCGAGCGCGACGTAGGGCAGCGTCTCGAGCCCGACGGCGATCGACAACGCGCTCGCCGCGCCGGCCGCGTAGGCGGCGGGCCGGCGCGGGATGAAGACGAGCGCCGCGACGAGCGCCATCGACAGCGCCATCTGGACGTTGTGGTGATCGATTCGGCCCGGCACGAAGTGCCGCACGAGCGGCACCGCGAGCCCGGCCGCGAGGATCGTCAGCACGGCTCCGGGCGCGCCGGCGAGCCGGTTGCCGATCAGGCCGGCGGACGGCAGCAGCAGCAAGGCCGGGACGAGCGGCCACAGGAGCACGGCCCAGCGCTCGGCGGCTTCCGGCCCGAGGAGCGGCCGCAACCCGACGATCATGGCGGCGATCGGCGCGTCGACGAGGCGCGACCAGTGCATCGGCGTGCCGTCGGGCGGATTCACCCGGTGCTGGACGAGGTCGAACCAGCCCTGGCCGGCGAGAAGGTCGCGGACCTGGACGAGCCGCATGGCGTCGTCGGGGTCGGGCAGCGCCAGGAGCGCACGGGCGCCGTCGAGCCAGAGCGACGCCGCGGCGACGAGCGCCCAGACCACAAACGAGAGCCACACGATGCGCGCGGGTGCCCATCCGGCCCGAGCTTCGTTGCCCGCGATCGGCGCGAGGCGAGGGACAAGGTCGAGGCTTGCGGCGGGAACAGCGGACAAGGGGCGGGCGGCTCCGGGCGTCCGGCCCGGTCTAGCGGCTCCGGCTTAACACTCCCTAAGCCGCCGGCGCCGGCTGGTAGCGGCGATAGACGAGGTCGGCCGCTCCGCCTTGCGCCTCCTCGACCGCTGCCGCGATGAGCGCCCGGGCCGGCGAGTAGACGCAGACCGGGTCGGTGTTCGCCGCGTCGCCGGTGAGCGCCAGCGCTTGGCAGCGGCAGCCGCCGAAATCGATCTCGCGGCGGTCGCAGGAGGCGCAGGGCTCGCGCATCCAATCGGTGCCCCGGAAGGCGTTGAAGGCCGGCGACTGCTCCCAGATCTCCTTCAGCGAGCGATCCTGCACGTTCCAGAAATTCAAGCCCGGGATGGTCTCGGCGGCATGGCAGGGCAGCACCCGGCCCGCCGGGTTGACGTTGAGCGAGCGCCGGCCCCAGCCACTCATGCACGGCTTCGGGAAGCGGCCGAAATGATCGGCCGCGACGTAATCGATGACGATCGCGCCGCGCAGCTCCTCGCGCAGCCGCTCGACGCTCGCGCGCGCCGCCGCGGCCTGCGCGGCGGTCGGCATCAGGGCGGCGCGGTTCTTCAGCCCCCAGCCGTAATATTGCGCATGCGCGACCTCGATCCGGCGCGCGCCGAGGGTCACCGCCTCGGCGACGAGCGCCTCGACGGCGTCGATGTTGGCGCGGTGGATCACGGCGTTGATGGTGAGCGGCAGCCCGGCAGTCGCGACCTCGCGCGCGAAGACGCGCTTCTTCGCGTGAGCGCCGCGGTAGCCGGCGATGCGGTCGGCCTCGTCCTCGCGCACGTGCTGGACCGAGAGCTGGACGTGGTCGAGCCCGGCTGCGGCGAGCGCGTCGAGGCGGGCCCGGTCGAGCCCGATGCCTGAGGTGATGAGGTTGGTGTAGAGCCCGGCTTTGGCGGCGCCCCCAACCAGCGCGACGAGGTCGGGACGGGACGCCGGCTCGCCGCCCGAGAGGTGGAGCTGAAGCACGCCGAGCGCCGCCGCCTCGTCGAAGACGCGAAGCCAAGTCGCGGTGTCGAGCTCGGACGAGCGGCGCTCCAGGTCGAGCGGGTTCGAGCAGTACGGGCAGGCGAGCGGGCAGCGGTGCGTCAGCTCGGCGAGGAGGCCGAGCGGCGGTGCGAGCGGGGGCGGCGCGATCGTCACAGCTCCACCATGCGCTTTGCGGCGAGATCCGTCAGCAGCGCCGCGACCTCGGCGGCGATGCGCTCGCGGTTGGCGCCGAAGCGGGCCGCGAGCTCGTCGACGAGCGCCGCGACCGTGCGCTCGCCGTCGCAGAGCCGCAGCACCTCGACCGCGGTGCCGTTCGCATGCAGCACCCGCTCCGGTGCCAAGAGGACGAAGCCGCCCCGCGCCTTGTCCTCCTGCAAGCGGACGCCGCGGGCGAGGCGCGGCCGGGCATCGTCCGCAAGCGCCGTCACCGCGCCGGCTCCCAGGCGAAGGGCGGCACGTGGCCGGGCTCGACATAGGCGTGGTGAAGGGCGTCGAGCATCGCCCAGAGCACGTCGCATTTGAACTCGAGCGCCTGCAGCACGGCGATCTGCGTCTCGGGGGTCGTTGCGTTCGCCCGCACGTAGGCGAGCGCCACGTCGACGTCGCGCCGCGCCTGCTCGGGGCGGGCGGTGAAATAGGCGAGCGTCTCCGGCGTGACGAAATCGTAGCTCGCCAGCATGCCCTGGACGCGGGTGGCGATCACCTTGGGCGAGAACAGCTCGGTCAAGGAGGAGGCGATCGCTTCCAGGAGGGTGCGCTCGCGCACGAAATGGACATAGGCGTCGACGGCAAAGCGCGTGCCCGGCAGGATCGCACGCGTCGAGGCGACCTCGTCGCGGTCGAGGCCGAGCGCGTCGGTGAGCCTCAGCCAGCGGGCGATGCCGCCTTCGCCCTCGCCCGTGCCGTCATGGTCGACGATGCGCTGGCGCCAGGCGCGGCGCAGCGCCGAATCCTCGATGCGGGCGAGGATCGAGGCGTCCTTCATCGGGATCCGTGACTGGTAATAGTATCGGTTCAGCGCCCAGGCCCGGACCTGCGCCTTGGTGCAGCGCCCCGCATGCAGGAGCGCGTGGAAGGGATGCTTGTCGTGGTAGCGCGCGGCGCCGATCGCCTCCAGGCGCTGCACGAGCTCGTCCGGCGTCAGCACCGGCCTCACAACGCAATCTCCATGCCGTCGAAGGCCGCCTCGAAGCCAGCCGCCTCGATCGCCGCGCGCTCGGCCGAGCCCTCGATGAGGATCGGGTTGGTGTTGTTGATATGGATGTAGATCTTGCGGCGCGCCGGCAACCCGCGCAGGCGCTCGAGCGAGCCGCCCGGACCCGCGATCGGCACATGTCCCATGCGCCGCCCCGTCTTCGTCCCGACCCCGGCCGTGATCATCTCCTCGTCACTATAGAGCGTGCCGTCGAAGAGCAGAATGTCGGCCGTGCCGAGCCGCTCGAGCAAGACCGGCGTCAGCGCGGCGCAACCGGGCACATAGGCGAGCGTCGTCCGCCCGGCCCGCGCGATGACCGCCGTCGCCTCCCCGGCTTCGCTCCCGATCGCCGGATCGGCGCCCTCGCGATAGAGCGGCGCCTTGCCGGGTACCGGGACGAGCTCGAGCGTGAGCCCCGCCGTCTCGACCGGCTCGCCCGGCCGCGCCTCGACCCGCTCGACGACGCCGTCCGCCAAGACGCCGAAGACCGGATTGTCGCGAAGGTCGGCATGGACCGGGCCGAGGGCCACGAGCCGGAACGGCTGGCGCTCGCGCAGGCTCAGCAGTCCGGCGACGTGGTCGACGTCGGCGCTCGTGATGACGACGGTGCCGATCGGGGAATCGCGGCGCGAGCCGCGGGGCCAAAGGTCCGCATTGTCGCGGATTTGCTGCGGCAGGTCGGGGGAGGCGTTGAGCAGGGCCCAGGAGCCGTTATCGCGGGTGACGGCGACGCTCGATTGGGTGCGAGGTGTGACGCGCGGGTCGCCGTCCCAGGCGAGCGCGCAGACGGCACAGCGGCAATTCCACTGCGGAAAGCCGCCGCCGGCGGCGGCGCCGAGGACGAGCGCCCTAGGTTCGGATTGGGAAGGCGTGCGCCGTCCCGCGCCTATAGAAGGACCTCGTCCTCATCCGACACGTAGGACGTGACTTCCATGCCGACGGCGATCTCGGTGACGATCGGGGTTTCCCAAGCCATGCCCGTTCCCTCCGGCGCCTTGCTGCGCTCAACCCAGTTCATACCAACGCCACGCTCTGACGCAAGGTCCATTCTCGGGTGGAGAATAGCCGAATGAGGCCGACGAGGCGATGGCGCGGGCTAGGATCCCGGGCGCGAATCGTGCTCTCGGCCGGGCCGCGGAGGTTAACATAGGTTGGTCTAAGCCTTTGGTCGGACACGGGATATTTGGAACAAACCGCGCCGCCCTAGAGTTGGACGGCAGCTGAGCAACTAGTCCCTCGCTCGAACGCGGGGGCCGCATGCCGGTGAGGGTCGCATGCGAGCCAAGAAGAACGCTGCTGGTATCGCGTCCGCGCTCTTCCTCTGCCTCCTCGCGGCCGATCCCGCCGGCGCTCAGCCGGCCTCGTCCGGTCCGATGCCGGCGCCCCCTGCCTCCGCGGCGCCGGCGGAGGACGGCCAGTGGACGATGCCGGCGAAGAACTACGCCTCGACGCGCTACAGCGAGCTTGCCGAGATCAATGCCGACAATGTCGGCAAGCTGCAGGTCGCCTTCACCTTCTCGACCGGCGTCAACCGCGGCCAGGAGGCGGCGCCGATCGTCGTCGGCGGCACGATGTACGTGCTCTCGCCCTATCCGAACGTCCTCTACGCGCTCGACCTGACCAAGGACGGCGCACCGCTGAAATGGAAATACGAGCCGAAGCCCGAAGCGGCCGCGCAGGGCGTCGCCTGCTGCGACGTCGTCAACCGCGGCCCGATCTTCTCGGGCGGCAAGATCTTCTACAACACGCTCGATGGCAACACGGTCGCGGTCGACGCCGAGACCGGCAAGGAGGCGTGGAAGACCAAGGTCGGCGACATCAACATCGGCGAGACCATGACGATGGCGCCGCTCGTCGCCAAGGGCCGGGTGCTGGTCGGCAACTCGGGCGGCGAATACGGCGTGCGCGGCTGGCTCAAGGCGCTCGATGCCGAGTCGGGCAAGGTCGTGTGGACCGCCTATTCGGTCGGCCCCGACAAGGACGTGCTGATCGGGCCGCGGTTCAAGCCGTTCTACGACAGCGACAAGGGCCAGGACCTCGGCGTCAAGACCTGGCCGCCGGACG
>DAINQO010000214.1:0-5386 GCA_036742625.1 Microvirga sp.
CGCCTCGACACCGGCGCCATGAAGCCGCAATGGACGAGCTTCCGCATCGACGAGATGTTCCGCCAGCTGCAGCTCGAGTTCGACCCGATCGCCGGCGAGCGCCGGCTCGCCATCACCTTCGTCCCGACGGCGCTCACGGTCCGCTCCGACCGGCGGCTGCTGCGCCGGCTGCTGCAGAACCTGATCTCCAACGCCATCAAGTACACGCCGTCGGGCCGGGTGCTGGTCGGGGCGCGCCGGCGCGGCGATCGCGTCAGCCTGCAGGTCTGGGACACCGGGCTCGGCATCCCGGCCTCGAAGCAGAAGCTTGTGTTTCACGAGTTCCAGCGCCTCGACCAGGGCGCCAAGGTCGCGCGCGGCTTGGGACTCGGCCTGTCGATCGTCGAGCGCGTCGCCCGCGTGCTCGATCACCCGATCGCGCTGTCGTCCGAGCCCGGCCGCGGCTCGGTGTTCCGGGTCGAGGTGCCGATCGCCGCGGCGCAAGCTCCGAGCGTCGTCGCGATCAGGAAGCCGCGCGGACCGGCGACCCCGCTTGCCGGCCTCACCGTGCTTGCAATCGACAACGAGCCCTCGATCCTCGAGGGCATGCGCGCGCTTCTCACCGGGTGGGGCTGCGAGGTCATCACCGCGGCCTCGCTCGACGCCGCCCGCGAGGCGATGGCGCGCCGCCTGCCCGAGGTGATCGTCGCCGACTACCATCTCGACGAGGGCAACGGACTGCAGGCCGTTGCGGCGCTGCGGCGCGCGTACGCTGCCGAGATTCCGGCCGTCCTCGTCACCGCCGACCGCTCGCCGGCGGTCCGCGAGGCGGCCGCGGCCGCGAAAATCCACGTGCTCAACAAGCCGCTGAAACCGGCGGCGCTGCGCGCGCTCCTCGCGCAATGGCGCGCGACGCGGGTCGCGGCGGAGTGAGGAAGTGAGTGGTCAGTGGTCAGTCGTCAATCGTTCGAAGCTTCACTGACGACTGACCACTGACGACTGACCTCTCACATGTTACCCGGTCGGCCGGTACGGCGCCCTCCCGCTCGTCAGCGCGTCGTCGAGGAGCTCGAGGCGGTCCTGGCCCCAGAACACCTCGCCGTCGAGGACATAGGCCGGCGAGCCGAAGACGTCGGCCGCGACCGCGTTCTCGAGGTTGAGCGCGTAGACCGCCTCGGTCAGCGTGCCGCGCGCCGCCTCCAGGAGCGAGGTCGAGTCGAGCCCCGCCGCTTCGGCGAGCTCGGCGATGACGAGCGGGTCGCCGAGCTTGCGCTCCTCCTCCCAGACGCCGGCCATGGCGCGGCGCATGAAGGGGTCCGGATCCTTGTTCGCGGCGACGATCGCGACCACGAAACGGTCGGCGAGGTTGACGTCGAACGGCGAGAACTTCGGCTGCAGGTTGAGCGCCACGCCGCGCCGCTCGCGCCAGCGCTGCAGGTCGACGAGCCGATAGCGCTGCCGCACCGGATGGCGCTGCGGCAGCGGCAGCCCGCCGGTCTGCGCGAACACCCGTCCGAGGAACACCGGCTTGTAGTTCACCGCGACCCGCTGCCGCTCGGCGATGGTCATGAACAGGCGGTGCCCGATATAGGCCCAGGGGCTCGACAGGGAGAAGTAGTAGTCGATCGTGCGCGGCATGGCGGCTCTCATGGAGGGCGAGCCGCACCGTCGCGTTTCCGCGCCGGCCTGGCAAGAGCACGGGCGTTCAGGCCGCCTGCTTCAGGGCCTCCTCGGCGGCGATGAAGGCCTCGACCTCGGGGGCCGGAACTGGCGCCGCCGCTGGCGCGATGCCGGTGGCCGTGAACATCCGCTCGACCGCCACGAAGCGCTTCGCGCTTCGGTCGTAGAGACCGGCGCGCACGAGCGCGATAGCAGACAGGATCTCGGAGCCGTTCCCGGCCGACCGCCAAGACCCTTGCGATCCGCGCACCGTTCGGTTTGGATGGAGCGAAGTTCTTGGGGTAACGGGGGCTAAAAATGTTCAAACGTTCATCGGCGACGCTCGTCGCCGCTCTTATTGCCACGCCTGCACTTTCGGCACCCTCGCAGGAGGAGATGTTTGAGACTGTGAAGGCGCTGCAAGCCGAGGTCAGAGCGCTTCGGCAGGAGCTACAGCAGCACAAGAGGGCGAGGCAGGTCGAAACCGCAAAGCCCGCGAAGGCGAGGTCGGACTGGGCGGCACAGTCCTACCAACCGGGATCGGTTGAGGTCGCCCAAGCGCCCGCCTGGGCTGGTCTGTATGCTGGCGCAGCATTTGGGCTAGGGGTCAGTCACACCCACGGACCGAACGATTCGACCACCGCGTCATTCAGCTCAAACTTCCAGCCCAACTTTACCTTCAGCACCACCTTTCGAAGTGTGTCAACTCAGAGCATCCATGAAACTGCCAGCCCGACTGCGGCGGCAATCAGCGGCATGATCGGATACGATTACGAACTTGGCTCAAACATCGTTGGCGGTTTCCAAGGCGATGGGACGCTTTGGCAGCGGGCAAGCAACGCAAAATCGTTGAGTCTGCAAACGGGGTTCAGTGAACAGAACAATCAATCCCGCTTCTTAGGGATTCTGAGCGCGAACGCGCTGACGAGTCCAAGCGAGCCTGTGCTGACCCACAGCATTGTAACCAATGCGCCAATGTGGACTGTCTCAGCGCTGGGAAAGGCAGGCTATAAGATCACTCCGACTACGCTGCTTTACGCGGTGGGCGGCGGCACATATGGCAGCTATGAGGTGAGCGGCGGCGCTCCGGCAGGTCTGTTCGGTCTGACAGGCGGGCTGGGCGTTGAGGCCAAGGTCGATGCGCAATGGAGCTTGCTCCTGGATTATCGTTTCACGCATTTCTTCGACGGCACGGGGAACACGCAATTTGCTTCTGTGAACACTTTTCCCCTTGGGAGAGCGCAGGGGTTCAATCAGTTTTCCCTATTTGCATCCGTCAATCCCGTGACAATCAATGCGGACTTGCATCACTTTCGCTTAGGCTTCGCACGACGCTTCGACAGCATGTAGCGGGCGAAGTGTAGCCGGGTCGAGTTGCTGAGATCGGTGCGGAGAAGGTATCGCGGGAGAGCAGGCTAGGCCGCCTGCTTCAGCGCCTCCTCGGCGGCGATGAAGGCCTCGACCTCGGGGGCCGGAACCGGCGCCGCGGCGGGCGCGATGCCGGCGGCCGTAAACATCCGCTCGACCGCCACGAAGCGCTTCGCGCTTCGGTCGTAGAGACCGGCGCGCACGAGCGCGATCGCGGAGAGGATCTCTGAGCCGTCCCGGCCGGTCGTGACGATGCGGTGCTCCATGACGAGCCAGGTGTCGCCCCAGGCGACGATGCGCGTCTCGAGCCGGAAGGCGCGGAACGGCTTCAGCTCGCGCCGGAAGCGGATTTTCGCGGCGCTGACCACCGGCGTCCACTTTTCCCGCAGGACGGCGCGCCAGAGGCCGGAGCGGATCATGAGGTCGGCACGGCCGAGATCCATGATGGTCCAGTAGCGGCCGTTGTTCATGTGCAGCGAGGTGTCGAGGTCGTGCGGCCAGACCCGGAAGGCGAGCCGCGACACGTCGCGCGACGGATCGAGCCGCGCGCGGAAGAACGACGCGACGATGAGATGGAGGAGACGCAGCCAGAGGTTCACGACGCCCCAGCGCCGGTCTCGCGCTGATAGGCGAGGAGGTCGAGCGACGGGGCGTTGCCGGTCAAGCCCGTCAGCAGGCAGTGCGCCTGGCCGCGGTGGTGGGTCTGGTGGTTGAAGAAATGCATCAGCGCCGGCGCCAGCGGCTGCTCCATATCGCGTGGGTTGATGATCGTGCGATAGCGGAAGCGCCCGGCGAGGTCGGCATCGGTCAGGCCATCGACGTAGCGAGCGATGCGGCTGTCCTCGGCCTCGCGGGCGGCGCGCAGCTCCGCGACATCGTCGAACAGGATGGCATCGAGCCGGTTCGGGTGCTCGCCCTCCCCGGTGAAGCGGCGCATCCAGATGCGGTCGGCGACGAGGAGGTGGTTCAGCGTGCCGTGCACCGATTTGAAGAACGCGCCGCGATCGCCCCGGTAGTCGGCGTCGGGCAGCGCCGCCGCGGCGTCGTAGAGCCGGCGGTTCGCCCAGGCGTTGTAGGCGGCCATCATGGCGAAGGGGGAGTGCATCTTCGACACCTCGTCGTCCCGGGGCTCGCGAAGCGAGAACCCGGGACTTGTGCAATTCGAGCCCTCTCGCTGAAAGGTCCCGGATCGCGGCTGCGCCGCGTCCGGGATGACGCGCTCGGTCTTAAGCCGCCTTGCGCGCCTCGGCGCGCCCGTAGAACGTGCCGCCGCTCGCCGCCATGTCGCGGATGATCTTCGGCGCGGCGAAGCGGTCGCCGTGCTTCGCCTGCAGGCGCTCGCACAGGGCCAGGAAGGCCTTCGCGCCCATGAAGTCGATGTATGAGAGCGCGCCGCCGGTGTAAGGGGCGAAGCCGAAGCCGAGGATCGAGCCGACATCGGCCTCGCGCGGATCGGTGATCACGCCCTCCTCGACCGTGCGCGCCGCCTCGAGCGCCTGCGTGACGAGAAGGCGGCTCTTCATCTCCTCGACGTCGAGCGTGTCGGGATCGAGCTGCGTCGCCTGCAGGTCCTTGAGGCCCGGCCAGAGGCGCTTCGGCCCGCTCTCGGGATAATCGTAGAAGCCCTTCTTGTTCTTCCGTCCGAGCCGGCCCTCGCCCTCGACCATCGCGACGAGGAGCTTCTCCTGCGCCGGGTTGACGGCCGCCTCGCCGACCTGCGCTTTCGTCGCCTTGACGATCTTCAGCGCGAGGTCGATCGCGACCTCGTCGTTGAGCGACAGCGGCCCGACCGGCATGCCGGCCATGCGGGCGACGTTCTCGATCATCGCCGCCGGTACGCCTTCGGTGAGCATCAGGTGCCCTTCCAGGATGTAGGCGCCGACGCAGCGGTTGGCGAAGAAGCCGCGGGCGTCGTTGACGACGATCGGCGTCTTCTTGATCTGGCGGACATAGTCGAGCGCCGCCGCGAGCGCCTTGTCGCCGGTATCCTTCCCCATGATGATCTCGACCAGCATCATGCGCTCGACCGGCGAGAAGAAGTGGATGCCGATGAAATCGGCCGGGCGCTTCGAGGTCTTGGCGAGGCCTGAGATCGGCAGCGTCGAGGTGTTCGAGCCGAAGATCGCGTCGGGGCGGATGACCGCCTCGGCCTTGGCGATCGCCTCGGCCTTCACCTTGGGATCCTCGAACACGGCTTCGACGATCAGGTCGACGTTCTTGAGATCGTTGTAATCGGCGCTCGGCGTGATGCGCTCGAGAAGCGCGTCGCGATCGGCGGTCTTGGCGCGGCCCTTCATGACCTGGTCGGTCATGAGCTTGTGCGAGTAGGCCTTGCCCTTCTCGGCCGCCTCGAGCGTCTGGTCGACGAGCACGACCTCCA
>DAINQO010000215.1:0-5363 GCA_036742625.1 Microvirga sp.
TGGGCGGCGAGCACTCGGGCTGCGACGCGACGACGACCGACGTGCTGATCGAATCCGCCCTGTGGGACCCGCTCAACATCGCGCAATCGGGCCGTCGCCTCGGCATCCAGACCGACGCACGCTACCGCTTCGAGCGCGGCGTCGATCCGGCCTTCACCCTCCCGGGCCTCGATCTTGCGACCAGGATGGTGCTCGATCTCTGCGGCGGCGCGGCGTCCGAGCGTCTCGTCGCGGGGGAGATCCCGGACACCGGCCGCATCGTTGACTTCCCCTGGACCGAGGTGCGTCGCCTCTCGGGCCTCGATGTGCCGCGCCCGGAATCGAAGGTCATCCTCGAGAGCCTCGGCTTCCACGTTGCGGGCACCGGCGACCGGGTGAAGGTGCTGCCGCCGTCATGGCGCCCGGATGTCGAGGGCAAGGCCGACCTCGTCGAGGAGGTGATCCGCATCGTCGGGCTCGACCGCATCGCGCCGCAGCCGCTGCGGCGCGAGGAGGAGGCGGTGGTGCGCCCGATCCTCACGGCGATCCAGAAGCGCACGCGGCTCGCGAAGCGGCTTCTCGCGGCCCGGGGCCTCGTCGAGGCCGTGACCTGGTCTTTCATCGCCAAGGCGGAGGCGAAGCTCTTCGGCGGCGGCGACAAGCGCCTGGCGCTCGCGAACCCGATCGCCTCGGATCTGTCCGACATGCGCCCGAGCCTCCTGCCGGGTCTGCTCAAGGCGGCGCAGCGCAACGCCGACCGCTCCTTGGGCGACGTCGCCCTGTTCGAGGTCGGCCAGTGCTTCGCCTCGGACGAGCCCGAGGGGCAGACCATCAAGGCGGCGGCGGTGCGGCGCGGTACGGCGCGCGCCGAGGGCGTCGGCCGGCACTGGGACGGCGGCGCGATCGCGGTCGACGCCTTCGACGCGAAGGCCGACGCGATGGCGCTCCTGACCGCGCTCAACGTGCCGACGGCCGGCGTGCAGGTCGTGCCCGGCGGGCCCGACTGGTTCCACCCCGGCCGCTCGGCGACGCTGCAGTTCGGGCCCAAGAACAAGATCGGCGCCTTCGGCGAGATTCACCCCAAGATCCTGCGCGCGCTCGACCTCAAGGGCCCGCTCGTCGCCTTGGAGATCACGCTCGACGCGCTGCCGGCGCCGAAATACCGCCCGACCAAGATCAAGCCGAAGCTGACGCTTGCCGAGTTCCAGCCGGTAACTCGCGACTTCGCCTTCGTCGTCCCGCGCGACGTTGCGGCCGGCGACATCCTGCGCGCCGCGCAAGGCGCCGAGCGCCAGCTCATCGCCGGCATCGACGTGTTCGACGTCTACGAGGGCCAGGGCATCGATCCCGACAAGAAGTCCGTCGCGATCGCGGTCACGCTGCAGCCGACCGAGAAGACGCTGACCGATGCCGAGATCGAGGCGGTGTCGCAGAAGATCGTCGCCGACGTGGCGAAGAAAACGGGCGCGACTTTAAGGAGCTGAGGCGCCGTTGAGCGGGTTAGCGGCATCCCATCCATAGCGCATCGTCTCAAACCGCATCCCGCGCGCATCGACCATCAACAATCGCCCGACGAGACCCTCGCCGAAGCCGACGATCTCGCGGATGACTTCCATCGCCATGAGCGATCCCATCACGCCAGCGAGCGCGCCGAGGATGCCAGCCTCGGCGCAGGTCGGGATCGCGCCCGGCGGCGGTGACGAGGGGAAGAGGCAGCGATAGGTCGGGTTCGGCCGCCCATCCGGCCCGGTCTCGTGGGCGCGGATCGTCGTGAGCGAGCCGTCGAACTGGCCGAGCGCCGCCGTCACCAGCGGCCTGCGCTCGAAGAAGCACGCGTCCGAGACGGCGTAGCGCGTGTCGAAATTGTCCGATCCGTCCGCCACCACATCGTAGCCGGCGACGAGCCCGCGGGCGTTCTCCGCCGTGAGCCGCGTCGAATGAACGTTCACCGCCACATGCGGGTTGAGCCGGCGGATCGCCGCCTCGGCGCTCGCGACTTTCGGCCGGCCGACATCCAGGCTGGCGTGGATCACCTGGCGCTGCAGGTTCGAGAGCGACACCACGTCGTCGTCGACGATGCCGATCGTGCCGACACCGGCCGCGGCGAGATACTGCAGCAGCGGCGCGCCCAAGCCCCCGGCGCCGACGACGAGCACGCGCGCCGCTTTGAGCTTCGCCTGTCCCGGACCGCCGATGTCGGCGAGCACCAGATGGCGGGCATAGCGCTCGATCTCTTCCGGCGTGAGGGACATGGCCGGACCATAGGTGCCGGGGCGCCCGCCTGGAAGGCCCGCCCTTTCCGCGCCGGCTTCGGCGTGGCATCGTCCGCGCAAACGGGGGCGGAACAGGGAGACATCGATCATGAGGCTCGTTCAGCTCGCCATCGCGGCGCTGGTCGCGTCGGCCGCGCCCGCGCTTGCCCAAGGCACGCCCGCCCAGCAGGGCGCGACCGCGGCGTTGAAGCCGGCCGTCGTCTACGATCTTGGCGGCAAGTTCGACAAATCCTTCAACGAGGGCGTCTATGCCGGCGCCGAGAAGTTCAAGAAGGACACCGGCGTCGAGTACCGCGACTTCGAACCCCAGAACGAGGCGCAGAAGGAGCAGGCGCTCAGGCGCTTCGCCCGCGACGGGCATTCGCCGATCGTCGCCGTCGGGTTCAGTCAGCAGGCGGCGCTCGAGAAGGTCGCGGTCGAGTTCCCGAACCTGCGCTTCGCGATCATCGATGCGGTGGTCGACAAGCCGAACGTCCGCTCGATCACCTTCAAGGAGCACGAGGGCTCCTATTTGGTCGGCATGCTCGCCGCGATGGCGTCGAAGACCGGCAAGGTCGGCTTCGTCGGCGGCATGGACATTCCGCTGATCCGCAAGTTCGCCTGCGGCTACGTGCTCGGCGTCAAGGCGGCGAAGAAGGACGCGCAGGTGTTCCAGAACATGACTGGCACGACCGGCGCCGCCTGGAACGACCCGGTCAAGGGCGGCGAGCTCGCGAAGAGCCAGATCGATCGCGGCGCCGACGTCGTTTACCATGCCGCCGGCGGCACCGGCATGGGCGTGCTGCGCGCGGTCGCCGACGCCGGCAAGCTCGGCATCGGGGTCGATTCGAATCAGAACATGCTCCACCCCGGGAAGGTGCTGACCTCGATGGTGAAGCGGGTCGACGTCGCGACCCATACCGCCTTCGCGCAGGCGCGCGACCAGAACTGGGGCGGCCACCGCATCCTCGGGCTGAAGGAGGACGGCGTCGCCTGGGCCGACGACGAGCACAACAAGGCGCTCGTCACGCCCGAGATGCGCAGCGCGATCGAGACCGCGGCCGCCGACATCAAGGACGGCAAGATCCAGGTGCACGACTACATGGCGGACGGGAAGTGCCCTTCCTAGCAGCACGTCATCCCGGACCCGGCGAAGCCGCGATCCGGGATCTTGGGGGAGTGGAACGCCCTCTGTGGCGGAAGATCCCGGATCGCGGCTCGCGCCGCGTCCGGGATGACGCCGTGTGATGAACGCGATCGAGCTTCTCCACGTCGACAAGCGCTTCGGCGCCGTCCACGCCAACCGCGACGTGAGCCTTGCCGTCGCGCGCGGCACGATCCACGGCATCGTCGGCGAGAACGGCGCCGGCAAGTCGACCTTGATGTCGATCCTGTACGGCTTCTACGAAGCCGATTCCGGCGAGATCCGCGTTAACGGCAAGCCGCAGCGGATCCGCTCGCCCGCCGACGCCATCCGGGCCGGCATCGGCATGGTCCACCAGCATTTCATGCTGGTCGAGCCGCTCACCGTGATCGAGAACGTGATCCTCGGCGCCGAGGGCGGGGTGCTGCTTTCCGGCGGCATCGCGGCGGCGCGGGCCGAGATGGCGCGGCTTGCCCGCGACTACGGGCTCGTCGTCGATCCCGATGCCGTCGTCGGCGAGCTCTCGGTCGGGCTGCAGCAGCGGGTCGAGATCGTGAAGGCGCTCGTGCGCGGCGCCGAGATCCTCATCCTCGACGAGCCGACCGCGGTGCTGATCCCGGCGGAGGCCGACGCGCTCTTCGGCCTGCTCGCGGCGCTGAGAAGCAAGGGCAAGACCGTCATCCTCATCACCCACAAGCTGCGCGAGGTCATGGCCGCGACCGACCGGGTCTCGGTCATGCGCCGCGGCGAGATGGTCGCGACGCGCGACACCGCGACGACCTCGCCGGCCGAGCTCGCCGAGCTGATGGTCGGCCGCCGCGTGCTGCTCCGGGTCGAGAAATCGCCGCGGCGGCAGGGCGCCCCCATGCTCGAGGTCGAGGACCTGTCGGTCGTCGACCGGCGCGGCGTGCTGCGCGTGGCAAAGGTCTCGCTTGCGGTCGCGGCCGGCGAGATCGTCGGCGTAGCCGGCGTCGCCGGCAACGGCCAGAGCGAGCTCCTGGAGGCGCTCGCCGGCATGCGCCGTCCGGTGCTCGGCACGATCCGGCTCGACGGCCGCCGCTTGCGCCCCGAAGAGCAGCATCCGCATGAGCTCCGGCGACTGGGGCTGCTGCACGTGCCGGAAGACCGGCTGCGGACCGGGCTCGTTTCGTCCTTTCCCGCCTTCGAGAGCGCGGCGCTCGGCTTCACCGACGACCCCGCCTTCGGCGACGGTCCGCTCCTCGATCACCGCCGGATGGTCGCGGACCTTACGGGCAAGATGTCGCGCTACGACATCCGCCCGCCGGCGCCGCGGCTCGAGACGCGCAAATTCTCCGGCGGCAATCAGCAGAAGATGGTGCTGGCGCGCGAGATCGAGCGCCGACCGAAGGTGCTGATCGTCGGCCAGCCGACGCGCGGCGTCGACATCGGCGCGATCGAGTTCATCCATCGCCGGCTCGTGGCGCTGCGGGACGCCGGCGTCGCGATCCTGATCGTTTCGGTCGAGCTCGAGGAGCTCCTCGCCCTCTCGGACCGCATCCTCGTCATGTGCGGCGGCAGGATCACCGGCGAACGCCGGCCCGACGCGACGGACGAGCGCGACCTCGGCCTCCTCATGGCCGGGATCGAGGAGGCGGCGTGATGGACGCGCGCATCTCGCTTATCACCCTCGGCGTCGCCGACATCGCCCGTTCGCGCGAGTTCTACGAGGCGCTCGGCTGGACGGCGTCCTCCGCGAGCACGCCCGAGGTGGTGTTCTTCCAGGGCAACGGCCTCGCGCTCGCGCTCTACGGGCGCGCGGCGCTTGCCGAGGACGCCGAGGCCGAGGACCGCCCGAGCGGCTTCTCGGGCATCACGCTCGCCTATAACGGGCGCAGCGAGGCGGAGGTGGACGAGGTCTTCGCCGCTGCCGTGAAGGCCGGCGCGCAGGCGGTCAAGATCCCGCGCAAGACGTTCTGGGGCGGCTATTCGGGCTATTTCGCCGATCCGGACTGGCACCTCTGGGAGGT
>DAINQO010000216.1:0-5350 GCA_036742625.1 Microvirga sp.
GAAGACGTGCATACCGGCCAAAGGGCGCGAGCGTCAGGCGCGAGAGCAGGTGCGGAATGCCGCTGCGTAGCACGCGAAAGCAAATGCGAGGCTCGTTACAATTGATATGCGAAGATACGTCCACTGTTCCGCATACATGACGTCTTCCGAACTCCCGAATTTGTAGTCATCCCACACAAGCAGGCAGATCGCTCCAAGCAGGCCCAAGATCATCTGTGCGTAACCGAACATTATTGCTTTGCCGAGTTCGCGTCCATGCAGACAACCGCTATCCTCGTAAACGCGGCGAAGAGCAGCACCCCATGATTTCCATCGGTTCCGAGATCCTATGAAAAAGCAGATTGCGACAGCCAAACATAAGGTGAGTAAGAGCCGATACAGTTGAAGCGAACGCGCCCGATCGTAGGACAGCTCAGGACCTCCGTTGAAAGTGGCCAGCGCGGCGTTGAGTAGGCGAGACAACGGTTCAAGCCAGCCGGCTGGCCGCTCGGGCTGCTCATCCAGAAAGTCTGTCATTGCGATAACGGCTAATGAGCAGAAAGTGCTCACGAGAAATACCCGGAGGACCGCGGAAGACACCGAGCCGCTGCGAGGTAGGAGGCCTCTCAAACACGCGAGGCGCCGCATCATATGAGAGCACCCTGAGACATTGACAGCTCATTCACGCTCCTGATACGTAGCACATCAATAGAGAAATATGAAATTGCAAAAGGCAAGCACATCGCCTGAGAAGCCGCGGGGTACAGGTGATCACTTCAGCACAATTGCGGGCGGCGCGTGCCCTCCTGCGTATCGACCAGCGAAAGCTCGCCGAGCTGTCGGGCCTGTCCGTGCCGACGATCCAGCGTATGGAGGCGAGCGAGGACGTGATCCGCGGCAACGTCGACTCGCTCATGAAGCTCGTCGCTGCGCTCGCCGGTGTTGGCGTCGAGCTCATCGGCGATGACGCCGTCAGCGAGGGCGGCGGACGCGGCGTCCGCCTCATGGGCAACCGCCGGAGCGAGTCCCGGCAGAGGCGCGGGAGGTGACGCTGGCCCTCGGCTGCGTCGCGGCCCTCATCGCCGTCGCCGGCCTGTCGCTTTTCGCCGGCGGCCGGCCGCCGGGCTCGCGGCTCGTTTACGGTGCCTGCCTCGCGGTGTCGCTCGTTGCGCTCGGCGCAATGCTTGCGCAGATGCAGGCAGCGCCCGAGAGGCTCGCACTGCCGCTCGGCCTCCCCTGGATCGGCGCGAACTTCCGCCTCGATCCGCTCGCGGCTGCGTTCCTCGCCGTCATCAATCTCGGCGGCGCCGCGGCGAGCCTCTATGCGCTCGGCCATGGCGAGCACGAACCGGCGCCGATGCGCGTCCTGCCGTTTTTCCCGGCGTTCCTCGCCGGGATGAACCTCGTCGTCCTCGCCGACGACGCCTTCACCTTCCTCTTCGCCTGGGAGTTCATGTCGCTCACCTCCTGGGCGCTCGTCATGGCGCATCACGAGAAGCCGGAGAACTTGCGCGCCGGCTACGTCTACCTCGTCATGGCGAGCTTCGGGACCTTGTGTCTCCTTCTCGCCTTCGCGCTCCTTGCCGGGCCGGACGGGGGCTACGCTTTCGCCGACATCGAGGCCGGACGGCAGGCGCGGCCGCTCGCCGGGCTGATCCTGGTGCTTGTTCTCCTCGGCGCCGGATCGAAGGCCGGCCTCGTGCCGCTGCACGTCTGGCTGCCGCTCGCGCACCCGGCGGCGCCGAGCCACGTCTCGGCGCTGATGAGCGGCGTTATGACCAAGGTCGCGATCTACGGCTTTGTGCGGATCGTGTTCGGCCTCCTCGGCGAGCCGGAATGGTGGTGGGCCATGGTTGTGCTCGCCATCGGCGGCGGTACGGCGCTCATCGGCGTGCTCTATGCCGTGATGGAGCAGGATCTCAAGAAGCTCCTCGCCTACAGCACCATCGAGAACATCGGCATCGTCTTCGTCGGACTTGGGCTGGCGCTCGCCTTCCGGGCCAACCGGCTTGACTCGGCCGCGGCGCTGGCGCTCACCGCCGCGCTGATGCACGTCGTCAACCACGCGCTGTTCAAGAGCCTCCTGTTCTTCGGTGCCGGCGCGGTGCTGACCGCGACCGGGTGCCGCGACCTCGACCGCCTCGGCGGGCTCATCCACCCCATGCCGGCGACGAGCCTTGCCTTCCTCGTCGGCGCGGCGGCAATCTCGGCGCTTCCGCCTTTCAACGGCTTCGTCTCCGAGTGGCTGACCTTCCAGGCGGTGCTGCTCAGCCCGCAGATCCCGCAATGGGGCCTCAAGCTCATGATCCCGGCCGTGGGCGCGCTCTTGGCGCTTGCGGCGGCGCTCGCCGGAGCGTGCTTCGTGCGCGCCTTCGGCTTGACCTTCCTCGGCCGCCCGCGCGGCGCGGCCGCCGCGGCTGCGCGCGAGGTCGACCGGTTCTCGCTCGCCGCAATGGCGATTCTCGCCGTCCTGTGCCTTCTCGCCGGCATCCTGCCGGGTCTGCTGATCGATTTCTTTGCGCCCTCTGTCGGACAGCTCGCCGGCGCGCGCATGCCGCGACAGACCGAGCTGCCATGGCTCACCATCGTGCCGGTGGCCGAGAGCCGCAGCTCCTACAACGGCCTCCTCGTCTTCCTCTTCATCGCGTCGTCGGCGTGGCTCAGCGCCTTCGCCATCCACCGCCTCGCCTCGCATGCGTTGCGCCGGTCGGACCCGTGGGACTGCGGCTTTCCGGATGCGACGCCGGGGACGCAATACAGCGCAAGCAGCTTCGCCCAGCCGCTTCGCCGGGTCTTCGCCAATGTCGGCTTCCTCGCCCGGGATACGGTCGAGATGCCGCCGCCGGGATCGCTCCGCCCCGCGCTCTTCGCCGCCGAATTCCGCGACCTTATCTGGGAGACCCTCTACCTGCCGATCGTGCGCGGGATCGACGCTGCCGCCGGCCTCCTGAACAATCTGCAGTTCCTGACCATCCGGCGCTATCTCGCGCTCGTCTTCGGCGCCCTTGTCTTCTTGCTCCTGGTGCTGGCGGCATGGTCGTGATCCTCGATCTGCTCGTGCAGCTCGCGCAAATGACGCTCGTGATCGCGCTCGCCCCGCTTCTGACCGGCGTCGTGCGCAAGGCGAAGGCCCGGCTGACCCAGCACCGCGGCGCATCCGTGTTCCAGCCCTACCGCGATCTCGCCCGGCTGCTGCGCAAGGAGGTGGTGATCGCCCACAACGCCTCCTGGCTGTTCCGCGCCGCGCCCTATGTCATCTTCGCGACGACCTGGGTCGCGGCGGCGCTCGTGCCGACCTTCGCGACCGGCCTCCTCTTCAGCTGGTCCGCGGACCTCATCGCCATCATCGCCCTTCTGGCGGGGGCCCGCTTCTTCACCGCGCTCGCCGGGCTCGACGTCGGCACGAGCTTCGGCGGCATCGGCTCGAGCCGCGAGGTGATGATTGCATCGCTCGCCGAGCCGGCCATGCTGATGATCGTGTTCACGCTTGCGCTCGTTGCGGGCTCGACCCAGCTCTCGACGGTTGCCGCCTACATGCTGTCGCCGCAGGTCGGCCTGCGCGTCTCGCTCGGGCTCGGCCTCGTCGCCCTTATCATCGTTGGCATCGCCGAGAACGCCCGCATTCCGGTCGACAACCCCACGACCCATCTCGAGCTGACTATGGTCCACGAGGCGATGGTGCTCGAGTATTCCGGCCGCCACCTGGCGATGATCGAGCTCGCGGCGGCGCTCAAGCTCCTGCTCTACATCTCCCTCATCGCCTGCGTGTTCATGCCGTGGGGCCTCGCCCCGGAAGGGCGCCACCTCGGTGCCTACGCGGCCGGCGCGGCGGCCTATGTGCTCAAGCTCGGCGCGGCGGGTTTCGCCCTCGCTTTCTTCGAAACCTCAATCGCCAAGATGCGCGTCTTCCGCGTGCCGGAATTTCTCGGCGCGGCGCTGATGCTCGGCCTCCTCGCGACCCTGTTGCTGTTCGTCTCGCGAAGCTTCTGACATGGATCGTTTCGCCTTCGACCTCGCGCACCTCCTCGCCGGCGGGCTCGTCCTCGTCAGCTTCACGATGCTGTATCAGGACCGGCTCTATGCCCTCCTGAACATCTTCGCGATCCACGCCCTCGTGCTGACGCTCTCGGTCGCCTGGCAGGCGAACGTGCAGCACGCGCCCCATCTCTACGTCACGGCGGCGATCGCCCTCGTCTTTAAGGCGATCGTCGTCCCGCTCGCGCTCCATCGCATGGTGGTCCGCCTCGGCATCCACCGCGAAGTCGAGACCGTGGTGGGCATCGGAGCGACGATGCTCGCCGGCATGGGGCTCGTCGCGCTCTCGATGGTGGTGATGCTGCGCGTCACCCCGGGCGCCGACCCGCTCGCCCGCGAGGACCTCGCCTTCGCGCTCGCCGTGGTACTGCTCGGCCTGCTCATGATGGTGACGCGCCGCAACGCCGTGAGCCAGGTGGTCGGCTTCATGTCGCTCGAGAACGGCCTCATCCTCGCGGCAACCGGCGCCAAGGGCATGCCGCTCGTCGTCGAGATCAGCGTCGCGTTTTCGATCCTGATCGCCTTCATCGTCATCGGCATCTTCCTGTTCCGCATCCGCGAGCGCTTCGACACGGTCGACGTGCATGCGCTCGACCGCTTCCGGGGCGAGCGGCGATGAGCTTCCTCGGCCTCGACGCGCTCGGCGCGGTTCTGCTGGTGCCGATCGCGGCGGCGACCATCCTGATCGTCCTGCCCGGGTATGTGCTTTCGGCGCGGCTCAACGTCATCGCAAGCCTCGTCACGCTCGGCGCGGCGGTGCTGCTGTTCTTCGAGCGGCCGGCCCCCGGGCAGTATCTCCATGTCGACGACCTCAATGTCGTATTCATCGTGCTCAACACGTTCGTCGGCTTCACCACCAGCGTGTTCAGCGCCAGCTACATCGCGCACGAGATCGAAATCGGGCGGCTGACGCCGGCCTATCTGCGTTTCTACCACGCCATGTACCAGACGATGATGTTCGGCATGAACCTCGCGCTCGTGGCCAACTCGATTGGGCTGATGTGGGTCGCGGTCGAGCTCGCGACGCTGACGACCGTTCTCATGGTCGGCATTTACCGGACCTCGGAGGCGCTCGAGGCGGCCTGGAAATACTTCATCCTCGGCAGCGTCGGGATCGCGCTCGCGCTCTTCGGAACGATCCTCGTCTATATGGCGGCCCGTCCGGTCGTCGGCGAAGGCGTCGACGCGATGACCTGGACGATCCTGATCGCCAACGCCTCTGGCTTCGACCCCGCGCTCCTGAACCTCGCCTTCATCTTTCTGCTGCTCGGATACGGGACCAAGGTCGGCCTCGCACCGCTGCACGCCTGGCTCCCGGATGCGCATGCCGAGGGCC
>DAINQO010000217.1:0-5345 GCA_036742625.1 Microvirga sp.
CGAGATGCACGACGAGGAGGAAGCCGACGCCGGCGACCGCCGCGATCGAGATGCGGGCGACGCCGGAGGCGACCGGCGGATCGACGACCGCGAGGCCGACGAGCGCCGCGAGGAAGATGAGCCAGAAGAAGGTGACGTGGCCGTAGCGGACGTGCCAGCGGTTGAGGTTGAGATAGGCGAACAAGAACACGAGGAGCGTCGCCGCGAGCACCGCCTCGGCGGCGGCGCGGTAGATCCGCTCCGCCGCCTCGGTCACCGGGAAGACGCGCTGGAAGAAGCCGAAATCGATGCAGGCATAGGCAAGGACCGCCCAGGCGAGCGCCGCCGCCGCCGGGAAGATCAGCGCCCCTTTGACGACGAAGACGATGGTCAGGAACAGCGCGAGCAGCCCGGCGATGCCGATGATGATGCCCTTGTAGAGGGTGAGCCCGGTGGTTTTCTTGCGGTAGCTGTCGGTGTCCCAGAGGTAGATCTGCGGCACGTTCGGGCTGTTGAGCTCGGCGACGAAGGTGACGGTCGTGCCGGGATCGAGGGTCATCAGGAACACGTCGGCCTCGGTCGAGTCCTCGCGCTCGGGCCGGATGCCCTGGCTCGCGGTGATCGCGGCGATGCGCGAGCCGCCGAGATCGGGCCAGATCACGCCCGAGCCGACGAGCCTGAAATGCGGCGCCACGAGCAGGCGATCGAGCTGCTCATCGGTGTCGTTCGTCAGCGCGAAGACGATCCAGTCCGGCCGGGTTCCGGTTTCGCGCGCCTTGACCGCGATGCGGCGCACGATGCCGTCGCGCCCCGGCGCCGTCGAGATGCGGATCTCGTCTCCGTCCGAGCGGTAGCGCTCGATCGCCGGGGTGAGGTCGATCGCCTGGACGTCGGGCGATACCCGAACCGCTTCGACCGCCCGCGCCGGCGGCGCGGACGCGAAGAGCGCGAGACTCCCGGCGAGGAGTGCGACGGCGAGATGGACGATGCGCAACGCGTGGTTCTCTCGTCCGCACATCAAAACGGTTCGAGCCAAGTGGTATCGGTGGTCAAGCTTGAGGGCAAGGCGAGGAGCCCCGAGGCCCTCGGCTGTCCCCCGAGGAAACCGGGCCCGGCGTTTGCCTGGAGCGTGCTGCCGCGTTGTCCTGCTTGGTCGCGCTTTGAGGCCAAATCGCGACGCGTCGCGTCAGCCGCGCAGGCGCGCCGCGATCTGCGGCAGGGGCGGCAGCTTGCGGACCGGGCCGATCGCCGCGACGGTCGGCGCCCCGGCAAGAAGGCGCGCGCCGGCGATCCTGACCTCGTCGACGGTGACGGCGTCGACCTTGGCGACGATCTCCTCGCTCGGGATGACGCGGCCCCAGGCGAGAAGCTGGCGGGCGTTGCGCTCGATCCGGCCGGCCGGGCTCTCGAGCGCCGCGAGCAGCGCCACCTTGAGCTGCGTCTTCGCCCGCGCGACCTCGGTCTCGTCGATGTCGGCGACGGCGGCGCGGGCGCAGTCGAGCGTCACCTCGACGAGCTCGACGAGGTCGGAGGCGGCGGTTCCGGCGCTGATGCCGAAGAGCCCGGTGTCGGAGAACGGCCAGTGGAAGGCGCCGATCTCGTAGGCGAGGCCGCGCTGCTCGCGGACCTCGTGCCAAAGCCGCGAGGTCAGCCCGCCGCCGAGCACATGGGCGAACATGTGGGTCGCGTAATAGACCGGGTCCTTGAAGGAGCAGCCGGGCAGCCCGAGGACGAGGCTCGCCTGCTCGAGCCGGCGCTGCATGCGCCGCTCGCCGCCGGTGTAGGACGCCGGCGCGGCGCCGTCCCGGGGCGCCTCGGGCAGGGTTCCGAAGTGGCGCTCGGCGGCGGCGAGGACGCCGTCGTGGCGCACGTCGCCGGCGGCGGCGAGCACCATGCGCTCAGGCGCGTATTCGCGCGCCATGAAGGCCCGGATGGTGCCGCCATCGAAGGATTTGATGGTCTCGGGCCGGCCGAGGATCGGACGTCCGATCGCCTGGCCGGCGAAGGCCGTCTCCATGAAGGCGTCGAAGACGAGATCGTCCGGGTCGTCCTCGACGGCCGCGTATTCCTGCAGGATGACGCCCTTCTCGCGCGCGAGCTCGCTCTCCTCGAAGCTCGACTCGGTCAGGATGTCGCCGAGCACGTCGAGCGCGACGCCGATGGTCTCGCCGAGGACGCGCGCCGTGTAGTTCGTGAACTCGACCGAGGTCGCGGCGTTGATCTCGCCGCCGACGTTCTCGATGTCCTCGGCGATCCGGCGCGCGGAGCGGCGGCGCGTGCCCTTGAAGGCCATGTGCTCGATGAGGTGCGAGAGGCCGTGCTCGGCCTCGCGCTCGTTGCGCGACCCCGCCCCGACCCAGACGCCGAGCGTCGCCGTCTTGATGTAGGGCATGCGCTCGGTCACGACCGTCAGGCCGTTCGGGAGCGTCGTGACCTCGAGCTCGAGGTCGGCCTCGCGGACGAAATGCTGGTTCATGCGGCCCTTTCCGTCACCACCCGGGCGCGCTCGCGGATGAAGCGCTCGACCGCGGCTTGGTCGTTCGCGAGGCGCGCGAAGCGCTCCGGCCGGTCCATCAGCTCGGCGAGATGCGGCGGCAGCGCCGGCCGCACGCCCGTCGCGCGCTCGACGGCGTCGGGGAATTTCGCCGGATGGGCGGTCGACAGCGCGATGACCGGCGTCCGCGGGTCGTCGTCGATGAGCGCCCGGCCGGCGTGGACGCCGACTGCCGTGTGCGGGTCGAGGAGGTAGCCGGCGGCGCCGTAGGTGCGCCGCATCTCCTGCGCGACCGTTTCCTCGTCGACCGCCGCGGAGGCGAAATCCCGGCGGATGCGGGCGAGCGGCTCGGGCGCGATCGCGAAGGAGCGCGACTGCGACAGGCCCGCCATGAGCCCGCGCACCGCGGCGGCGTCGCGGTCGTTCGCCTCGAACAGCAGGCGCTCGAAGTTCGACGACACCTGGATGTCCATCGATGGCGAGGTCGTCGGCGTCACGCCGCGGATCTCGTAACGGCCGCTGGTGAGCGCGCGGTCGAGGATGTCGTTGGCGTTGGTCGCGACCATCAGCCGCTCGACCGGCAGCCCCATGCGCTTGGCGACGAAGCCGGCGAGCACGTCGCCGAAATTACCGGTCGGCACCGAGAACGACACCGGACGATGCGGCGCCCCGAGCGCCACCGCGGCGGTGAAGTAATAGACCGTCTGCGCGGCGATGCGGGCCCAGTTGATCGAGTTCACGCCGGAGAGCTGGAGCGCGTCGCGGAAGCCCGCGTGGTTGAACATCGCCTTCACGAGCGCCTGGCAATCGTCGAAGGTGCCGTCGACGGCGATGGCCTGCACGTTGGCAGCGTCGACGGTCGTCGTCTGCCGCCGCTGCACGTCGGAGACGCGCCCGTGCGGGTACAGGATGAAGACGTCGACCTGGTCGAGCCCGGTGAAGGCGTCGACAGCCGCGCTGCCGGTGTCGCCCGAGGTCGCGCCGACGATGGTGGCGCGGCCGCCGCGCGCCTTTAGGGCGTGATCCATGAGCTGCGCCAACAGACGCATCGCCACGTCCTTGAAGGCGAGCGTCGGGCCGTGGAAAAGCTCGAGGACGAAGAGGTTGTCGCCGATCTGGACGAGCGGCGCCACCGACGGGTGGCGGAACGGGGCGTAGGCCGCCGCGATCATGCGGGCAAGATCGGGCGCGGCGATCTCGCCGTCGACGAGCGCGCCCATGACGGCCTTCGCGACCTCGGCGTAGCGGCTGCCGGCGAAAGCCGCGATGGCGTCGCGCGAAAGCGCCGGCCAGCACTCCGGCACGTAGAGGCCGCCGTCGCGGGCAAGACCGGCAAGGAGCGCGTCGGTGAAGCTGATCGCGGGCGCCTCGCCGCGGGTGGAGACGTGCAGCACGGAAGGCCTTGGGGGTGATCGGGCGCGGACCTTAGGCGTCCGGGCGGGAAGGAACAAGCTCAGGCGGCCCCGGCCGGAAATGGCGCCAGACCAGCATTGCGAAGACCGCGGCGAGAGCGAGCGCGAGCCCGTACCAGGTCAGCGCATAGCCGAGATGATCGTTCGTCATCGTGAGCCGCGTCTGGCCGCCCTTCGGCCAGCCGCCCGGATTGGGGGTGTCGCCGGCGTCGATGAGGAAGGGCGCGACGCGGTCGAGGCCCTTGGCCTGCGCGACCTCTGCCGGGTCGCGGATGTACCAGGCGTCGCGGCTCGGATCGTTCTCGGGCCTGAACGAGGTCCGCTTCTCCGGGCTGCGCACGAGCCCCGTCACGGTCGCCTCGGCCTGCGCCTGCGACTCGGGCCGGCTTGCCGGGTCGCGCAGCTGCGTCGGCACGAAGCCGCGGTTCACGATCACCTTGGAGCCGTCCGCGAGCCGCAAGGGCGTCAAAAGGTAGAACCCCTGGACCGGCTGCCCGCGTTGGCCGCCCGGCATGAGGCCGTGCACGGCAACCTCATGCTCGTGCAGGAAGCGCCCGCTCACGCGCACGCGCCGGTATTCCTCCTCTTCGGACGACCAGCGCGGCCATTCGGCCTCCGGCAGGATCGCGCCCGGCGTGCCGTAGGCGCGCGCCTCGATCTTCTCGATCAGGTCGAGCTTCCAGGCCCGGCGCTGCAGCTGCCACGTGCCGAGCGACACGAGCCCGGCGACCCCCATCATCGCCGCAAGCGCCGGCACGATCAGCCGCCGCAAGGATTGCGCCGTCGCAGCCGTGCCTGAAGCACCATTCCCGAGCACGATGGAGGACTCGATCGAGATTAACTCGGGTTCTTCGGCTCGATCGTGAACCGGGCCTCTTCCGCCTTGTTGACGTACTGGCTGGCGACGAGCCCGCCTTTGACGAAGCGCAGGGGCAGGATGCACAGGATCAGGATCACGGGGAGGGTGGTGACGGCGTGAACCCAGAGCGGCGGGTCATAGGTCAGCTCGATCCAAAGGCCGATGGCGGTTGCCGGAACGCCCATCAGCATCATGACGAAGAACGCCGGGCCATCCGCCGGGTCGGCGAAGGAATAGTCGAGGCCGCAGAGGTTGCAGCGCTTGGCGAGCGTCAGGAAGCCTTGGAACAGCTTTCCCTTGCCACAGCGCGGGCAGGCCGACCGCACCGCGACGGACAGGATCCACTGCGGGCTGCTGTTGCGCTCCTCGACGGCAGGGGGAGAGTCGGGCATGGCTCGCTCCGGAAAAGCGAAGGGCGGCTCGCGCCGCCCATCATCATAGGCTCTCGCCCGGGCTTTCGTCAGTGCCCGCCGGCGCCCGCATGGGCGCCGGCCGCCCAGACATAGATGCAGGAGAACAGGAACAGCCACACCACGTCGACGAAGTGCCAATACCAGGCGGCGAACTCGAAGCCGAGATGCTGGCGCGGCGTGAACTGGCC
>DAINQO010000218.1:0-5296 GCA_036742625.1 Microvirga sp.
TCGGCTCGACGACGGCGTTCGCCCAGAAGCGGCTGCCGTCCTTGCGGACCCGCCAGCCTTCGGCCTCGAAATGCCCTTTCGCCTCCGCCTCCCGGAGGGCCTTCGCCGGCCGGCCGGCGGCCTGGTCCTCGGGCATGAAGAACTTCGAGAAATGCTGGCCGATGATCTCGCTCGGCCGATAGCCCTTGAGCTTCTGCGCGCCGGAGTTCCAGCTGACGACGTAGCCGGCCGGATCGAGCATGTAGATCGCATAATCGGTGACGGCGTCGATCAGCAGCTGGAGCCGCAGGCCGTCGTCGATGGCGGGGGATTGTGCTTCAGCGGTCAACGCATATGCTCTGCGGCAAGCGCGATGCGGTCAGAGCCGACATCACGCCGTATACCACGCCCCTTGGGGGACCCATAGCGCTACGCTCCGACCGAGACAACCCGAGCCCTCTCTGCGGCCGGCCAATGCCATGAACGCGAGACGCCTTTCCCTTCCGCGGCGGCTGTCGGCGCCGCTTGCCGCCGGCGCGCTGCACCGGCTCGGATCGTCCGGCGACCCCGAGGAGAACGGCGGGCCGGGCGCCCCGGCTTCCTCCCCGGACCCCGCCGGGCGCGAGGACCTGCCGTTCCGGGTCGAGCTCTGGAACGAGGCCCGGACCGCGGTCGAGCAGGTCTTGGCGGTGACGGCGAGCGGCGGCATCGGTTATGCGGCGTTCTACGCCGCGACGCGCGAGCTGCCGCAACGCTACATCACGCTGCGTCACAAGCACCGTATCGTCTCGCGCTGGAACGGGCCCGGGCATTGAAGACGCCCGCATCCGCCATGCCGGGGGCGTCCGCGATGAACGCGCATCGGCCGGATCAGTCGCAGAAGGTCTTGCGGATGAGCGATCGGCCGCAGCCGGGCGACGCCCTCCCGTACCATGTCGAGCTGTGGCATGCGGCCGATCGCGCCGGTGTCGAGCAGGTGCTGGGGCGGGCGTCCGGCATCGCGCTGGCCCGCGCGATCTTCACGGCGGCGTCGAGCGAGCGCCCGGACCGGCGGATCACGGTGCGCCGCAGCCGGCACATCCTCGCCGATTCGGCCACCTGACCCCGTAAAACGAGCCTGCGGCGCTTCCGGCTGGGGACATCCGGCGCCTGCGACGTTGGTCGCGTTTGACGGCTTTCGCAGACCGTCTATAGAAAACCTCAACAAGTTTATGCAAAAAGCATGCCGCGGAGGGCGTCGCCCGTCCGCCAAGGGGTGTCGGGATGGCTTTGTCGCAGCGGTTGGAAATTCGCCAGGGCCAGTCCCTGGTGATGACGCCGCAGCTCCTGCAGGCGATCAAGCTGCTCCAGCTCTCCCATCTCGACCTTGCCGCCTATGTCGACGCCGAGCTCGAGCGCAACCCGCTGCTCGAGCGGGTCGAGGAGGAAGGGCCGCCCGAGACCCTAGGCCCGGCTCATGAAGATTCCCCTTCCGCCGAGCCTTCCGAGGGCGACGGCGGCGACGCCGGCGAGGGCGACGCGCCGGCCGACAACTGGCTCACCGAGGATCGCGGCGCGAGCCGGGCCGAGCTCGAAGGCGAGCACGACACGAGCTTCGAGAACGTCTTCCAGGACGAGGTGCCGGACCGCGCCCCGCCGGCCGGCGGCGACGCCGTCACGCTCACCGCGTCGCCGTGGTCGAACGCCGGCGGCGGCGGCCTCGACGGCGAAGCCCCGGACTTCGAGGCGACGCTCGCGAGCGAGGCAAGCCTGCACGACCACCTCGCGGCGCAGCTCGATCTTGCGACCGTCGACCCGGCCGAGCGCCTGATCGGGCGCCATCTCGTCGACGCCGTGAACGAGGCCGGCTACCTGACCGAAACCGTCGCGGACATCGCCGATCGTCTCGGGGCCGAGTCGGCGACGGTCGAGCGGGTGCTGCGGCTCGTCCAGGGCTTCGAGCCCTCAGGCGTCGCGGCGCGCGACCTCGCCGAGTGCCTGACGATCCAGCTCCGGGAGCAGAACCGCTTCGACCCGGCGATGGCGGCCCTCGTCGGGCGGCTCGACCTCGTCGCGAAGCGCGATTTTCCGGCCCTGAAGCGCCTCTGCGGCGTCGACGACGAGGATCTGGCCGAGATGCTCGCCGAGATCCGCGCTCTCGACCCGAAGCCCGGGCGCGCCTTCGCGGGCAGCCCGGTCCAGATCCTCGTCCCGGACGTGTTCGTGCGTCCGGCTCCCGACGGCAGCTGGATCGTCGAGCTCAACTCCGGCACGCTGCCGCGGGTGCTGATGAACCAGAGCTACTACGCCAAGGTCTCGCGGACGCTGAGCAAGGACGCCGACAAGGCCTTCATCACCGAGTGCCTGCAGACCGCGAACTGGCTCACCCGCTCGCTCGAGCAGCGGGCGAAGACGATCCTCAAGGTCGCAAGCGAGATCGTGCGCCAGCAGGACGGGTTCTTCGCCAACGGCGTCGCGCATCTGCGCCCGCTCAACCTCAAGACCATCGCCGACGCCATCGGCATGCACGAATCGACGGTGTCGCGGGTGACCTCGAACAAGGCGATCGGGACGAACCGCGGCACCTTCGAGATGAAGTACTTCTTCACCGCCGCGATCCCGGGCGCCGCCGGGGTCGAGGCCCATTCCTCCGAGGCGGTGCGGCACCGCATCCGGCAGCTCGTCGAGGCCGAGGGCACGCGCATCCTGTCCGACGACGCCCTCGTCCAGAAGCTCCGCCGCGAGGGCGTCGACATCGCCCGCCGGACCGTCGCCAAGTACCGCGAATCGCTGCGGATTCCGTCCTCGATCGAGCGCCGCCGGGAGAGCCAGTCGGCTCGCCCGACGGCAGGCGCTGCCGCCATGGACTTGGCAAGCGCCGCGTCCTAACCCACATCGCAAGGTGCAGCCCCGGCCGGCGGCGGGCCGCCACGCGGTCGCCACGCCGGCGCCACGTGGGCGAGGGATCAAGAGCCCCCGAATCGCGGCCGGGCAGGCGGGAGGGACGATTGATGGGCTTGCGGGTCTCCGGCAAGAATCTCGACGTCGGCGAGGCGCTGCGCGGCCAGGTCGAGGCCCGCGTCGCGAGCGCGCTCGGGAAGTACTTCGACGGCGACTATTCGGGCCATGTCACGGTCGCCAAGGACGGCGCCGGGTTCCGCACCGAGTGCGTGCTGCACCTCACCTCTGGGATCACGCTCGAAGCCTCGGGCGCGGCGCCGGACGCCTATGCGAGCTTCGACCAGACGGCCGAGCGCATCGAGAAGCGCCTGCGGCGCTACAAGCGGCGGCTGAAGGACCGCCCGGCCGGGACCGGGAAGCGGCCGGACGGGTCGCTCGAGGGCGCCTATGCGGTCCTCGAATCGCCCGCCGACGAGCTTGTCGAGGACGGCGAATACCACCCCGTCGTCATCGCCGAGACGACGCGGCCGATCCACCGGCTCTCCGTCAGCGACGCCGTCCTCGAGCTCGATCTCACCGGCGCCCCCGCCGTCGTGTTCCACCACGCCGGCACCGGCCGGGTGAACGTCGTCTATCGCCGCCATGACGGGGCGATCGGCTGGATCGACCCGCCGGAGGGGCGGTCCTGAACCGGGCCGCCCTGGCCTGAAGATTGCGTTGCACCAACACCGATAAGGCGCCGCGACGCGGCGGCGAGTGATCCTTCGATGCCCCTGCTCGAATTCCTGACGCCCGAGGCGGTCGTTCCGGCGATGCGCGTTCCCGGCAAGAAGCAGGCGCTGCACGAGCTCGCCGCGCATGCGGCGCGCCTCACCGGCCTCGACGAGCGCGCCGTCTTCGACACGCTGCTGCAGCGCGAGCGCCTCGGCTCGACCGGCATCGGCGAGGGCATCGCCATCCCGCACGGCAAGCTCGCCGGGCTCGCGCACCTGTTCGGGCTCGCGGCGCGGCTCGACAAGCCGATCGATTTCGAGGCGCTCGACGGGCAGCCGGTCGACGTCCTGTTCCTGCTGCTCGCGCCCGAGGGCGCCGGCGCCGACCATCTCAAGGCGCTCGCCCGCGTCGCGCGGGCGCTGCGCGAGCCCGGCATGCTCGACCGCATCCGCAAGACCCGCGACGCCGACGCGCTCTACGCCGTGCTCAGCCAGACGAGCGCGCCAAGGGCGGCTTAACGTGAGGCGGATCGCCCGAAGGCGATGGAAGGATTGCTGGCCGAACGGGGGATAGGGCGATGAAGAAAGCGAGCGCTCGCCGGACGCTTCGGATCGGCATCGCCAGCGTCGAGGAGATGAAGGCGCGCAGCATGGCGATCGCCCGCGGCGAGGTGAAGCCCGCGAGCGATGAGCCGAAGATCTGGTTCCCCTCCGCCGAGAGCCTCGGAAAGGTGCTTTCGAACAAGAACCGGGAGCTCCTGGCGCGGATTAGCGATGCGCGCCCGCAGTCTCTTCAGGCCCTCGCCGACCTGACCGGGCGCGAGGTGTCGAACCTGTCGCGCACGCTCAAGACCATGGAGCTCTACGGGCTCGTCGCGTTGAAGCGCGGTCCGCGGGGGTCGATCCGGCCGGAAGTGCCCTACGATGAGGTCGACGTGCGCCTTCCGCTTCGCGTCGCCGCGGAGTAGCGGCGGCGGCGGGGAGCCGTTACAAGCGCGCCGTCCCGCCACCACTGCCGGAGTGCCGCCCGCAATGTCCGCCGAGCCGGCCTATGTCCATCGCGAGCTGTTCCCGCTCGGCCCGGACCCGACGCCCTACCGCAAGCTCACCGCCGACGGCGTGCGCGTCGAGCGGCTCGGCGCGCGCGAGATCGTCGTCGTCGAGCGCGAAGCGATCCGGCGGCTCACCGAGGAGGCGATGGTCGACATCAACCATCTCCTGCGGCCGGGGCACCTTCGCCAGCTCGCCGCGATCCTCGACGATCCCGAGGCGACGGGAAACGACAAGTTCGTCGCCTACGACCTTCTGAAGAACGCGAACATCGCCGCCGGCGGCGTCCTGCCGATGTGCCAGGACACCGGCACCGCGATCGTCATGGGCAAGAAGGGCAGGGCGATCGTCACCGACGGCACGGACGAGGGTGCGATCGCCGAAGGTATCCGCGACGCCTACCTGAAGAAGAACCTGCGCTACTCGCAGGTCGCGCCGCTGTCGATGTTCGAGGAGGTCAACACGCGCTCGAACCTGCCGGCGCAGATCGAGATCTATGCCGAGGGTGAGGACGCCTACAAGTTCCTGTTCGTCGCGAAGGGCGGCGGCTCGGCGAACAAGACCTTCCTCTACCAGGCGACGCCGGCGGTGCTGACGAAGGCGCGGCTGATGCCGTTCCTCAAGGAGAAGATCCTGACGCTCGGCACCGCCGCCTGCCCGCCCTATCACCTCGC
>DAINQO010000219.1:0-2364 GCA_036742625.1 Microvirga sp.
GCGCTTCACGACCATGTCGGCGAGGCTCGCAGGTGATGGTTAAGGACGGGTTAGGGATTGCGTCGAAACCATCCCGAGAACGCTGCGAGCCCGAGGCCCGCAACGATGAGCGCCACGCCGACCGCCTGCAGCGGCGGCGGCCACTCGCCGAGGATCGGGATCGCGAGCAGCGTCCCGGCGACGGGGATCAGCGGCGGGAAGCGCTGCGCCGTCGCGGCGCCAAGGACGCGCACCGCATGGCCCCACAGCCACAGCCCGAGGATGACGTTGAGAAGGCCCTGGTTGATGCCATGGAACAGCACGACCCATGGGTCGACCGCGAGGATCCGCGGCGTCAGGAGCAGCGCGTAGACCGGGATGTAGACGAGCGAGAGCACCGACACGATCGCGGTCGAGGTCATCGCGCCGACGTTCCACTTCTGCAGCAGCAGCGGGTAGAAGCCCCACAGCAGGCCGGTCGCGAGGAAGAGGAGATCGCCGACGAGGATCGACGGGCCGCCGGTCCGCGAGCCGGCGACGCCGATGGCCGCCAGTCCTGCGAGCACGACGCCGATCCCGATCACGATCGGCCGCGAAGGCTTGACGCCGAACAGGACCATGCTGCCGATGACCCCGATGACCGTGACCGTGCCCGGGCCGATGGCGGCCGCGTGCGAGGCCGGTGCCATCGCAAGACCGGTGTTCATGAGGAGCGCCATCGGCACGCCGCTCATGATCGCGAGCACGATGCCGCGCCGCCAGCCGATACCGGCGCAATCGGCGACGCCGCGCCGGATGAAGACCGGCAGCAGCAGCGTGCCGGCGATGCCGTAGCGCAGCGCCACGAGATCGTCCGGGGTGAGGCCGTTCAGGAGCGCGTGCCGGCTGATGCCGAAGTTGGCGCCGTAGATCGCGACCGCACCGAGCATGGCGAGGATGCCGAGGCGGCGGTTCATCGACGCCGTTCTCACGCCCGCCGCGACCGATCGAGCCCGCCGCTCAGGGGCCGGCCCAATGATCGCAGGAGAAGGGGATCACAGGATCGCCGGCCGTTCAGGGCGTCCGCCCGATCTCGGCAGCGAGCGCCTTCAGCGCGCCTCGGCCGGCGTAGCGGGCCGAGGCTCCCAGCTCCTCCTCGATCCTGATGAGCTGGTTGTATTTCGCGGTCCGGTCGGAGCGGGCGAGCGAGCCGGTCTTGATCTGCCCGCAATTCGTCGCGACCGCGAGGTCGGCGATGGTCGCGTCCTCGGTCTCGCCGGAACGGTGCGACATCACGACGGTGTAGCCGCCGCGATGCGCCATATCGACGGCCGACAAGGTCTCGGTCAGCGTGCCGATCTGGTTCACCTTGACGAGGATCGAATTCGCGATGCCGCGCTCGATGCCGCGGGCGAGCCGCTCGACATTGGTCACGAAGAGGTCGTCTCCGACGAGCTGGCATTTGTCGCCGACAAGACCGGTGAGCGCCTTCCAGCCCTCCCAATCGTCCTCGGCCATGCCGTCCTCGATCGACACGATCGGGTAGCCGTCGACGAGCTTTGCCAGGTACCGGGCCTGTTCTCCGCGGTCGCGGGTTTTTCCTTCCCCGTCATAGCGATAGGCGCCATCCTTGAAAAATTCGGTTGCGGCGCAATCGAGCGCCAGGACGACGTCGTGCCCGGCCCTGTAGCCCGCCGCCTTGATCGCCTGCATGACGAAATCGAGCGCCGCCTCGGCCGTGGGCAGGTCGGGGGCGAAGCCGCCCTCGTCGCCGACATTGGTGTTGTGGCCGGCGTCCTTCAGCGCCTTCTTCAGGGTGTGGAACACCTCGGAGCCGATGCGCACGCCCTCGGCGAATGACGACGCGCCGATCGGCATGACCATGAACTCCTGGAAATCGATCGGATTGTCGGCGTGCGCGCCGCCATTGACGATGTTCATCATCGGCACCGGCAGCACCCTCGCCTGCGTCCCGCCGACGTAGCGATAAAGCGGCAGCGCCGCGGCCTCGGCCGCCGCCTTCGCGACGGCGAGCGAGACGCCGAGGATCGCGTTGGCGCCGAGACGCGCCTTGTTCGGCGTGCCGTCGAGATCGACCATCGCCTGGTCGACGGCGATCTGGTCCTCCGCCTCCATGCCGCCGACATGATCGAGGATCTCGCCATTGACCGCCGCAACGGCCTTGGTGACGCCCCTGCCCAGGAACTTCGATTTGTCGCCGTCGCGCAGCTCGACCGCCTCGTGCGCGCCGGTCGAGGCGCCCGACGGCACCGCGGCGCGGCCCATCGACCCGTCCTCGAGCACCACGTCGACCTCGACCGTCGGATTGCCCCGGCTGTCGAGGATCTGGCGGGCGACGATATCGACGATCGCGGTCATGCGCGGGCTCCGGACGTGCGGCTTGGG
>DAINQO010000219.1:2464-5281 GCA_036742625.1 Microvirga sp.
GTCGCCCGTTTCACCGCGCCCGAGTTCACGTCGCTCTGTCCGGTGACCGGCCAGCCGGACTTCGCGCTTCTCGTGATCGACTACGTGCCCGACCGCTGGTTCGTCGAGTCGAAATCGCTCAAGCTCTTCCTCAACAGCTTCCGCAACCACGGTGCCTTCCACGAGGATTGCACCGTCGCGATCGGCAAGCGGCTGGCGGCGCTGCTCGAGCCGCGCTACCTGCGCATCGGCGGCTACTGGTACCCGCGCGGCGGCATGCCGATCGACGTGTTCTGGCAGACCGGCGAGCCTCCGAAGACCGTGTGGCTGCCCGATCCCGGCGTCGCCCCCTACCGCGGGCGCGGCTAGGTCAGGCGGCCGCGGCGAGACGCCGGGACGCGAGCGCGATCGCCCTCTCCTGCTCGTCGGTCGGGCCGCCGTGGAGCGCCGCGACCTCGTCCAGCATGGTTTCGAGCTCGCGGCGCTCGGCGCGCGAGAGCTTCTCGCGGACGAGGTCGGTCAGGTCCGCGACAATGGCGTCGATCGAGGGCGCCTGCCTCGCCGCGTGGCGGGCATAGACGAGCGGGCGCCGATTTCCGCGTTGGCAAAGCCGAGGACGCTGGCCATCCGCTCCTGTACCAGGGTTTCCTGCTCCGGCGTCATGACGCCGCGCGCCTCCGCGACGGCGACCATCAGCACCGCCGCGGCATCGCGCGGGTCCTTGAGGGCGCGCAAGGGCGCGAGGCTCTGCTGCTCTAGCGCCTTCTGGCGGCGTTTTCGATCCCGCCGCTCGCGAAGCAGCTGGTCGATCTGCTCCAGGCCGCCGCCGCGGGTAAGCCACAGGAACGGCCCGCTCACGACCCCGCTCAGGACAATGGCGATGATTGGCATGGTCGGCTCGAATTGGTCGTCCTGGACGCAACGCTAGCAGCTCGGGCCTACCCCCCGCTTAACGGCGGCGCGCGCGTTTTAGCGTCTTCCCGGCTGCGGGCCCCAGACCAGGATCCAGGCCGAGACGGCGCCGAGCGCGACCGCGGTGGCGGCGGCGATCGCCAGGCTTGCCGTCCAGCCGAGCGTCCCGATGCCTGCCCCGAACAGCGCGACGCCAAGCGCCTGCCCGATGAAGAACGAGAAGGCGTGGAAGGCGATCGCGGAGGCGCGGGCGTCCGGCACGACCTCGGTCACCTGCGTCTGATACGAGTTGTGGATCATGTAGAAGGCGGTGCCGAGCGCGACCATCAGGACGGCGTCGACGACCCAGCCGTGACCAAGAGCCAGGCCGAGGAAGGCGGCGCCCGCCGCCACTCCGCCGATCACGAACATCCGCCCGAGCCCGAGCACGCGCAGGAGCCAGGTGACGAGCGCCGAGTAGAGGAGACCGCCGAGGGCAAAGCCCGCGAGCACGAGCCCGGCTTCGAACGGTCCCCCCTCCCCGCGCGCCTCGAGGTTCGGCGCGACATAGGGCAGAAGCGCGAAGAAGGCCATGCCGTCGACGAACACGAAGGCATAGAGGAAGCGCGCGCGGCGGTTCGTGAGCACGCGCCGGTAGCGCTCGAGCGCCTCGGCGAGGCTGAGCCGCTCGGGCGGGCGCCGGCCCTTCTTCTCGAAGCCGAAGATCGCCCCGAGCGCCGCGCTCGCCGTCAGCGCCGCGGCAAGCGCGAACACGCCGCGCCAGCCGATCCAGGCGGCAAGCAGGCCGGAGACCGAGGAGCCCGCGAGCTGGCCGAGGATCACCGCCGCCAGGAAGCGGCTGATCGCGACCTGGCGGCTTGCCATTGCGACCCGGTCGCCGATCATGCCGAGCGAGGTCGGGATCACGCCGCCGGCCGCCATGCCGGCGAGGACCCGCAGCGCGAAGAGCAGCTCGATCGTCGGCGCCGCCGCGCAGAGCGCCATCGCGACCGCGAGCGTCCCGAGGCAGATCGGGAAGATGCGCTCCTTGCCAAGGGCATCGGCGATCGGCCCGAGGATCGGCTGGATGAAGGCGTAGGGCAGCGCGAATGCCGTCGCGAGGAGCGCGACGGTGCGCGGGTCGCTTGCGAGGTCGCGGGCGATGACCCCGATCAGCGGCTCGACCGAGCGCCCGGCCGAGGTCGAGGCGAAGCCGCTCACCGCCAGGATGAGGATCATGCGCCGAACGGAGCGATCGAGGGCGGGCGCAGGAACCGGCTTCGAGGTCATGGGCTTTCGCGGGCGGGGAGCCGCGGGCTTACCTCGCCCGGAGGGAGAGGTCGAGACGGCGAAAGCCGTCCGGGTGAGGAGTTACGGCCTGACCGGCGGGGCGCTCCTCATGCGCCCGCCTCTCCTTGCGGAGACCTCTGGGCAATGGCGGGAATGCGTCACATCGTCATCGATTGTCCACTCTCGCCGCCGGCGTGATGAAGGCGGTCCGGGCCACGGCGGCGCGGCTTCGTGCGATGGGGACGGCCGGCTCGGAGCCCGGCCGTGAAGCGCCCATCACCCGTTTGTCGATTGTCCACTCGCATCGGCGGACATGATGAAGGCGGTCCGGCCCGCGGCGGCGCAGCCCGGTGCGATGGGGACGGGGCGGATCGAGCTCGGCTAGGAGGGGCGAGAGCCCTCGTTTCCTGGGTCTGTCGGTTGTCCACATCATCGCCGGGCTTGATGCGGCGAGCGATGCTGAAGGTCTCAAGCCACGGCGCGGCGCTTCGCGAGCCGGTCGAACTCCTGCAACTCGCGCAAGAGGCTCTCCATCTCCCGCAGCGGCACCATGTTCGGCCCGTCGGAGGGGGCCTTGTCCGGGTCCTCGTGCGTCTCGATGAAGACGCCCGCGACCCCGACCGCGACGGCGGCGCGGGCGAGCACCGGCACGAACCG
>DAINQO010000220.1:0-5213 GCA_036742625.1 Microvirga sp.
GGCGGGATCGGGTCGAGGAACTCGATCACCGCGGTGCCGGGCCGGCGCAGGAAGCTGCGGCGCGGCCAGTACAGGCCGGTGTTGAGCGCCACCGGCAGGCAGGGCACGCCGAGGTTCTGATAGAGATGCGCGACGCCGTATTTGTAGGCTGGCGGCGCGCCGGCGGCGCGGCGCGTGCCCTCCGGGAAGATGACGATCTGGCGGCCGCGCGCCGCTTCCTTGCGGGCGCGCTCGTTCATGTCGGACAGCGCCGCCGCGCCGGCGCTGCGGTCGACCGGCACCTGCGCTGCCTTGACGGTGTACCAGCCGAAGAACGGGATCCAGCGCAGCTCGCGCTTGAGCACGAAGGTCGGGTCGTCGAACATCGTCACGAGCGCGAAGGTCTCGAGCATCGACTGGTGCTTCGCGGCGACGAGGAGCCCGCCGGGCGGGATGCGCTCGATGCCGCGGAACTCAAGCCGCGTGCCGGCGACGACGCGCAGGAGCCAGATCGAGGCCCGTCCCCAGGCCTGCACGGCGCGCAGGAAGGTCTTGCGCGGCAAGAGCACGAACGGAATGAGCCCGATCAGCCACAGGATGGTGAGGGCGTAGAAGGCGACGTTGAACAGGAGCGAGCGCAGGACGAGCATGAGGCCCTCGCAAGGGCCTTACAAACAAGCGCCGCGTGCGTCCATCGAAAGCTTGGGAGGTTGCGGCGCGGGCGGCGCCGCGAACGATCAGCGCGCCTCGCGCTCGGCCGCGACCCGGACCGGCCCCGGCCTCGCCGCAGGGGCGTCGCGCTCGACGCGGGTGCGCAGCCAGCCGGCGACATACTTCACGTATTCGGAAGCGAGGAGCCGCGCCGTCGCGGGGTTGCGCCACCAATCGTCGGCCTGCGTGCCCTCATGCACCACCGGGAACGGCACCTTCTCGGCGCCGGGCAGCGCCGCGTCGAGCTCGAGCAGCGTCCGCGGCATGTGGTAGTTCGAGGTCACGACGATGAGCGAGCCGAAGCGGTTGCCGTCCATCCAGCGCCGCGTCTCGACGGCGTTGCCGACGGTGTTGCGGGCCCGGTAGTCGAGGTCGACGCAGCAGTCGAAGAGCCGGCGCTGGCCGGGGTTGAGGCGGGCGATCTCCTGCCGGCTCGTGCGCTCGTTGACGCCGGTGATCAGGAGGCGGCGCCCGTAGCCCTTGGCCAGGAGATCGATGGCGTCGCCGATGCGCTGCGCGCCGCCGGTCAGCGCCACGATGGCGTCGGCGCGCCGCTGCGGGTCTCGCTCGTAGCGCTCGAGCGTCGCGACGAAGGCGAGGAAGCCGAAGCCTGCCACGAACACGAAGGTGAGGAGCGCAAGAGCCAGCGAGCCGAGCGCGAGCGGCAGCCCGGTGCGGCGCGGGCGCTCCGGCGCCGCGGCGGTCCGCCACCCCCACCCCACGGCCTCGGACGCGTCGGCGGCGCCGAGGCTCGATATCCATCGCGCCTGCGAGGTCATCAGCGACGAGGATAATGAGGAATAAGGCGATGAAATGGCAAGGCTTTTCGCGCTCCGGCGGGGTCCGGAGGTTAACGCCGGGTTAAGCCCGGAGTTTCCGGGCGGGGCCGCGGGCGGCGGCTCAGGAGCGCGCCAGCCGACCCGACAGCCGCCGCAGGATGCGCAGCACGGTGATCCGCGTCACGGCGCCGGTCATGAACGAGGCGGTGAGCGCCACCGCGACGACGCTGGCATAGCCCTGCCAGCCGACCGCGAAGGCGCCGAACAGGGCCTCGATCTGGTCGCGGGTGGCGCCGCCGCGCCAGGCCGAGAGCAGGAACCCGCAGAGCGTGATCAGGAGGAGGGCGAGGCCGCCGCCGGCGAGCCCGCCTTTGAGCCCGAGGCGGAAGAAGCGGCGCTGGAACTCGCGGGCGATGAAGGCGTCGTCGGCGCCGACGAAATGCAGCACGTCGACGACCTCGCGGTTGCCGGCGATCGCACCTCTCGTCGCGAAGGCGACGGCAAGCCCGGTCGCGACGAAGACCAGGATCACGATCGCGACCGCGGCCCCGACGACGGCGCGGGCCATGGTCGAGAGCCGCGCCAGCCACAGGCCGTGGTCGTCGAGCGTCGCGCTCGGCACCTCGGCGAGGCGGCGCCGAAGCTCGTCGGAATCGGGGCCGTGGCCGGCATCGAGCTTCAGGATGACGAGCCGCGGCACCGGCAGGTCGCCGAGGTCGAGGCCGCTGCCGAGCCAGGGCTCGAGCAGGCGCTCGGCCTCGTGCTTGCCCATCGCCCGCGCCTCGGCGACGCCCGGCGCCGCGCGGGCGAGCTCGGCGACGCGTGTCACGTCGGCCTCGAGGTCGCGCTGCGACACCGGCCGGACCTGGATCGTCATCTCGCGCTCGACGGAGGATTGCCATTGCGCCGAGGCGGCGCCGACGAGCTCGGCCGCGCAGGCGCAGAGCGCGGCCAGGAAGGCGAGGATCGCGATGACGCCGACGAGCGCCCGGCTTTCGGCCGAGTCGACCGGCACCAGCGGCGCGTTGCGGCCGAGCGCCGCCGGCAGCGGCTCGGACGCCGCGCGCTCGCCGCGCGCCTTTGCGGATGCCGCGTCCATCGCCCTCACTCGTCGAGGTGCAGGTGCCCGTCCGCGAGGACGAGGCGGCGGACGTCGAGCTGATCCATGAGGCTGAAGTCATGGGTCGCGATGACGACCGAGGTGCCGAGCCGGTTCAGCTCGATGAACAGCCGCAGCAGCCGGCGCGCCAGCGGCGGGTCGACGTTGCCGGTCGGCTCGTCGGCGAGAAGCAGCTCCGGGCGGGCGATGAGGGCGCGGGCGATCGCGGCGCGCTGCTTCTCGCCGCCGGAGAGCACCGGCGGCAGGACATGCATGTGCTCGCCGAGGCCGACCCAGCGCAACAGCTCGACGACCTCGCCGCGGTAGCTCGCCTCCTCCTTGCCTTGCACGCGCAGCGGCAAGGCGACGTTCTCGTAGGTCGTCAGGTGGTCGAGGAGGCGGAAATCCTGGAACACCACGCCCATCCGGCGGCGCACCCCGGTGAGCGTGTCGCCGGCGATGCCGACGACGTCGCGGCCAAAGAGCGAGATCAGCCCGCGGGTCGGGCGCACGGCCATGAGGATCAGCCGCAACAGCGTCGTCTTGCCGGCCCCGGACGGGCCGGTCAGGAACTGGAACGAGTTCGCCTCGATCGCGAAGGTGAGGTCGCGCAGGACCTCCGGCCCCATCCCGTAACGGATGCCGACATTGTCGAACTGAACCACCGGCCCCTGGGAGGAGAACGCGCGATCGACCACCTTCACTAGCCGTTAACCATGCCGGCCCGAGGAATAGCATGACGCGCGGGTCGTGGAATGCGAGCCGCCGGTTTGATTCGCCATGCTGATCGTCTGCCCGTCCTGCGCAAGCGAATACATGATCGAGCCGGCGCAGATCGGGGCGGATGGTCGCATGGTGCGCTGCGCCGCCTGCCGCGACACCTTCTTCGTCGCCGGCGAGCCGGAGCTGACCGAGGAGGAGCTCGCCGAGACCGAGGAGTTCCACGCCTTCCTGGAGCAGCAGCCGACCGCCTGGCCGGCGGCCGACGAGCCGCTCGCGGTCGAGGCCGAGAGCGCGCGATCCGGGCCCGACGCCGAGTTTGCCCCGGCGCGGCTGCGGCTGCCGTCGATCCCCCTCGCGGCCCTGGCGCGGCTTGCCGCGATGCCGAAGGCGCCGGTGCTCGCCCTCATCCTCGTCGGGCTCGTCGGCGGAGCGGTTCTCGGCCGCGAGCGGATCGTCGCGGCAGCGCCGGCGACCGCCCGCCTCTATGCGGCGACCCATCTCGCCGTGAACCCGCTCGGCCTCGATCTCAAGGGCGTGCGCTCGGAGCTCGTCCTCAACGGCCAGGACCAGCTCCTCGTCGTCGAGGGCGAGATCCTGAACCGGCGCGGCCGCGACGTCGAGGTCCCGTCCCTGCGCCTGACGGTGCGCGGGCCCGACGGCCTTGAACTTTACACCTGGACGAACGAGCCGCCGCGCAAGACACTGGCGCCGGCCGAGATCGCGCGCTTCCGGGCGCGGCTCGCGTCGCCGCCGGCCGAAGGCCGGGAGGTGTTGGTCCGTTTCGCTCACGCCGCGCCGGTTGCGACCGTCGCGGCCACCGCTCCATGAGGTCGCTCGTTTGGCTGGCACGCCCCGGGTCCGGGTTCTTTACGACGAGACCGCCATCGCGCGCCGCAACGAGGAGCTGGCGCGCGAGATCGCCGGGACCGGGCTCAAGGACCTCCTCGTCGTCGCGGTCCTGAAGGGCAGCTTCATGTTCGCGGCCGACCTCATCCGCGCGCTGCACCGCGCCGGCCTTTCGCCGCAGGTCGAGTTCATCCATCTGTCGAGCTACCGCGCCGGCACGCGCTCGTCCGGCAAGGTCGAGATCCTGCGCGACGTCGAGAGCGACGTGCGCGACCGCGACGTCCTGCTCGTCGACGACATCCTCGAATCGGGACGCACCGTCGTCTTCGCCAAGGACCTCTTGATGGCGCGCGGCGCAAGGCGCGTGCTCACCACCGTGCTGCTCGAGAAGCCGGGCAAGCGCGCGGTCGAGATCGACGCCGATTACGTCGGCTTCACCTGCCCGGACGTGTTCGTCGTCGGCTACGGCATGGACGTGGCGCATTCCTACCGCCAGCTGCCTTTCGTCGGCGTCGTCGACCACCACGACGCCGAGCCCGACCTGTTCGGCGGCACCTGAGGCGATGGCCCGCATCCTCCTCGTCGACGACGAAGAGACCGTCCGCGGCTTCCTCAAGCGCGGCCTCGAGCTCGACGGCCACGAGGTCGCGCTGGCGATCGACGGCGGCGACGGGCTCGATCGCCTGACCGAGGAGGCGGGCGCCTTCGACCTCCTCCTCACCGACATCCGCATGCCGATCATGGACGGCATCGCGCTGGCGCTGGCGGCGAAGCGCGACTTCCCGGAGCTCACGATCCTGCTCATGACCGGCTATGCCGACCAGCGCGAGCGCGCCCGCGGCCTCGAATCGATCGTCGCCGACGTGCTGACGAAGCCGTTCTCGCTCGCCGAGCTGCGCGCCACGGTGGCGCGGGTGCTCGGGAGCTAAATCCCTCCCCGAAGGGGAGGGCCGACTCGGGCAAAAGCCCGAGCGGGGTGGGGTTCGGCGACGACGGCAACGTCGGCGCCTCCTCCCACCCGCCGGCGCCGGAAGCCGCTTCCGCGGCTGCCCCCACCCCTGCCCCTCCCCTGCGGG
>DAINQO010000221.1:0-5190 GCA_036742625.1 Microvirga sp.
TCCCGTCCCACCCTAACGACGCCTCGCGAGAGCGTCCCCCGGCGGACGGGACGGGCGGAGATATAGGACAATGTTCCAGGGCTGTCAAGGACTATTTTCAGAGCGGCTATGCCGCTTCACCTAGCTACCCGCGGCCCAGCTTCAGCCGTCACGCTCGGGCTTCGTGAAGGGCGAGGCTCAACCCCGCGGGAACTCCAGCCCCATCTCGCGGTAGCGCTCCGGATCGTCGCCCCAGTTCTCGCGCACCTTGACGAACAGGAAGAGGTGGACCTTGGCCTCGGCGATCTCGGCGATGTCGCGGCGCGCCGCCTGGCCGATCGCCTTGATGGTCTGGCCGCCCTTGCCAAGCACGATCTTCCGCTGGCTTTCGCGCTCGACGAAGATCGTCTGCTCGATGCGCACCGAGCCGTCCTGGCGCGCCTGCCATTGGTCGGTTTCGACCGTCGAGCGGTAGGGCAATTCCTCGTGCAGCCGCTCGTAGATCTTCTCGCGCGTGATCTCGGCGGCGAGCATGCGCAAGGGGGCGTCGGAGATCTGGTCCTCGGGATAGAGCCAGGGGCCGGGCGGCATCATCGCGGCGAGGCTGCGCTTGAGGTCGCCGACGCCGTCGCCGGTCAGCGCCGAGACCATGAAGACCCGCTCGAACGGCAGCCGGGCATTCAGCGACGCCGCGAGCTCGAGAAGCTTCGGGCGCCCGATCAGGTCGATCTTGTTGAGGATCAGGATCTTCGGGCGCTTCACTTCCGGCAGCTTCGCCAGGATCGCGTCGTTCTCCGCGTCGCCGCCCTTGCGGACGTCGACGAGGAGGCAGACCGCGTCGGCATCCCCTGCCCCGCCCCAGGCCGAGGTCACCATCGCCCGGTCGAGGCGCCGCTTCGGCGCGAAGATGCCGGGCGTGTCGACGAAGACGATCTGGGCCGCGCTCTCGATCGCGATGCCGCGAACGACGGTGCGGGTGGTCTGGACCTTGCGCGACACGATCGAGACCTTCGACCCGACGAGCGCGTTGAGGAGCGTCGACTTGCCGGCGTTCGGCGCGCCGATGAGGGCGGCAAAGCCGCAGCGCGTCTCAGGCGCCGGCGTCTCAGGCGCCGGCTCGGACATCGTCCAGCCTGTCGTCCGCGGGCGCCGCGGCGCCGGGCGCCTCGGCGGCCGGCGCCGGCGTCCTGTCGTCCTGTGATCCCGGCTTCACGGGACGCTTCCACAAGCCTTCGCGCAGGAGGAGGTTCTCGGCCGCGTCCTGCTCGGCGCCGCGCTTCGAGGAGCCGGTGCCCTCCGCCGGCTTGAGGCCCTGGACCTTGGCCGAGATCCGGAAGCGCGGCGCGTGGTGGGGGCCGAACTGCTCGACCATCTCGTAGACCGGGATCGGCAGGTTGCGGGCGAGCGCCCATTCCTGCAGCACCGCCTTCGGGTTCGACGGCGGCTTGGCGAGCGCCTTCATCCGCGGACCGAACGCCTTCTCGATCACGGCGTGGGCCGCCGGGTAGCCGGCGTCGAGGAACACGGCGCCGATCACCGCCTCGGTGACGTCGGCAAGCACCGAGCGGTTGGTCCGGATCGCCGCCTCCTTGCTGCCGATCCGGATATAGGGGCCAAGCCCCCACTCCTCGGCAATGTCGGCGCAGGTCTCGCGGCGGACGAGCTCGGACAGGCGCCGCGAGAGGTCGCCTTCCGAGCCGCGGTGGAAGGCGGCGTAGAGCATCTCGGCGATGGCGAGCCCGAGCACCCGGTCGCCGAGGAACTCGAGGCGCTGGTAGCTCTTGGCGTAGGCGCCGCCGGCGGCGCTCATATGCGTCAGGGCGTGCCCAAGGAGATCGCGATTGGCGAAGGCATGGCCGATCCGCGCCTCGAGCGCCGCGGGATCAGGCTTGCGCCGGGGCATCGGGCTCGGCAATCACCGGATCGGCCGGAACAACCGCTGCCAGCGCACCGACCACGGCCATTCCCAGACCTGCCAGGCGCTCGCGCCCTCGTCGATCGAGAAGAAGATGATCTCGGCCCGGCCGACGAAGTTCTCGAACGGCACGTAGCCGACGCTGGCGAGGTCGCGCGAATCGGTCGAGTTGTCGCGGTTGTCGCCCATCATGAAGAAATGGCCCGGCGGGATGGTGTAGACGTCGGTGTTGTCCCAGAAGCCGCGATCACCCTCGCGCTCGATGATCGCGTGGGCGACGCCGTTCGGAAGCGTCTCGCGGTATTGCGGCACCTTGACGCCGCGGCCCCAGGCGTCCTGGGTCTCGTAATCCTCGATGCGCTCGCGCTTCACCGCCTGGCCGTTGATCTGGAGGATGCCGCCGGTGACCTGGATCTTGTCGCCGGGCAGGCCGATGACGCGCTTGATGTAGTCGGTCGAGTTGTCCTTCGGCAGCTTGAAGACGGCGATGTCGCCGCGCTTCGGCTCGGCGGCCCAGATCCGGCCCGAGATCACCGGCGGCCCGAACGGGATCGAGTAGCGCGAATAGCCGTAGGTGTATTTCGAGACGAACAGGTAGTCGCCGATGAGCAGCGTCGGCACGAGCGAGCCCGAGGGGATGTTGAAGGGCTGGAACAGCACCGTCCGCACGACGACCGCGATCAACAGCGCCTGGACGATGACCTTGACCGTCTCGAGGATCCCGCCTTCGCGCTTCTCCTTGATCTTGCCGCCGACGCGCACCCGTTCCATCCAAAAATCTCCCGGCCGGGCGCCCCGGCGGCGCGCGCGGTCTATCCTACCGGTCGCGCTCCCGCAACGCGGCATCACTGCAATGGGCGCGCCTCGATGATCACGAAAGCCTGGGCGAGCGGGGGGTCGTCGGTGAGCGACACATAAACGATCGCCTCACATCCGGGCGGAGTGATGGCAGCGAGGCGCTCGAGCGCGCCGCCGGTAAGGCGCATCGTCGGGCGCCCGCCGGGCAGGTTCACGACCTCCATGTCGCGCCAGAACACGCCCCGGCGCATGCCGGTGCCGAGCGCCTTGGCGCAGGCCTCCTTCGCTGCGAAGCGCCGCGCATAGGATTCGGCCCGCGCCGCCCGCCGGTCCGAGCGCCGGCGCTCGCCCTCGGTGAAGATGCGCCCGGTGAAGCGCTCGCCGAAGCGCTCGATCGAGCGCCCGATGCGGCGGATGTCGCAGAGGTCCGAGCCGATGCCGAGAATCAAAGGCCCGCCCTGCCCTCGTCCATGGCGCGGCGCATCGCCCGCACGGCCTCGTCGAGGCCCATGAACACCGCCTCGCAGATCAGGAAATGGCCGATGTTGAGCTCGACCACCTGCGGGATCGCGGCGACGATGCGGGCGGTGTCGAAGGTGAGGCCGTGGCCGGCATGGATCTCGAGGCCGAGCGCCGCGCCGTGCGCGGCCGCCGCCCTCAGCCGCGCGAGCTCGTGCCGGGCCAATTCCTCGTCGCCGGCGAGATAGGCCTCGCAATAGGCGCCGCTGTGAAGCTCCACCACCGGCGCGCCGAGCCCGCGGGCGGCCTCCATAACCTCGGTCTCGGGCTCGACGAAGAGCGACACGCGGATGCCTTCCCCGACGAGGTGCCGGACCACCGGCGCGAGGTGGTCATGCCCGCCGACGATGTCGAGGCCGCCCTCGGTCGTGCGCTCGCTGCGCTTCTCGGGCACGAGGCAGGCGGCGTGCGGGCGGATGCGGCTCGCGAACGCCACCATCTCGTCCGTCGCCGCGATCTCGAAATTGAGAGGGGTGAGGATCTGGCGCTTCAGGAGCTCGATGTCGCCGTCGCGGATGTGGCGGCGGTCCTCGCGCAGATGCGCCGTGATGCTGTCGGCGCCGGCCATGATCGCCATGTGGGCGGCGCGCACGGGGTCGGGATAGCCCTGGTCACGGGCGTTGCGCAGCGTCGCCACGTGGTCGATGTTCACCCCGAGGCGCAGATAGGGCGCCGCCATGCTTCTCTCCCGAACGCTGCACCCTCTGTATCCGATCGCATTGTGAGCGGCCAAGCGCGGGTTGCCTTTAGGCCGCAAACCCCCTATCTCCCCCGCTTCGCGTTCGCTCCGGCCGGGGGCTGAACGGACGGCTTCGTTTAAGAGGCAGGGTTCTCGGACCCGTCGTCCCGTGTCTCCGCCTTCGAACAACCGCTCGGGCCTTACGGCTCGAAGGGCTTGGCGCCGATCGGACGCGCGAACCGGCTCCTCACAGAGCTAAGATCGAACCTTAAGGAAGGCCCATTATGCCTCTCTACGAGCACGTTTTCCTGGCGCGCCAGGATGTGACCTCGCAGCAGGTCGAGGCGATGACCGAGCAGTACAAGGGCGTCATCGAAGCGAACGGCGGCAAGGTCGAGAAGACCGAGATGTGGGGCGTGAAATCGCTCGCCTTCCGCATCAAGAAGAACCGCAAGGCGCATTTCACGATGTTCAACCTCGACGCCCCGCCGGCGGCTGTCGTCGAGATGGAGCGCCAGATGCGCATCAACGAGGACGTCCTGCGCTTCGTCACCATCCGCGTCGAGGCGCTCGAGAGCGAGCCGTCGGTGATGATGCAGAAGCGCGACCGCGACGACCGCAAGGACCGCGAGCGCGGCCGGCGCCGCGACGATGACGGCGGCTTCGACGGCGGCGGCGATCGCGACCGCGGCGGCGACCGCGACGCGGCGCCCGCAGCCGCGCCCGTAGCCCTAGTCGGGGAGGCTTGATCATGGCGTTCGGTGGTGGTGGCGGCGGCGGCAGTGGTGGCGGCGGCGGTGGCGGCGGCGCCCGCCGGCCTTTCTTCCGCAGGCGCAAGACCTGCCCGTTCTCAGGCGCAAACGCGCCGAAGATCGACTACAAGGACACGAAGCTCCTCTCGCGCTACGTCTCGGAGCGCGGCAAGATCGTGCCCTCGCGGATCACGGCGGTGTCGGCAAAGAAGCAGCGCGAGCTCGCCCAGGCGATCAAGCGCGCCCGCTTCCTCGGGCTCCTGCCCTACGTGATCCGGTAAAACTCCCTCTCCCGCTTGCGGGAGAGGGTTGGGGTGAGGGGTGGCCCTCACCCGGTCGGCTTTGCCGACTCGACCTCTCCCGCTTGCGGGAGAGGTGAAAGACTCGACCTCTCCCGCTTGCGGGAGAGGTGAAAGTAGCGCTGGGGCGGGAGGTTCCCGCCTCTAACCCTGCTCGGGCAGCGGGACAGCGGAGCGTGATGAACTTCTCTCTCGTCGGCGCCGGCGCCGGGCTCGTCTCGGCCCTCCTGATCGCGGTGGTCGCCAAGG
>DAINQO010000222.1:0-5189 GCA_036742625.1 Microvirga sp.
GCGGGGGCTTTTAGACCCTCGACCAGAGAGGAACGGGTCCAGACCCATGAACATGATCTTTTCCAAGCGCGGTCGCGCCGTGTTCGCCCTCGCGGGCGTCCTGGCGCTCGCCATGGCTGGCGTCGCCGACGCGCGCCCGGGCGGCAAGTCAAGCGGCGGCGGCCTCGGCTCGCGCGGCTCGCGCACCTTCGACGCGCCGGCCGCGACCCGCACCGCACCCTCGACGGCGGCGCCGATCCAGCGCACCCAGACGACACCCGGCCAGATCCAGCAGCAGCGTCCGGGCGCTCCGGTCGGGCAGGCCCAGCCGCAGCGCAAGTTCGGCTTCGGCACCGGCCTCATGGCCGGATTGCTCGGCGCCGGGCTTCTCGGCGCCCTGTTCGGGGGCGGCTTCCTCGGCGGCCTCGGCGGTCTCGCCTCGATGTTCGGCCTGCTGCTCCAGGTGGCGCTCATCGGCGGCCTGATCTACCTCGCGGTCCGCTTCTTCCGCCGCCGTTCCGGGCCGCAGCCGGCCTTCGCCGGCGCCGGCGCGGGCGCGGGCGGCGGCTATGAGCGCTCGGCGCTTGGCGGCGTCGGCCCGACCGGGCCGGTGGCCGGCGGCATCGGCGGCCTCGGCGCCGGGATGGGCGCCGCGTCCGCGGAGCCCGTCCGGCGCGAGCGCGCCGACGAGGTCGGCATCGGTCCGCAGGAATACGCCGCCTTCGAGAAGACGCTCCACGACGTCCAGACGGCCTATGGCCGCGAGGACGTGGCGGCGCTGTGGAACCTCGCGACGCCCGAGATGGCGGGCTACTTCCAGGAGGAGCTCAACGACAACGCGCGCAACAACGCGATCAACAAGATCTCGGATGTGCGTCTCGTCCAGGGCGACCTCGCCGAGGCGTGGCGCGAAGGCGCGACCGACTATGCGAGCGTCGCCATGCGCTACAGCCTCAAGGACGTGACCCTCGACCGCACCACCGGACGCGTCGTCGACGGCGACCGGGACCAGCCGCAGGAGGTCACCGAGGTCTGGACCTTCCGCCGCGACAACGGCGGGCCGTGGAAGGTCTCGGCGATTCAGCAGGCCGCGTAAGCCCTCCTGGACGCGGCATCGAAAAGGCCTCCGGGCCGCCTTTTTCATGGCCTGCCGACGATGACGTCGCGCGGGAACCGCCTTCGTCGGCACCGGTTGACCTCTCAAATCCCGACACAGGAGCGAGAGCATGAGCGGCCTCGAGGCGCAGCCGCGGCCGGGCAATCCGGCCCACGAACCGATCCCCGGCGGCAACATTCCGACCGAGGTGCCGCCGCGCGAGCCGGACGAATTCCCGGATCAGGGTCCGACCGGCCCGCGCAACCCCTATCCGGTCGACGACCCCGGCATCGGCGAGCCGCACGGCCCGGGCTCCGAGCCCGATTATCTGCCGGGCGGCCCCTCGAACCCGATGCCGAGGCTCTGACGATGCAGCAGCCGAACCAGCCGATCGGCCCCTATGACCCTCAGCCCGGGCCGTCGACGCCGGGCGTGCCCTCGACGCCGCCGGGCCATTCGCCGCTCGAGATCCCGCCGGCCCAGCCGAGCGAAGCTCCCGCAATCGATCCGGACCGCGCGCCGTCCCCGGGTCCGAGCACTCCGGCGACGCCGCCGGCGGCTCCCGAGCCGCAGCCGCGGGCTTGAGCTCACTCGTCCTCGTCGGCGCAGGGCCAGCTCTTCGGCGGGCTGAGGCCGGCCGGCAGCTTGGTGTCGGGCCCGCCGCAGGCGATGTCGAGCTGGCCTTGGTTGAGCCCCACCGCGGCGCTGAGGTTCGTGCCGCGCAGCTGCGTGCGGAAGAGATGCGCGCCGCCGAGATGCACGCCGGACAGATCGAGGCCGTTGAGGCGGGCGCGCCCGAGATTTGAATCCTCGAACTTGACCCCGGCGAGCTTGGCGTTGGTGAAGTTCGCCCGGGCGAGCTCCGCCTTCGACATGTCGGCGCCGGAGAGGTCGGCGCCGGAGAAGTCGGAGCGGTTGACCTCCGATTTGGTGAAGTTGGCGCCGGCAAGCAGCGCTTGCACGAAAAGCGAGCGGCTCGTCTGCGCGGTCGTGAAGTTCGCCTTCTCGAGCTTCGCCTTGGTGAAGTTCGCGCGCCACGCCACGGCCTTGGTGAAGTCGGCGCCGGACAGGTCGGCGCCGGCGAACTTGACGAAGCCGAGCTCGGCCTCGGCGAACTTCGCGCCGGCAAGCTTCGAGCCCGTGAAATCGGTGCCGTTGAGGCTCGCCTTCGCGAAGACGGCGCCGGCGAGGTCGTCGTTGCCGAGCATCAGTTGCGGCTTGTGGCAGCCGGTCCAGTCGACCCGCGCTTTCGGCGGATCCTGGCACGCCGCCATCGCCGGCGTCGTGAAGGCGAGGAGGAAACCGCCGAGCGCCACACCGTTGCAATGCCGCATCGCAAACCCCCGGAAAAGCCATTCGTCCGATATCGGCGAGCTTAGCTTGTCGCCGCGCGCCGATCCAGCGCTACACCGGCTCCTATCCGCCCGACCGCTCTCGATCACCCGCATGTCGGCGATTTCGTCTTAGCCGGTGCTTCGCGCCGGCGTCTCGGCTAGTCTAGGCTCGATCTCGCCCGCCGGAGCCGCGGCGACCGTGTACGCCCTCTACTACTTCCCTGGAAACGCGTCGCTCCTGCCGCACATGATGCTGCGCGAGATCGGCGCGCCGTTCGAGCTTCGCCTCGTCGACCGCGCCAACAACGCCCAGAAGAGCGCCGAGTACCTGAGGCTCAACCCGAACGGCCGCATCCCGGTGCTGATCGACGGCGACCTCGTCCTCTACGAAACCGCCGCGGTCGCGCTGCATCTTTGCGATCGCCACCCGGAAGCGGCGCTCGCGCCGCCGCCCGGCACGCCCGAGCGCTCGCTGTTCTATCGCTGGCTCGTCCACCTCACGAATACACCGCAGGCCGAGTACCGGGCCTGGTTCTACCCGCATGAGTTCGTCACCGACGAGGCGGCGGCGGCGGCGGTGAAGGATGCGACCGAGCGCCGGCTGAACGGCATCTTCGATCGCATCGCCGATCAGCTCGGATCGGGGCCGTGGCTCCTGCAACAGACCTTTTCGGCCGCGGACCTCTATCTATTCATGCTGATCCGCTGGGGCCGGGCGATGCCGCGCCCGCCGCGGACGCTCGCGCCGCTCGGCGGACTCGCCGAGCGGGTGCTGGCGCGGCCTGCCGTGCAGGCAGCGCTCGCGGCCGAGGGGTTGCAGCCGCCCTTCGTCTGAGCGGCGGCGAGCTACCTCAGGCCGAAGCCGCGGCCGCCGAGCGAGCCCGTGGTCAGGCCGAAGCGGCCGATGCCCATGCCGCGTCCGCCCATGCTGCGTCCGTACATGCCGCCGAAGCGTCCCATGCCCATGCCGCGGCCCGGAGCCATGCCCATGCCGCGCCCGCCCGGCCAGTAGCCGCCGGGGCGTGCGTGGATCGGAGGCGGGCGCATCCGGATCGGCACGTCGTATCGGGGCCGCCAGGGGCGATAGACATCGACCGCGCGCCGCCGGATCGGCACGATCTCGTCGTCGAACATCGGCTCGACTTCAACGACCCGCCGGGGCGGCGGCGCGCGCCGCGGCGGCTCGTCGCGCGCGACCCGCCTGCGCGGCGGCGGCTCGATCGTCGGCGGCTTTGTGGCGAAGCGGGTCTTCGCCCGCACCGGCGCCGGCTCGGCGCTCGCCGTCACGGTGCAGTTGCGGCTCGCCGCCGAGAGGCAGCGGCTCGCGAAGTCGGATTGCCCCGGCCCGCCCGAGCGCGGACCCTCGAGCGTATTCCCGGCGACGGTGATCATGTCGCCCTTGCGGCTCAGCACCTTGCATGTGCGGCGCGCGCCGGTGGTGCAGACCTCGATCGCGCCCTCCTGCAGCACGACGATCGTCCGCCGGCCGTCGGCGACGAGGTCGAAGATCGTGCCGCGGACGCCGATCGTCGCCTGCGGCGTCGTGATCTTATAGGCGGCGGAGGGCGAGATGCCGCTCACCCAGCGCATCGCGCCCTTAGTCATCGTCACCGCCATCGCCTTCGCGGTGCGGTCGGGGTTGAACACGTAGGAATCGAGCTTCACCGAGGCGAGCGGCCCGAGCGACAGGTTGGTCTCGTCGACGAATTGCAGTTTCGCCGCGCTCGCGCCCGCGGTGCGGATCAGCTCGTCGAGGAACACGTCGTCGCCCTGCGCGACCTTGCGCTCGGCGCCGGGAAGCGAGCCCGAAACCTCGCGCTCGACGACGACCGCGCCGCCGATCCTGTCGCGGGCGGCCTCGGCCGGGGTGGCGACGGAAAAGCCGGCGAGAAGCGCCGTCGCGAGCGCGGCGGGCGAGCGGAGACGATGCATATCGGCCTCCCGGCATCGAAGCCTCAGGGCCCGCGACGCGGACCCGGGGTTCGGGAGGATAGGTCGGGCGGGGCGCATGGGTCGGTGTCGCGGCGCACGTCGGGCGCGGGCCGGATTCACGACAGTGTTGAAGAGGCGTTCTCGCCGCCGGAATTTCGTGTATACTGTCAAGGTCGAGCCCAAGACGGTAAACGCGGGCCGGAACGGAAAGGGGATGCGCGAGTTGGTGGGCGACGGGGGTGTGAGGTTCTGGCAATGGCTGCGAACGCGCTCTCTTTTGTCGTCGGCATCGTGCTCCCGCTCGGCGGCGCGCTCTGGCTCGTGCTGCATTAGGCAGCCCACACACCCCGCTTCGCGCCGGCCCGCCGCGCTCTCGTAAAGCCGCGATCCCGCCCCATATCGTCTAAGAGACGGAGTGGGACGATGCGGACGCGGACGACGCTTGCGGCTCTAGCGCTTTGCGCGGCGGCGCTGCCGGCGTTCGCCCAGGAGCCCGACCGGATCTTCGACAAATCGACTGTGTGGCGGCCGCTGACGCCGAACGACAAGCTCGCCGTCTACGGCCTCGACGACCCGCTCGTCGAAGGCGTCGCCTGCCACTACACGACGCCCGAGAAGGGCGGCATCAAGGGCACGATGGGGCTCGCCGAGGAGGTCTCCGACATCTCGCTCGCCTGCCGGCAGATCGGGCCGGTGCGGTTCAAGGAGAAGTTCGAGCAGGGCGACGTCGTGTTCTCGGAGCGCCGCTCCCTGATCTTCAAGCGCATGCGGATCGTGCGCGGCTGCGACGCCCGGCGCAACACGCTTGTCTACATGGTCTATTCCGACCGCCCGATCGAGGGCAGCCC
>DAINQO010000223.1:0-5175 GCA_036742625.1 Microvirga sp.
CGGTGTGCAGCCCGCCGAAATAGACGACGTCGACGTTCGCCTGCTTCAGCTTCGACACCAGCGCCGAGTAGTCCTTCTCGCCGGTGTTGACGCCCTCGTACATGACCTCCTTGAGGCCTTGCTTGTTCATGGTCTTCTGGGTCTCGTCGGCGAGGCCCTTGCCGTAGGGGGTTTTGTCGTGGACGACGGCGACCTTCTTGCCCTTGAAATTCTTGGCGAGATAGGTGCCGGCGACCTCGCCTTGCTGATCGTCGCGGCCGCAGGTGCGGAAGACGTTCCACATATCCGGGCGATCAGTGAAACGCGGGTTCGTCGACGCCGGCGTGACCTGGATGATGCCGGACTCTTTGTAGACATCCGATGATGGAATCGAGACGCCGGAGTTGAAGTGGCCGACCACCCACTTGATGCCTTCGGCGGCGAACTTGTTGGCGACCGAGACGCCCTGCTTCGGATCGGAGACGTCGTCGCCGACCGAAAGCGCGAGCTTCTGGCCGAGGACGCCGCCGGCGGCGTTGATGTCCTCGACGGCCTGCTCGGTGCCGTTCTTGAGCTGGGCCCCGAAGGCGGCGTTCGGCCCGGTGATCGGTCCGGCGACGCCGATCTTGATCTGCGCGTTCGCCGCGCTCGCGAAAGCAACACCGAGACCGAGCGCGATGCCGGTCAGCAGCATTTTCTTCATCTGGTCACTCCTCTGGAGATTCTCGGGTTCCTGACGCCCGCGACGGCGGGGAACCCCGCCGATCGGCGCAATCTTGCGTTTTTTTCGACTAAAGTCACGCCGGTTCTGAGGGCGGCTTCTCGCGCCAGGTCAGCGGCCCGGCGCGCTCGTAGAGCCAGCGGTACTGGGTCGTCATCTGGTTTGCGCGGGTGTAGCGGTAGCCGACCAGGCCAATGGCGAGAACCACAGCCGCGTCAACGAGATAGTAGTGCAGCGAGCGCAGCGTGCCGTCGAACAGGGCGAAGTGGAAGAAGCGCACGACGCCGGCGAGCACGAACGCCGCAGCGACGTATTGCCAGACCGGGCGCCAGGTGATGGCGACGGCGCGCCCGGTCATCCAGGCGGCCCAGCCGCCCATGCACACGGTGACGAGGGCGAAGAGCCAGATCGATTGTTCCTCGTAGAGTATGCCCTGCATCGTCGACCGTTCCCTCAGGCGGCGGCGCTACGTCGCGCGCGCTCCATCGTCATCGCACATCATCGTCGGCCGAATCGCGCATCATCCTCGCCCCTAATGCCGTCCGCCCTCGAGGTAGGCGGCCTTGACCTGCGGGTCGTCGAGAAGCTCCTTGCCGGTACCCGTCATGGTGATCGTGCCGGTGACCATGACGTAGCCGCGGTGGGCGAGCTTCAGGGCGTGGTAGGCGTTCTGCTCGACGAGGAACACGGTCATGCCGTCGCGCTCGTTGAGCTCGCGGATGACGCCGAAGATCTGCTTCACGACGAGCGGCGCCAGGCCCAGCGACGGCTCGTCGAGGAGGAGCAGGCGCGGCCGGCTCATCAGGGCGCGGGCGATGGCGAGCATCTGCTGCTCGCCGCCCGAGAGCGTGCCGCCGCGCTGGTGGAGGCGCTCCTTCAGGCGCGGGAACACGGCACAGATCCGCTCCAGATCGGGCTCGAAATGGGCAAAGCCGTTGACCGAGGCGCCCATCTGCAGGTTCTCGTAGACGGTCATGCGCGGGAAGATCCGCCGCCCCTCCGGCGACTGGGCGATCGACAGCCGCGCGATCTCGTGGGTCGGCACCCGGGTGATGTCGCGCCCGGCATAGGTGATCGTGCCCTCCCGCGCCCGCGGGCTGCCGAACACCGTCATCATCAGCGTCGACTTGCCAGCCCCGTTCGCCCCGATCAGCGTGACGATCTCGCCCTCATGAACGTCGAGATCGACGCCTTTGAGCGCGATGATGTTGCCGTAATAGGTCTTGACCCCGCGCACGCTCAAGAGCGGCTGCCGCGCCGCGTCCTGAGCGGCACGCGTCTCCTCGACGAGGACGTTGATGCCGGCGACGCTCATACGCCGACCTCCGCCTCGACCACCGCGACCTCCTCGTCCTCGACGCCGAGATAGGCGGCGATGACGCGCTGGTCGTCGCGGACCTCGCGCGGCGTGCCGTCCGAGATCTTGGTGCCGTAGTCGAGCACGACGACGTGATCCGAGATCTCCATCACGACCGACATGTCGTGCTCGATCAGCAGGATCGAGGTGCCGTGCTCGTCGCGGATCGACTTGAGGAGCTGATTGAGCTCCGTGCTCTCGCGCGGGTTGAGGCCGGCTGCCGGCTCGTCGAGACACAGGAGCACCGGGTCGGTGCACATGGCGCGGGCGATCTCGAGCCGGCGCTGGGCGCCGTAGGGCAGGTCGCCGGCCGGATCGTCGGCGCGGTCGACGAGCCGCGTCTTCTCGAGCCAGTAGCTCGCCTTCTCGATCGCCTGCCGCTCGGCCTGCGCATAGCCGCCGACGCCGAGGACGCCGAGGAAGGTGAAGCCGGAGGCGATCATCAGCGGGTTGTGCTGCGCGACGAGGAGGTTCTCGAGCACGGTCATGCCCGAGAACAGCCGGATGTTCTGGAAGGTGCGCGCAACCCGCGCCTTCCAGGCGATGCGGTGGCCGGGCAGGCGCTCGAGCAGGAATGTCGCGCCGTTCTCCTGGTTGAGCGAGATCATCCCCTCGGTCGGCTTGTAGAAGCCGGTGATGCAGTTGAAGACGGTGGTCTTGCCGGCGCCGTTCGGGCCGATGATGGCGGTGATGTCGCGCCGCCCGGCCCGGAAGGAGAGGTCGGAGACGGCGACGAGGCCGCCGAAGCGCATGGTCAAGTGCTCGACCGTCAGGACCGCGTCGGCGAGCCAGCGCATCAGCCGTGGCCCTCCTTCACCAGGGAGCCGGCGATCGATTTCCGCTCCTTCAGGATCACCGACGGCTCGCGCGTGGCGATGAGCCCGCGCGGGCGCCAGACCATCATGGCGACCATGCCGAGGCCGAAGATGAGGAGGCGGTACTCGTTCGGGTCGAAGCCCTCGCCGAAGATGTGCTTGGTGAATTCGAGGTTGCGCAGGAGCTCCGGCCCGCCGATGAGCGCGACGGCGGCGATGGCGACGCCGAACTGCGAGCCCATGCCGCCGAGGACGACGATCGCCAGGATGATCGCCGATTCGAGGAAGTTGAAGCTCTCCGGGCTGACGAAGCCCTGCCGGACGGCGAAGAACGAGCCGGCGAAGCCGCCGAACATCGCGCCCATGGCGAAGGCGGTGAGCTTGGTGTTGACGGTGTTGATGCCGAGCGAGCGGCAGGCGATCTCGTCCTCGCGCAGCGCCTCCCAGGCGCGCCCGACCGGCAGCTTGCGCAGCCGCAGCGTGACGAAGTTGGTGATCAGGGCCAGCACCAGGATCAGGTAGTAGAGGAAGATGATCCGGTGCATCGGGTGGAACTCGAGCCCGAAGACCTTCGCGAAGCCGTCGTCGTCCGCGTTGAAGGGGATGCCGAAGAAGCTGACGCGGGGGATCGACGAGATGCCGGCGCCGCCGTTCGTGAGCGCGACCCAGTTGATCAGCACGAGCCGGATGATCTCGCCGAAGGCGAGCGTCACGATCGCGAGATAATCGCCGCGCAGCCGCAGCACCGGGAATCCGAGCAGGATGCCCCAGAAGGCGGCAAGGATGCCGGCAAGCGGCAGGCAGATCCAGAACGACAGGCCGTAGGTGGTCGCAAGCAGCGCGTAGGCGTAGGCGCCGACGGCATAGAAGGCGACGTAGCCGAGGTCGAGGAGGCCGGCGAGGCCGACGACGATGTTGAGGCCCCAGCCGAGCATCACGTAGGTCAGGATCAGGATGCCGAGATCGACCCAGTAGCGCGATTCGGACAGGCCGCCCTTGCCGAGATAGATCAAGAGCGGGAACGTCACGGCGATGCCGAGGAAGACCGGCAGCCCAAGCGTTCCGATCCGCTGGATGGCGCTGAGCTGCGACGGGTCGGTGGCGAGCGCCTGCGGGCGCGCCGGCCGGCTGCGGTGATGGCTGCCGACCGTCTCCCCGATCAGCCTGAGCGCGAAGACGAGGGCGCACAGGAGCGCGACGAGGCCCCAGCGCGGCCGCAGGATGAGCTCGTTCGACTGCCCCTGGTCGGTGCGGAAGGAAAGGATCGGGATCGAGAGGCCGAGCGTGATCAGGGCCCAGAACGCCGCTTCCTTCAGGGCCTTCGCAAGGTCGAGCGTGCGGCGCGCGACGCGGGCCTGCGAGGCGGACAGGGTCGGGGTCGCGGCGGCGTCCACGGCGGTTTCAGACCTTCTCGACCTCTGGCCGGCCGAGAATGCCGGAGGGCATGAAGACGAGCACGATGGCAAGGATCGAGAATGCCGCGACGTCCTTGTACTCGATCGAGAAGTAGGCCGACCACATGGTCTCGATCAGTCCGATGATGAGCCCGCCGAGGACAGCGCCCGGGAGCGATCCGATGCCGCCGAGCACCGCCGCGGTGAACGCCTTGACGCCCGGCACGAAGCCGTCGGCGAAGCTCACGACGCCGTAGTAGAGGAGGTACATGGTGCCGGCGACGGCGGCGAGCGCCGCGCCGATCACGAAGGTCAGCGAGATCGTGCGGTCGACGTCGATGCCGAGGAGCGCCGCCATCCGGCGGTCCTGCTCGCAGGCGCGCTGCGCCCGGCCGAGCGCCGTGTTCTGGACGATGTACCAGAAGATGGCGAGGAGGACGGCGGTGACGATCATGATGATGATCTGCTTGTAGGCGAGCGCGACGGCGTAGCCGCGCTCGCTCTCGAACAGCACGATCACGTCGCGCACCATCGGCGGGGTCGGCTTGTTGCGCGCGCCCTGCGCCACCTGGACGAAGTTCGACAGCGCGATCGAGACCCCGATCGCCGAGATCAGCGGCGCGAGCCTAAACGAGCCCCGCAAGGGCCGGTAGGCGAGGCGCTCGATCGCCCAGCCCCAGAGCGAGGTCAGCACCATCCCGATGATAAGCACGATGAGGAGCGCCAGCGCGACCGAGGTGACGCCGAGCCAGGTCGTCAAAATCAGGAAGAAAATCAAGGCGATGAAGGCCGACAGCATGAACACGTCGCCATGGGCGAAGTTCACCATGCCGATGATGCCGAACACCATCGTATAGCCGATGGCGATGAGACCGTAGATCGAACCCAGCGTCAGCCCGTTGATGAGCT
>DAINQO010000224.1:0-5148 GCA_036742625.1 Microvirga sp.
CGGCTGATTTCGTACTGGACGGCGAGGCGGTCGCTCACTGCTCTCAGGGCCTGCCGGACTTTCACGGCCTCCTAGGGCGCGAGGGCCAGCGGACCGCCTGCCTCTACGCCTTCGACCTCCTGCACCTGCGCGCGACTGATTTGAGGCCGGTGGAACTCGTCGGCCGCCGGGCGATGCTGAAGAAGCTCATCCGCAAGGCCGCACCGGTGCTGATCTTCTCCGAGCACATGGATGCGGCGAATGGTGAGCGCATGTTCCGGCACGCCTGCGCGCTCGGCCTCGAAGGCATCGTCTCAAAGCGCCTCGACAAGCCCTACAAGTCCGGCCGGTGCTCAAGCTGGGTAAAGGTCAAGAACCCCGGCTATGAGCGGCGGACCACCTCAATGCCCCAGCGGGGTGCAAGCCTAGTACGAAATCGGACGAGGTGAGCGCTGATAAAATAACAGACAAAAACTAGTGCGAGCCTAAACCGCCGATCTACGCGGCGGCCGGGCCTAACTGAAATAACAGCGTGGAGCAGCGGAATCGACCGTAGGAGCTGCCTCGGAATCTCCCACCGTCGCCTCGACAATGGCGCGCTTGCGCACCGTGCTCTCGGGCTGGCGCTCCACAACGGCGTGTCGCGGACGTGGAAGGGCTATTGGCAGCGGAGCGCCTGACGGGCGCTGGCGCGCGCCTAGTGTGTTACCTGAGGACTTGAGGCTAGTGGAGCTTGAACGGCCTCTTTCAGTTGAGACCATTCAGCTTGCGTCAGTAGGAACCTATGAGGGAGCGGGCCGCACTCTAACGTGAGCACAACCGCTTCGTCGTTCCAATCGATCCCCAAGCTTGAGACGCGGTGCATGTACCTGGTTAGCGGCGGCACGTTCTCGCCGCCCGCGCGAGCGTCTTGGGCCTGACCGGCCACGGCAATCAGGACGCGGACAATCTCAGGAACGGCCTCTTGCGGGCATGTGAATGTGCTTGGTCTTCGAAGGTGAAGCCAACCCGGTCCCCATCGCTTGAGGGACCGCCGCTTACGATGGCCGCGAGCGGGATGGGCGGTTTCGGTTGCGACTTTGGCATGGCGCGTCCCCCGCTCACAAGGCTACAGCTTCCGCTTGCGCAGTCGAATCGACTGTGCCGCCATGTGGGTTGGCCGATTCGCGGCCCGGAGAACCCACGATGAAACGCGAGCTAGTCACCCTCTGGACTTGCGAGAATGCGCGCCGCGCGCAGCTTGAGTCGTGCGGCTACTTCCCGATCCTTTGGGATTGGAGAGCGGGTAAGGTCATAATGGAGCGGGTGTCTCGGGCCAGGTAATCCAGCGCGTTCAGAGCTTCTGTGACGCCTCGGCATTGTACCAGATCACAGAGGTTCAGGTTGATGCGATTTGCCGATGGGCGCGTAAGCGGCCACGCATTGTCGCCGTTCACCTGTTCGGGAGCCGGGCGAAAGGCTGCGCCAGGCCGGACAGCGATGTTGACCTAGCCCTGACGCTCTCAGAGGACGCGAGTGAAACGATCGGGACAATCTGGATGTACCGCCTCAAAAGGTGGCGAGGCGATCTGTGGCGGAGCATCAAGCTCAAGCCTGACCTACGTGTCATGAACCTCGGTAACGATAATATCCGGAGGTGGTGCGAGGAGCATGGGGTGCTCCTCTACCGGGCTGGCGAGAAAGTCCCCGGAGGTATTTGGGGGTCAGCCCATGACCTTGAGCAAAGAGCTGTAGAGCGAACAGCCCGAAGAACGGCGCATCGGCACGGCCCTCCGCATTAAGGCGCGCGGGCGACCGTGGCCGCGACGACGACCTTGCCGCGGCGAAGCACCGGAACGGCGGCGGCGCGTCTGATTTCAGGCCAAGCGTCATCCGGTGGTGAATTGACATACGCGTTGTGCACTGAAAGCGGTAAGCCGAATTGCGTTCGGCAACCCTCTGCTATATCCGTCGCGATCCGGGGCTGGAGGGCGCAGTAGTCGTCCACCGCGCGCTGGTCCTCCGGATCAACTTCCCATTCCAGGTACACGTCAACGTCGCGCGGCGAGGCCGCCCGGCGAGCGACACTCCCGAACAGATACACTGCGCGCAGGCAGGCGAGGTTCCGAAGTGAAGGTCAAGGAAGGCGGCTACGGCCTCAGGCGTAGGTGCGGCAGGGTTCATCGGTTCCAATCTCGCCCAAATCGCCCCATTTGCTTACCCTGTGCTTACCTGATGCGGCAGCAAGTCGCGCCGTGGTCAGCTAAGTCTCTCTGAACATGCATATTTTTGCCGTCGAGAAGCCTACTTAGTACTGCACGGCCAGTGCAGCGCCGCGAACGACGATAACGCGAGCAGCGCCCGGGCGAGCCAGAAAAAGGTGCCGGCGGCAAGCACCATGTGCAGGCCGGAGATCGAGACGATGTGGTAGATGCCGGCGCCGCGCAGGATCTGGTTGGTGTCCTCGGTGATGAGGCCGCGCTTGCCGGTGACGAGCGCCGCCGCGACCGCACCGGCCTGCCCGCCGATCGCATCGGCGATCCGGCGGGTCAGCGTGTTGCGGGCCCTGTCGATCGTCGCGATCACCGTCAGATCGAGCGGCGGCGGGCCGGCGGGCGGGCGCAGCTCGACCTTGCCGGCGAGCGAGCCGACGGCGCCGATGCCGTTGAAGTAGGCGTCGCGCGCGAAGTCGTAGCCGCCCGGCCGCGCCGCCTCCGGCAGCGGCAACAGGCGCGCCCGGCCGGCGATGAAATCGCCGGGCGCGACGCCCTGCAGGTCGCGCAAGGTCGCGCGCACCCGGGCCGGCCGGCGCTCGGCGGCAAGCCCCGCGAGCTCGCTCGGCCGGATGACGATGCGGCCTCCCCTCACGCGCTCCTCGACGATCTCGACGAAGCCTGAGATCGGCCCGACGGTGACGCGCCCGAGCACCGGCGTCTCGACCCGTCGCTCCCGCCAGACGCCGGCGCTAAAGCCGCAGAACAGGGCGGTGAACCCGAGCGCGACCGCAAAGCCGATCGGCCGTCCGCGCGCGAGGACCGCGAGGCCGGCGGCGATCGCCGCTGCGGCAAGCGGGGCCCACAACGCCGGACGTCCCTCGGCCGTGAAATAGAGCAGCACGCCGAGGCCGAAGCTCACGGCGAGCCAAGGGAAGAGCCGGCGCTGCTCGACCTCCTGCGCGAGGCAGGCCCGGAGCCAGCCGCCCCAGTCGCCGCGACGGACCATAGCGCCGGGGCGGAAGGCGCCGGCGAGCGCGACCGCGGCGGATCGCGCCGCGGTCCTTCGCTCGGCTCCCCGCCCCGGCCCCGGCATTGCTCGACTTCACGCTGGAGAGACCCTACATGCTACACGACGGCGCGCCCCCGAACAGCCCGGCCGCCGCCTCCCTCTCGCACCCGATCTGCCATGGCCGACCAAGTCGTCACGCGTTTCGCCCCGTCGCCCACCGGCTTCCTGCACATCGGCGGGGCGCGCACGGCGCTGTTCAACTGGCTTTTCGCCAAGAAGAACGGCGGCAAGATGCTGCTGCGCATCGAGGACACCGACCGCGAGCGCTCGACCGAGGCCGCGATCCAGGCGATCCTCGACGGCCTCACCTGGCTCGGCATCGACTGGGACGGCGACGCCGTGCACCAGTTCGCCCGCGCCTCTCGCCACAAGGAGGTCGCCGAGAGCCTCGTCGCCGCCGGCCGCGCGTATCGCTGCTACGCGAGCCCGCGGGAGCTGGAGGAGATGCGCGAGACGGCGAAAGCCGAGGGCCGGCCGGTGCGCTATGACGGGCGCTGGCGCGACCGCGACCCGGCCGAGGCGCCTGCCGGCGTCAAGCCGGTGATCCGGCTCAAGGCGCCGAGCGAGGGCGAGACCGTCGTCGAGGACAAGGTCCAGGGCCGGGTGGTGTGGCAGAACAAGGATCTCGACGACCTCGTGCTTCTGCGCTCCGACGGCACGCCGACCTACATGCTCGCCGTCGTCGTCGATGACCACGACATGGGCGTCACCCACATCATCCGCGGCGACGACCATCTCACCAACGCCGCGCGGCAGTCGCAGATCTATCAGGCGCTCGGCTGGCGCATTCCGGAGATGGCGCATATCCCGCTCATCCACGGTCCCGACGGCGCGAAGCTCTCGAAGCGCCACGGGGCGCTCGGCGTCGATGCCTACCGCACGCTTGGCTATCTGCCGGCGGCGCTGCGCAACTACCTCGTCCGGCTCGGCTGGAGCCACGGCGACCAGGAGATCTTCTCGACGGACGAGATGATCGACGCCTTCTCCCTCGACCAGGTCGGCCGCTCGCCGGCGCGGTTCGATTTCGCTAAGCTCGAGAACCTCAACGGCCACTATATCCGCCGGTCCTCCGACGAGGAGCTCGTGGCGGCGCTCGAGACCATCCTGCCCGAGCACGGTCCCTCGCGCGGCCTCGGCGAGACCTTCACGCCCGAGCTGCGCGACAAGCTCCGGCGCGCCATGCCCGGCCTCAAGGAGCGGGCGAAGACCCTGGTCGAGCTCCTCGACAGCGCCGCCTACCTCTATGCCCGGCGACCGCTCGGGCTCGACGACAAGGCCGCGCAGCTCGTCGCCAATGGCGGGCGCGAGCGCATCGCCGGCGTCATCCCGCGCCTCGCCTCGCTCGCCGACTGGACCGCGCAAACGACCGAAGAAGCGGTGCGCGGCTTCGCCGAGGCGAGCGGCCTCAAGCTCGGGCAGGTGGCGCAGCCGCTCCGCGCCGCGCTCACCGGCCGCGCGACCTCGCCGCCGTTGTTCGATGTCATGGCGGTGCTGGGGCGCGACGAGAGCCTCGGGCGCCTGCGCGACCAGGCGGCCGCCGCCACCGCCTAGGAGGCGCTGCCCCCTCCTTTCGGCGCGCTTGAATGCAGTGCACCAATACGCTAGCGAACCTTCATTCGGATGCCGCCGAAGCTCGGACCGGGCAGGGATCTTGCATGGTCCAGCGGCTGATCGACGGCTGCGCGCAAGCGACGTGGCGAAAGGCAAGCATCCCATGAATGGCGGATCGAGCACCCTCATCGTCGACAACAAGCAGCTCGAGCTCGCGGTGAAGCACGGGACGATCGGCCCGAGCGTCGTCGACATCTCGAAGCTCTACGCCCAGTCCGGGATGTTCACCTACGATCCCGGCTTCACCTCGACCGCCGCCTGCGAGTCGCAGATCACCTATATCGACGGCGACGA
>DAINQO010000225.1:0-5136 GCA_036742625.1 Microvirga sp.
CAGGTCTCGCGTACCGGGCGGCTTGCGCCGGCGCCTCGGATGGGCTTTGCGCCCACATCCGCCGCGCCTCTTCCGCTCGACGAGGTGCTGATCGGCGACTGCATCGCGGCGCTCGAGCGGCTGCCGCCCGACAGCGTCGACCTCGTCTTCGCCGACCCGCCCTACAACCTCCAGCTCGAACAGGCGCTCATGCGCCCCGACCACTCGCTCGTCGACGCCGTCGACGACGCCTGGGACAAGTTCGCGAGCTTTGCCCATTACGACGACTTCACCCGCGCCTGGCTCTTGGCCTGCCGGCGGGTGATGAAGAAGAACGCGACGTTGTGGGTGATCGGCTCCTACCACAACATCTTCCGGGTAGGCAGCACGCTGCAGGACCTCGGCTTCTGGATCCTCAACGACATCGTGTGGCGGAAAGCCAACCCGATGCCGAACTTCCGCGGCAAGCGCTTCACCAACGCCCACGAGACCCTGATCTGGGCCGCGAAGGGCGCCGACGCCAAGGGCTATACCTTCCATTACGAGGCGCTGAAGGCCGGCAACGACGACGTCCAGATGCGTTCCGACTGGTTCTTCCCGCTCTGCACCGGCGAGGAGCGCCTGAAGGACGCCGCCGGCCGCAAGGTCCACCCGACCCAGAAGCCCGAGGCGCTCGTGGCGCGGGTGCTGCTCGCGGCGTCGCGGCCGGGCGACGTGGTCCTCGATCCGTTCTTCGGCTCGGGCACCACCGGCGTGGTGGCAAAGCGCCTCGGGCGCTCTTTCATCGGCGTCGAGCGCGACCGCACTTATGCGGCGGCGGCGCTCAGCCGCATCGCCGCGGTCGAGCCGCTCGGCCCCGAGGCGATCGCGCCGGCGCCGGCGCGACGCGCCGAGCCGCGGGTGCCGTTCCTCAGCGTCGTCGAAGGCGGCCTCGTCAGCCCCGGGGAGGCGCTCGTCGACGAGCGCCGCCGCCACAAGGCGCTGGTGCGCCCGGACGGAACGCTGGCGCTCGGGCCCGCGACCGGGTCGATCCACAAGATCGGAGCGCTCGCCCAGGGCCTGCCGGCCTGCAACGGCTGGACCTTCTGGCACGCCGAGCGCAGCGGCGCGCTCGTCACGATCGATGCTTTCCGCGCGACCGTGCGCGCCGCGATGGCGGCGCACGCGCCCGCGACCTGATCTGGAGCGAGGCCGAACGGCGGAACGCGAGCCCGGGCCGCGAGTTGCCCCTTCAGGATTCCTCCGAACGGAGGCGGCAATGAAGATCGGCGACTACCCGGTGCGCGGCAAGCCGTACTGGATGACGATGACCGGCGTTGCGGCGCTCGGCCTGTTCGGGATGGTGCTCCTGTTCGGCCTCCACTGACGCTCGTGGTGCCGGCATCGCGCCGGCGTCTTCAGGCCGCGAGGCGATCGAACAGCTTCGGCAGGTCCTCGGGAGCCAGGAGCCCGTCGTCGACGACGATCCAGGCGGTCTGGCGCGCCCGCGCCGGCAGCGTCGCGACCGCGAAGCTTAAGGCGTCGCACAAGCGCCCGAAATCGTAGTGGCCCTCCTGCAGCCTGCCGTCCTGCTCGATCGCGCACAGCAACGTCGCCGGCGTATCGAAACGAAGGTGCTCGAACACGTCCCGATCCATGGCTGCCCCCTGTCGTTCGAGACAAGATGGCAGCCCGAAGCTGAGAAAACGCGCAGCCTTTCAGTCGATTTTTAGCGAATCCCGCGCCGCGCCAGCGACATGGGGCGCCGCAGGATTGCCGAGCCAGACCGCGAGCGGCCGCGCGCGGCCGCGGATCGCGATCTCGCGGGCGCCGGCGAAGGCCGGCAGCGCGCCGCTCTCCGGCGCCGAGCGCGCCGCCGCGATGACGTCGAGGCTGAAGGCCGACTCGACCTCGCCGTGGGCGGCGACCTCGAGCAGGCGGCTTGCGACATTGACTGTGTCGCCGCTCGCGGTGATGTGCTGATGCGTGTCGGGCCCGAGTCGGGACAGCACGACCGGCCCGTAGTGCAGCCCGATGCGAGCGCCGAGCTCGCGCCCGTCGCCCGGCGCGCGCTCGGCGATCCAGGCGCGCAGCGCCGCCGCGAGGTCGAGCGCCGCCTCGACGGCGCGCAGCGCGTCGTCGAGCCTCGGCGCCGGCAGGCCGAAGAGCAGCATCGCGCCGTCGCCCATGAAGCTGAGGACGAAGCCGTCGCGCCGCGTCGCCTCCGCCTCGACCAGCGAATGGAACGCCTTCAGGAGGGTGCGGGTGCCGTGCGGGCCGAGCTGCTCGCTCAGGCCGGTGAAGCCCGACAGGTCGACGAAGAGCACCGCCGCATGCTGCTGCACGGGCTCCTGCAGGAACTCCGGCGTGACGGCGAGCTTTTCGGCGATCGCCGGCGCGTGAAAGCGCCGAAGCGCCTCGCGCTGAACCAGCACGCGGCGCTTGCTGCGCTGCTCGAGCCACAGCCGGACGGCGCCGAAGACGAGCGCCGGCGGCAGCGTCGCGGCGAGCGGCACCGCCATGGCGAACCAGTAGTCGCGGGTGAACGCCAAGGTCGCGAACGCGAACCAGAGGACGAGCGGCACGGCGCAGAGCGCGACCCCAAGCCCGACGCGCCGCAGCGTGAAGGCGAGGACCGTCAGGATCGGGAGCGCCACGCTCGCTGCAAGGTCGAGCCGGCGCGTCGCGCCGTTGCGCACGAGCCCCTTGCCGGCGACGAGATGGGCGATCCCGGTGGCGACGAGCTCGACGCCCGGCAGCACCGGATCGAACGCCGTCGCGAAGGTGTCGGCGGTGCCGATCGCAGTCGCGCCGACCACCACGACACGCCCGCGCACCGCCGCGCCGGCGCCGGCGTCGGCGTCGGCGTCGAGGACCGCCTGGGCGCTCACCGTCGCGACGGTGCCGCGCGGACCATAGAAACGGAGCGGCAGATGGTAGCCGAAGTCGACGCTCGTCCGCGATCGGCCGATGCGGACGGCGTCGGCTTCGAGCTCCGGCTCGGCCCCCGCCGCGACCGCGGCCGTGCGCAGGACGAAGGACGGCAGGAGGTCGGCGCCGGAGGCGATCAGCAGCGGCGCGTAGCGGGGCGTGCCGGCGTGATCGGCCGTGATGTTGACGAGGCCGACCTCGGCCGCCCCGGCGAGCGGCGATACCGGCCAGAGGACGCGCTCCGCAACCGGCAGCGGCGCCGAGCGGTCGCCGCCGAGGCGCGTCTGCGCGAAGGCATCGGCGCGCGGGAAGAGCGCCGCGGCGCCGATCACCGCAGGCGTAGAGCGGAGCGCCGCGGCAAGCTCCGCATCCGCCTCGCCCGGGCCGCGCTCGAGGAAAAGCATGTCGAGCGCGACCGCCTTCGCGCCGTCGTCGGCGAGCCTGCGCACGATCCTGGCGAGCAAGGCGCGCGGCAGCGGGTAGGCGCCAGCGCGGCGCACCGTCTCCTCGTCGATGGCGACGATGACGACGCCGTCGGGCGCCGCCCGCGGCCCGGCGATCAGGAGCCGCCAGTCCTGCAGCGGCGCCTCGATGCGGTCGAGGATCGAGCCGCGTCCGTGCAGATGCCACAGGCCGAGGAACAGCCCCCAGGCGCCCGCGGCCACGACCGCCGCGAGCGCGACGGCGGTCCGCCAGGAGCGCAGCCGCGCAATCATCAGCGGCCGAAGCGGGCGAGCAATCCGGCGGCCCGCTCCGCGCCCCAGGTCTTCACGTCCAGGGGCTGCCCGGGCACGACGTCGACACCCTGGCCGGCGCCGAGCACGACGGCCGGGGAGGGCTCGCGATGCTGGACCGCGACGCGGCCGCGGGCGACGAAGACCGACGTCCGGCCGCCCTGCACGTCGACGGCGTAGATCGTGCCCCGCACCGAGGCAATGGCGTGCGGCGTCAGCACCTGGAAGCTGCCGCGGCGGCCGGGCGGCAGGTCGATGAGGAGCGCGCGGGCGCTGACCTCCGCGGCTTCCGGAGCCCCGTCCCGGTTGTCGTCGACGAGGCGGTAGCGCGTGTCCTTTTCGGCCTCGATCGTCAGCCCGCCGCGGCACCGCAACACGTCGCGGGGAGGGTCCGTCAGCGCGACGACGCTGCAGCCGGCGACGGCTTGAGCCGTGGCCGGCGGCGCCGCGAGCGACAGCGCGGTGCAAAAACCGAGCATCGATGCGACGCTGGCGATGATCTTGAACATGGCTGCACCTCTTCCAAGCGGCACCCCGGCACGCCGATCAGGCCGCGTCCGCCTGGCACAGCGCCGACAGGCGCTTCGGGTCGAGAAGGCGTATCCGGCTGCGCGCCAGCATCACGAGGCCGTCGCGCTTCCATTCCTGGAGCTGGCGATTGACGCTCTCGCGCGCCGCGCCGACGAACTGGGCGAGCTCCTCCTGCGAGATATCGAGATCGGCGCCGTAGTCCTGCGCCAGCATCACGACCCGGCGGGCGAGCCGGGCCTCGACCGGCAGAAGCGCGGTCTCCTCGACGCGATCGCTCATCCAGCGCACCCGCTCGCACAGGAGCTCGACGACCCTGACGGCGACGGCCGGGTTGCGCTCGAGGAACCGCAGGAAGTCGGGCCGGCGGAGCGTGAACAGCTCGGTCGGCTCGAGCGCGCGCGCCTCAGCGGTGCGCGGCCGCCCGTCGAGCAGCGCGATCTCGCCGAACACGTCGCCGGAGCCGAGGATGTTGAGGGTCAGCCGCTTGCCGGCGTCGGTCCCGGTCGAGATGCGGACCTGCCCGCGGCGCACGGCGAAGAGCGCGTCGCCCGGATCGCCCTTCTGGAAGAGCAGCTCCTCGGCTCCGAGCCGGCACGTCCGGCACAGCGCGGCGATGGCGGCGATCGTCGCGGCCCCGAGGTCCCGAAAGAACGGGTTGGCGGCCAGGATGGCCGCAAGTGTCGATGTCTCCTGCATGACAGGCGCCTCCTCGACGCCTCGGCCCCCCGGCCCGTCAAATCGATCGGTGTTGCGAATCGGCGGGCAGCGAGCAGCGCCGGCTTGGCCGCGCGAGGAGCCTTAGGCGCGAAATGTTTCCGGGTGTTGTCGTCCCGGTTTCGCGCCGCGGCCGGCGCGAAATGCGCCGCGGCGCCGCCGGCGCGGCGCCAGAGCGCGATGACGTCTCGTCGAGTCGTCATCGCGCTCTACTTCTTTGTTTGAGCATGATCTTTTCCGAAAACCGGTAGCCACTTTTCGGGATCAT
>DAINQO010000226.1:0-3112 GCA_036742625.1 Microvirga sp.
GCCTCGGAGGGCGGATACTGCGTGCCGCAGGCGGTGCAGATGAAGGCCGGCATGAGGGCAGGATAACCCAGGCTCTCGCCCCGGCACCAGGGCGGGAGAAGCGCATCGAGCGGCGGCGGCACCTGCCCTCGCGAGGTCGCCTCGGGAGCGCGAACGCGCTATCCCGGAGCCGCCGCCACGCGCCGGAGCTATGATCCCGGCTCTTCGCTTCGCTACGGCCGGGATGACCAAGAGAGTTTGCAGGACGATGCCTTTCCACGTCTACATCCTGGCAAGCAGGCGGCGCGGGCCCTTTATGTCGGCGTCACGAACAGCCTGGGCAAGCGCATCGTCGAGCATCGCGAGGGACGCGGGTCCCAGTTCGTGTTCCAGTACAAGGTGTTCCCTCTCGTCTATGCCGAGACCTTCGACGATGCGCTCGACGCGATCGCGGCGGAGAAGCGCATCAAGCGATGGCGGCGGCAGTGGAAGATCGAGCTCATCGAGAAGGGGAACCCGGAGTGGATCGACCTCACGCCGTTTATCCATTAGGCCGCGCAAAAGACCAGGTCGTCCCGGAAGCCGCGGCACGCGGCTATCCGGGACCCATAAATCCGGCGTGTGGCCCCTGGGTCCCGGCTCTTCGCTACGCTACGGCCGGGACGACCAAGAGAGTTTGCAGAACGATGCCCTTCCACGCGCTGATCCTGGGTCGTCCCGGAAGCCGCGCAGCGGCTATCCGGGACCCATAGCGCCGGAGCTATGGGTCCCGGCTCTTCGCTTCGCTACGGCCGGGACGACCTGCGTTTCATGAGCTTCGAAAGGACGAACCATGCTCTTCCCCCTCTCCCCCCGCGTCGAAGACCTGAAGCAGCGCGTCACCGCCTTCATGGAGGAGCACGTCTATCCGGCCGAGGATGTGTTCGAGCGTCAGCTCGAGGAGCTGCCGAGCCGCTGGCACGTGCCGCCGGTCATGGAGGAGCTCAAGGCCAAGGCGAAGGCGCAGGGGTTGTGGAACCTGTTCCGGCCGAAGCGCGAATACGCCGACGCGCTCTCGAACGAGGAATACGCGCATCTCTGCGAGATCATGGGCCGCTCGCCGATCGGCCCGGAGCCGTTCAACTGCTCGGCGCCGGACACCGGCAACATGGAGACGATCGCCCGCTACGGCACGCCGGCGCAGAAGGAGGAATGGCTGAAACCCCTGCTCGACGGCAAGATCCGCTCCTGCTTTGCCATGACCGAGCCCGCGGTCGCCTCGTCGGACGCCACCAACATCCAGTCCGACATCCGCCGCGACGGCGACACTTATGTCATCAACGGCCGCAAATGGTGGACCTCCGGCGCCATGGATCCGCGCTGCAAGATCGCGATCTTCATGGGCAAGACCGACCCCGCCGCGGCAAAGCACCAGCAGCAGTCGATGGTCCTCGTGCCGATGGAAACGCCGGGCGTCACGGTCATGCGCCACCTCTCGGTGTTCGGCTACGACGACGCGCCGCACGGCCATGCCGAGGTCAACTTCGAGAACGTGCGCGTGCCGGTCGCAAACATCCTGCTCGGCGAGGGGCGCGGCTTCGAGATCGCGCAGGGGCGCCTGGGGCCGGGCCGCATCCACCACTGCATGCGCTGCATTGGCCTCGCCGAGCGCGCGCTCGAGACGATGTGCCAGCGGGCGCTGTCGCGCGTCGCCTTCGGCAAGCCGATCGCCGAGCAGGGCGTGACCCGCCACTGGGTGGCGGAATCGCGCATGGACATCGACCAGGCGCGGCTCCTGACGCTGCAGGCGGCGCGGATGATGGACGAGGTCGGCAACAAGGCGGCCCGGGCCGAGATCGCGATGATCAAGGTCGTGGCCCCGAACGTCGCGCAGCGCATCGTCGACCGCGCCATCGAGGTCTGCGGCGGCGGCGGCGTCTCGCAGGACTTCCACCTCGCCTATGCGTACGCGCGCGCCCGCGTGCTGCGCCTCGCCGACGGCCCCGACGAGGTGCACCGCGAGACGGTGGCGAAGATCGAGCTCGCAAAGCACGCCGGGCTGAAGGAAGGCCGCAACGCGCCGATCCGCTGACCGCTCGCGCGACGCCGGCGGCGGCCCGGCCCATGGCGCCTCAGCTCCTGACGCTGATCCTCGCCGCGGCCGTCGTCATGGGCAGCCCCGGGCCGTCGACGATGAGCGTCACCGCGGTCGGCGCCGCCTTCGGCTTTCGCCGCGCGCTCGCCTATCTGGCCGGAATCGTCGTCGGCACCACCGCGGTTCTCTTCGCGGTCGCGGCCGGCGTCGTCTCGATGCTGCTGTCGGTGCCGCGGCTGGCGCCCGTCCTCGTCGCCGTGTCGGCCGTCTATATGGCTTATCTCGCGTTCAAGATCGCGACCGCGCCGCCGCTCGCGCGGCAGGACGGAGAGGCGCGCGCGCCGTCCTTTGCCGGCGGGTTCCTTCTGGCGATCGCCAACCCCAAGGCCTATCTCGCGATTGCCGCGGTGTTTGCCGGCACGACGCTCCCGGTCGCGCCGCGTCTCCTCGAGGCGCTGCTGAAATCAGCCGTGCTGACGGTCATGATCGTCGTCATCCATCTGTTCTGGCTTTTGGCCGGCGCGGCGCTGTCGCGCCTCCTTCGCGACCCGATCGCATCGCGGATCGTCAACCTCCTCTTCGCCGCGATCCTGATCGCGACCACCGTCATGGCGCTCGTGCCGGGATAAGGGCGGGGTATTGAGGGCGGGCGGTAGTGCATCCCTTGCCCGTTTTGGGCAGCGTCGGTGGTCTCTTCAATCTCCCCTGCCGCGATCCGCATGACGTGGACGGCGTTGCCGATCACGTCGGCGGGGCGCTTCTTACCTTTGGGCCTCGGGGCATAAGTTCAGACCCTGAGTGAGGCCTGCGACTAGTAGCAACTCACGAACTCCCGGAATATCCACCCCGGCCGGCCGGCTTCTAACGGCTGGACAAATGACCAAGAGCGCCCTCGATCGTCTCGCTGTGTTTGCAACCGACGAACCAGAGCGCCATTGTGAAGTGCGCCTACTATCGGACCGTTTGGCCATTGGCGGACGTTCAACGGCGTCCCTGTCGGGTCCGTTACCCTGCATCGCGTCTGCGCATTAGCGCCGCCGGCGAGCGCGAGAGACAAGA
>DAINQO010000226.1:3212-5121 GCA_036742625.1 Microvirga sp.
AGTGGGGTCTTCGAATTCTTCCTTATCTAACGAATGGTGTCTCTGATGACCCGCTCCAGGCCCGCCACCTCGCCACGGATATCAAGCGGCTTGCCGTCGAGGGAGAACCGGGCCATTGCTTCGGATGGAAGGAGGGACGTGCAACCGTTGGCGCCGCACCAGAATTGGTGCACGTCAGCCTTGTAGAAGCACCTCTCCTCTGTCCGACCGAGCGCCGAGTTGCACAGCGGATAGCGGTGGACCACGAACTGGATCACCAGGAGGTTCGCGCGCACGAGCGACATCCGGGACAGGCATTGGGGCCCGAACGCCGCGGCGGCGCCCGGCACGCGCGCCACAAGCGCGGCGATCTCCTCGTTGAAAGCGGCGACGACGCGCTCGGGCGTCCAGCCGAACGTGTCGGCTTTGGCGCCCGCCGCAAGGGCGGGATCCCGCATGATCGTTGCCGTATCGAGGCGGATGTCGAAGAGCTGCGCCGCTACCGCAAAGCAGGCCGGTTTGTCCTTGGCAAAGCCGGGAATTGGATAGGTGAACGCCTGCCCGGGGCTTGAGCTCCCGGCGGCGTAGGCGAGGGCTGCCGCAAGGGTCGGGACGAGATTTTGCGTCACACGCGTGCGATTGCTCATCGGGCCTGCTCCTTCATGTCCGCCGCAGTCCCTGCAGCGTCGAGGAGCTTTACTAAGGCGGAGATAATCGCGAAGCGGCGAGATGCACCGCAGGGTCCGCAAGCCGGCCCGGCCTGCGCCGAGCCGCCTGTCGTCGCCAGCTCGTAGCCAGGCTCGAATTGCAGGGATCACCGCGTCCAGCACCTCTGGGTCATGGACTAGGGTCGCGAGCCGCTGGGCAGTCCGCCATCGCCGCAGATACGATTGACGGCGAGCAGGCCTTCTTCCCGACGGCGCGCCCGGGAAGCTGATCGGCGGCCCGATTTCGCTTGCGGAAAGCTCGGCTAAGCTTCGCGCGCACGCCCGCGATGACAGCGGGCGTAACCGGCGGGCTTTCAGAGATTGCGGACATCGTGAAGTTGGTTGAAGCTGCGGCGGCCAAACCGGGGAATCCTGTCTCTATCGAAAACCGAGGTGGCAACGAGGTGATCGAATGAGGCGGCGACAATTCATCGTGGGTCTCTGGGGCGCTTTCGGATGGGCCTCGATGACGCTTGCCCAAGGGAGCGGCAAGCTGCCGATTGTCGGATTTCTCAACAGCGCTTCCGCGGAGGGCTATGGGATCATGGCCGCCGCTTTCAAAGCTGGCTTGGCGGACAGCGGCTATGTGGAACCTGACAACGTAATCGTCGAGTATCGATGGGCGAACGACGACTACACTCGTCTGCCTGCGTTGGCGGCTGATCTTGTGTCTCGTCGAGTTGACGTGATCTTCGCCAACAGCCCTTCAATCACTTCGGCGCAGGCTGCGACCAAGACAATCCCGATCGTATTCCTGAGTGGCGACGATCCGGTTCGCCTCGGCGTCGTGACGAGCCTGAACAAGCCCGAGGGAAATACCACCGGTGTGGCTATTCTCTCGCGCGAGCTTGCCGGCAAACGGCTGGGCCTCCTGCACGAGCTTGTCCCCGAGTCGAAAAAGATTGCCGTGCTCGTCAACTCGGATTTCGGTCCGTCCCGGCGTTTCCAAGCCGATGTCGAGGCGGGGGCGGTCGCCCTTGGCCTGACGATCAACTTGCTTCATGCGAACACGGACACCGAAATAGACGCGGCATTCGCAACCCTCGCTCGATCGTCTGCGGACGCCTTGTTGGTCGGACCTGGCCCCTTCCTGGACAGCCGGCGCAAGCTGCTCGTCGGCCGTGCCATGCAGATCCGCATCCCCGCCGCGTACGAGACCCGCGCAACCGCCGTTGTTGGCGGCCTTATGAGCTATGGGGCGAGTGTGGAGGAGGGGTATCGCC
>DAINQO010000227.1:0-5094 GCA_036742625.1 Microvirga sp.
GCTCGGCCTTCGGCCGAGTCGGTCCTCCCCACAAGGGGGAGGAGGAATGCCGCCGTACAGATGTGTGCATCCCGTAGCGCGTGCGGGGAGAGGGTTGGGGTGAGGGGCCGGGGAGTTCTTTCCACGCGCGTCCCGCCCTCGCTTCGCGAGTCCACCTCTCCCCGCTCGCAGGGAGAGGATCTACCGCGGCTTCCCGCGATTCGCCTCGTCCGGTTCGTGTTCCCGATCGTCGTTCCCGATGTTCTTGCGGGCTGTTCCCGATCGTCGTTCCTGATGTTCTCGCAGGCTCGAAAGCGGCCCCCTGTTGCGCCTCGGCGGGGTTCGATTATCGTCCGGCGCACGGCGCCGCGGAGACGGCTTCGACGGAGGAAAGCATGGCGGGTCAGGGCAATGGAACCGGCGTCACGCGCCGGCGCATCGTCAAGGCCGGCGCGGGCGGGCTCGTGCTCGCCGCGTCGCCCTTCAGGGTCAGCATCCTGCGGGCCCAGGAAGGGCCGATCAAGATCGGCTTCCCGGTGCCGTTGAGCGGCCCCTACAGCACCGAGGCGAACGATCAGGTGCGCTGCGCCCAGATCGCCTGCGACTTCTTCAACGAGGCCGGCGGCCTGAAAGGTCGCAAGGCCGAGCTCGTGGTGCGCGACGACAAGCTCGATCCCGGCGAGGCCTCGACCCGCACCCTCGAGCTGATCGAGAACGAGAAGGTCAACTTCGTCTGCGGCTCGCTCTCGGCCTCGGTGCAGCTCTCGGTCAACCAGGTCGCGACGAAGCGCGGCGTGATCTACAACTCGATCAGCCAGTCGGACACCATCAACGAGGCCTCCGACTTCACCAAGTACACCTTCCACGAGGCGCTGAACCCGCACATGACCTCGGGCGCCGTCGGCCGCTACGCCTTCGGCCGGCTCGGCAAGAAGGTCGCCTATCTCCTCGCCGACTACGCCTACGGCCACGAGATGCTGCGCGGCTTCCGCCGCGTCGCCAAGGAGATGGGGATCGAGGAGGTGGCGGAGATCCGCCATCCGCTCGGCACCGCCGACTACTCGACCTTCTTCCCGCGCATCCAGGCGGCGCGGCCCGACATCCTCGTCGTCATCAACTTCGGCCGCGACCAGCTCAACACCATCAAGCAGGCGAGCGACTTCGGCGTGAAGCGCCAGATGAAGATCGTCTACCCGGTGCTCCTCGACACGCAGCGCCTCGCCGGCGGCGCGGCCCCGTTCGAGGGCATCATCGGCGGCACGAACTACTACTGGGGGCTCGAGGAGAGCCACCCCTCGGCCAAGCGCTTCAACGACGCCTACCGCAAGAAGCACGGCGACGCGGTGCCCTCGTCCTACGGCTCGCTCGGCTTTGCCGGCCTCACCGGCCTTTTGGCCGGGGTGACGAAGGCGGGCTCGGTCGACGCCGACGCGGTGATCGCCGCGATGGAAGCGATCAAGTACGACGTCGGCAAGGGCGAGCAGTACTTCCGCAAATGCGACCACCAGGCGGTGCAGCCGGTGCTGGTGATCGAGTCGAAGCCGGAAGCCAAGATGAAGAACAAGTCGGACATCTTCGACGTCGTGCAGACGCAAGCCGGCGACGAGAAGGTCCTGCGCACCTGCCAGGAGCTCGGCCACAAGGCGTGAGGCCTCCAGGTGTCATGGCCGGGCTTGATCCGGCCATCTCGACCCGAAGAGCGCCGTCCTCGATGATCGGGATGGCCGGGACAAGCCCGGCCATGACAAGCGAGGAGGCCGACGGTTCCACATGACCCTCGACCTGTTCCTGCTGCAGCTGTTCACCGGGCTCGCGCTCGGCTCGATCTACGTGCTCCTGGCGCTCGGGCTGTCGCTGATCTTCGGGCTCCTCAACATCGTGAACTTCGCGCACGGGCAGTTCTTCATGCTCGGCGCCTATGTCGGCGCCTTCGCGCTTGGGCTTTTCGGCAACTTCTGGCTCGCGCTCCTCGCCGTGCCGCTGTTCGTCGGCGGCCTCGGGATGCTCGCCGAGCGCTTCCTCGTGCGCCCGCTCTACGGGCGCGGCATCGACTACCCGCTGCTCCTCACCTACGGCCTCGGCCTGATCCTCCTCGACAGCGTGCGCATCATCGCCGGCACCGAGGGGGTGCCGTTCCCGGCGCCGGCCCTCCTGAGCGGCGCGACCGATCTCGGCCTGTTCTTCTTCCCGACCTACCGCCTGTTCCTGATCGTCGTCACGGCGCTCGTTCTTCTCGCCCTGTGGTTCTTCCTCGAGAAGACGCCCTACGGTCTCATCATCCGCGCCGGCGCGCTCGATCAGGAGATCGTGCAGGTGCTCGGCGTCGACGTCGCGCGCGTGTGGCTCATCGTCTTCGGCGTCGGCGTCGCGCTCGCCGGGCTCGCCGGCGTTCTCGCCGCCCCGATCCGCGGCGTCTTTCCCGAGATGGGCATCCCGATCCTGGTCGACGCCTTCGTCGTCACGGTGATCGGCGGCATGGGCTCGCTCTTGGGAGCCGTCGTCGCCGGGCTCCTCGTCGGCGTCACCGTGAGCTTCACCTCGTTCTACTTCCCGCAGACCGCGACGCTGTCGATCTTCATCCTGATGGCGCTGGTGCTGATCTTCCGTCCGCGGGGCCTCTTCGGCCGCGCCGGGGCGCTCGGCTGATGGCCGCCGGCGCCCAGGCCGCGAGCGGGGCGGATTGGCGGCTTCGCGCCGCGCCGCTGATCGGGCTGATCGCGCGCCACCGCGTGCTTGCGGCGGTGATCTTCCTCGCGATCTTTCCCTGGCTCGCGCCCTACAAGGCGCTTGCCGTGAACATCCTCATCTTCGGGCTGTTCGCGATGGGCTTCAACCTGATCTACGGCTATGCCGGCATGCTGTCCTTCGGGCATGCGGCGCTGTTCGGGCTCGGCGCCTATGGCTGCGGCGTGCCGATCGCGAAGTTCGGCGTGCCGTGGTTCATCGGCCTGCCGCTCGGCGTCGTCACCGCCGGCCTCGCCTCGGTGGTGATCGGCTGGTTCGCGACGCGCTCGCGCGGCATCTACTTCGCTATGGTGACGCTCGCCTTGTCGCAGGTCGTCTACTACGTCGTTTTCCAGTGGGTGTCCCTGACCGGCGGCGAGGACGGCCTGCGCGGCGTCAACGTGCCGGCGATCGACGTCTTCGGCGCCCATCTCAGCATCGTCGACCCGACGGTGAAGTACTATCTGATCCTGGCGATCGTCGCAGCCGCCATGTGGGCTTTCTCGCGCATCCTCGCATCGCCGTTCGGCGCCGTCATGGAGGCGATCCGCGAGAACGAGCGCCGCGCCGCAGCCTGCGGCTACGACGTCAACCGCACGCGCTGGCTCGCCTTCATCCTCTCGGGCCTGTTCTCGGGCCTCGCCGGCGCGCTCTACGCCATCCACCTCTCGATCGTGCCGATCGAGACGCTGCACTATTTCACCTCGGCCGTCGTGCTGATGATGACGCTGCTCGGCGGCATGGGCACCTTCTTCGGGCCGTTCCTCGGCGCGCTGATCTATCTCCTGCTGCAGGACGTGGTGACGGTCGTGACGGTGCATTGGCAGCTCGTCGTCGGGACGTTGTTCGTGCTCCTGATCCTGTTCTTCCCGCGCGGCGTCTGGGGCTCGCTGACCCACTGGGCGAGCCGGTGAGCGCGGCGCCGATCCTCGAGGTCGAGGGGCTGGCGAAGCGCTTCGGCGGCTTCACGGCGCTGGCCGACGTGACCGCGCGCTTCTTTTCCGGCAGCCTGACCTCGATCATCGGGCCGAACGGCGCCGGCAAGAGCACCTTCTTCAACCTCATCTCCGGCTCGCTCGCGCCGAGCGCCGGACGGATCCGGTTCCAGGGCCGCGACATCACGGCCGAGCCGCAGCACCGCTTCGCCCATCTCGGCATCGCGAAGTCGTTCCAGATCACGAACCTGTTCCCGCAGCTCAGCGTGCTCGAGAACGTGCGCGTCGCGGCGCAGGCCATGAAGTCCCGTTTCGACATCTGGTCGAAGCGCGAGAACTACCGCGACCTCGTCGCGCGCGCCGAGGAGCTTCTCGCGACGGTCGGCCTCGCCGCCCGCCGGCACGACGCGGTCGAGAACCTCGCCCATGGCGACCAGCGCAGCCTCGAGATCGCCGTCGCGCTCGCCTGCGACCCGCGGCTTCTCCTCCTCGACGAGCCGACCGCCGGCATGAGCCCGGAGGAGGCGCGCGCCATGATGGACCTCATCCTCAGGCTCAACCGGGAGCGCACCGTGATCCTCGTCGAGCACCGCATGAAGCTCGTCATGGGCATCTCGGACCGCATCCTCGTCTTGCATCACGGACGGCTCCTCGCCGAGGGCGCCCCCGACGACATCCGCTCGCACGAGGAGGTGCGGCGCGTCTATCTCGGCCAGTCGGTCTAGGGCGATGCTCGAGGTGCGCGACCTCAACGCCTGGTACGGGCGCAGCCACATCCTGCAGGGCGTGTCGCTGAGCGTCGCGGCCGGCGAGGCGGTCTGCGTCATCGGCCGCAACGGCGCCGGCAAGACCACGACGCTGCGCGCGATCATGGGGCTCGTGCCGCGCCGCACCGGCGCGGTGAGGTTCGACGGCCGCGACATCCTCCCCGAGCCGACGCACAAGCGCTTCGCCTACGGCCTCGCCTACGTGCCCGAGGAGCGGCGGATCGTGCCCGGCATCACCGTGCAGGAGAACCTGCGCCTCGGGCTCGTCGCTTCACCGAACCGCGCCCGCGAGAGCGAGGTCATCGACCGCATCGCCGAGACCTTCCCGCGCCTCAAGGAGCGCCTCGCGCAAGCAGCCGACACGCTCTCCGGCGGCGAGCAGCAGATGCTGGCGATCGCCCGCGCCATGATGGCGGACCCGAAGCTGATCATGCTCGACGAGCCGTCCGAGGGCATCATGCCGGTGCTCGTCGACGAGATGTTCGAGCTCTTCGCGCGCATGAAGCGCCAGGGCATCACGCTCCTCCTCGTCGAGCAGAACGTCGAGCGTGCGCTCAACCTCGCCGACCGCGCCTACGTCATGGACCAGGGCGAGATCGTCCACGAGGGCAAGGCCCAGGCGCTTCTTGCCGACAAGGACATCCAGGAACGCTACTGCTCGGTGTGAGGCGCGCCAAATCCCCCGCGGG
>DAINQO010000228.1:0-5042 GCA_036742625.1 Microvirga sp.
TCGAAGAGTGGCGTGTGGCGGTGCGGCGATCCTGAGGGCTTCGCGTCACCCCGTCTGCATCGGAGGTGGCGATGTTCCTCTCGGCATCGGAAGGCCTGCACTGGCGCTACGAGGTCTGCGAGCACTCCGACGGCTACCTCGTCCAGATGCGCGACCTCGACACCGGCGAGCTCGACGAGGAGTTCGCGACCGTGTTCCGCACCATGCCGGTCGCCTTCGCCTACGCCGAGATGTCGGCCGCCTTCGACCGCTTCGCGTCCGCCGAGATCGAGCACGCGGCCGACGACGAGATCGCGCTCGAGCTCCAGGTCAGCGAGCGCAATTTCATTTCCTTGAGCGATCAGCTCCGCGACATCGGCGTCAACGGCCGCGCCATCAGCGCCTGGGAGAAGGCGCGTCGCACCGCGCCCCGCCTGACGCTGCACTGACGCCGGCCTTTGCCGGCGCGGGCTGTTGCAAGCCGCCCCGGAAAGCACGAAATGATGCGCGAGCGTGATCGCGCATGACCGACAAGAAAGACCTCTCCAGGGCCGAGACGCCCGGTCCGCCGGTCGCCTCCTCGCCGGCGGCGGCGATCGACGCCTTCGTCTCCTCGGCGCGGAAGATCGGCCCGAGCGCGACCGCCGAGGCGCGCGGGCGCCTGGTCTTTGCGCTCGACGCCACCATGAGCCGCCAGCCGACCTGGGACCTCGCCTGCAAGGTCCAGGCGCAGATGTTCGAGGCGGCCGACAAGATCGGCGGGCTCGCCGTCCAGCTCATCTATTTCCGCGGCTTCGACGAGTGCCGCGCCTCGAAATGGGTGATTGCGCCGAGCGCGCTGACGAAGCTCATGACGCAGATCGACTGCCGCGGCGGCCATACCCAGATCGGCCGCGTGCTGCGCCACGTCCGCAACGAGGCGACGAGCACCGGGGTCAAGGCGCTGGTCTATGTCGGCGACGCCATGGAGGAGCCGGTCGACGCGCTCTGCGCGGCAGCCGGCGAGGTCGCGCTCCTCGGCGTCAAGGCGTTCATGTTCCACGAGGGGCCGGACGAGGTCGCGGGCAACGCTTTCAAGGAGATCGCCCGGTTGACCGGCGGCGCCTATGCGCGCTTCGACGCCAACGCGCCGAGCTCGCTCGCCTCGCTCCTGCGCGCCGCGGCCGCCTATGCCAGCGGCGGCGTCGATGCCCTCAATCGCCTCGCAGCGCGCGATACCGACGCCCGCAAGCTCCTCACCGCGATGCGGGCCCGATGATCACGCTGCTCTACGGCGTCGGGGTGCTTGCCGTCCTGTGGTGGGTGTCGCGGCTCTTCGCCGGCGCGAACCCGGCCCTCGTGGCGAAGCGGATGAAGCAGGTCGTCGGCTTCGTGGCGCTCGCGACGGCGGCGCTTCTCGCCGTCCGCGGCCGGTTCGACATGGCGCTGATGCTGGCCGGCGTCGGGGCCTGGCTCCTCGGCTGGAGCGGCCTGAGCCTTCCGGGCTTGAAGAGCCGCACCGCGAAGAGCCCCGGCTCGGTGTCGCGGGTGCGCTCCGCCATGATCGAGATGGAGCTCGATCACGACACCGGCGACATGGGCGGGACGGTGCTCGCCGGACCTTTTGCCGGACGCTCGCTCCAGGAGCTCGACGAGGCGGCCCTGCGGCAGGTCTACGAGGAATGCCGGCGCGGCGACCCCGACGGCGTGCGGCTCCTACAGGCGTATCTCGACCGCCGATTTGCCGGCTGGCGTGAACACGCTGAGGGCGACGCGGATGCGGGGCCGCGCGGCGGCGCGCAAAGCGGCCCGATGACGGAACAGGAGGCCTACCAGATCCTGGGCCTTCAGCCGGGGGCGGGCGCCGAGGAGGTTCGGCGCGCGCATCGCGCCTTGATGCTGAAGCTCCACCCCGACCAGGGCGGCACGACCTATCTGGCGGCCCGAATCAACGAGGCCAAGGACGTTCTCTTGGGCCGACATCGCTGATACTCCACGTAGCGCCGGTCGAACGGACCGGTGTCGGATCGATCGTGCGGCCGCGCCGGCGCGGCCGGTCGGCGTCGTCAGCTCCGGGTCGCAAAGCAGGAGAAGCCGCTGCGCTTGAGCAGGCGGCAGGCCTCGTGCGCCGAATCGGCTTCGTCGAAACCGGAGAAGCGGGCCCGGTAGAGCGTCGCGCCGTCGCGGACGACCTTCTCCGTAAAGGGCGAAGCTTTGGCGAGGATGCGGCGGGAGCGGCTGCGCGCCTCCTCGAGGATGTCCTTGGCCTTGCCCTCGTCGTCGGGCGCGCCGAGCTGGATGACCCAACGGCTGACCGGGACGGGCGAGGCCCGGAGCCGGTGCGGCTCCGCGACCAACGGCGGCGGCGGGACGGGCTCGGCCCTGGCGACGATTTCGGGCCTTGCGGCAGGCTCCGGCTTCGGGACCGTCATCTCAGGCAGACGCGCCTCGATCTTCGCCGCGGCGACGGCGGGCGCCGGCTCGACGAGCGGCTGCGGCCGCGGCGGCGGCGCGACCGCCGCCTCGACTGGCGCATAGGCCTGCGCTGCGGCCGGGATCGGCTGCGCGCCCGTGCTCCAGCGGAGATTCGTCGGCGTCGTGGTCGGCGTCGTCGTGGCGACGACCGGCCGTATCGCGGCGACGTCGAGCGGCTGCGGCTTCGCCCGAACCGGGGACGCGACCGTCGCCGTCGAGTCGACCTGCGGCTCGGCGCGCGGCCGGGTCGCCTCGGAGATGACCGCCGGGCGAGGCCGGTCCGACGCTTCCGCGATCACCGGCGCGGTGCGGGTGCCGGCGTAGGCGCGGGGCAGCGTGGTCTTGACGAGCGCTGCCATGGCGGCATCGCGCGCGCCGCCGGAACGGCCGCCGAGGATCGCCGCCACGATGTGGCGCTCGCCGGTGCGGGCCGAGGTCAGGAGGTTGAAGCCCGACGCGCGCGTGAAGCCGGTCTTGATGCCGTCGACGCCCTCGACCCGGCCGAGGAGCTTGTTGTGGTTGCGGTGCGCGGCGCCGGCGTAGTTGAAGACGCGGGTCTGGAAGTAGCGGTACTGCTTCGGGAAGCGCTCCTGGATCGCCCGTCCGAGGATCGTGAGGTCGCGGGCCGTCGTGATCTGCTCGGGATCGGGGAGGCCGGAAGCGTTGCGGTAGCGGGTGTTGGTCATGCCGAGCGCGCGCGCCTTGCGCGTCATCTGCTCGGCGAACGTCTCCTCGGAGCCGCCGAGATTCTCGGCCACCACGACGGCGACGTCGTTCGCCGATTTCGTCACCAAGGCCTGGATCGCGTCCTCGACGTCGATCGAGGAGCCCGGCCTCAGGCCAAGCTTCGAGGGCGCCTGGCGGGAGGCGTTGGCCGAAACCTGAAGCGGGGTATCGAGGGCGATCCGGCCCCGCTCGAGCTGCTCGAACAGCAGGTACAGGGTCATCACCTTGGTGACCGAGGCGGGGTGGCGCGGCGCGTCCTCGTTCTGGGCGTGCAGCACGCGGCCGGTCTTGGCGTCGACCACCATCGCGGCATAAGGCGGGCTGTAGGCGGGTCCGCGGTGGCGCTTGCGGCGCGCCGCCTCTGCCGGGCTCGACAGGGCGATGACGATCGATACGGAAAGACCGACAACCCCGGCAAGTGTCGAAACGCGCACACGCCGGTCCAGAACGCTACTCAACACCATCTGACCGTCCCCAATCCGGGTTTCGCCCCTCACGCCGCGCGCGGCCTTGCCGGCCGTTGCATCCGCGGCACAGTCGTTAACGGTATGGGGACGGGGTTACGGCCGCGTTAATGGGATCGCGCCGCCGCTGCCTCGATTTGTGCACTGCACAATTTCTCTTGACAATCTATTGTGCAGTGCACATATTGCCCTTGCGAGGCGGGCAACCGCGCAAAACGCAATCAGAAGGCGGCGCTGCGGCGCCGAAAGAGGGTACAATGATCCAGATCGACACCATCCAGAAGTTCAGCAAGGACAATGCCGACGCCGCTCTGAAGAGCTTCGGCGTCGTCTCCAAGGGCGCCCAGGCGATCGCGGTCGAGACCGCCGATTACGCCAAGAAGTCCTTCGAGCAGTCGACCGCCACGCTCGAGAAGCTCGTCGGCGCCAAGACGCTCGACAAGGCGATCGAGATCCAGACCGACTTCGTCAAGTCGGCCTACGAGGGCTTCGTCGCGCAGTCGACCAAGCTCGGCGAGCTCTATGCGAGCCTCGCGAAGGAGGCCTTCAAGCCGTACGAGGGTCTCGTCGCCGTCGCCAACGGCAAGGCCGCGAAGTAAGTCGCAAAAAGCCTTCGACTGAAGCGAAGCGCCCGGCCTCAAGGCCGGGCGTTTTGCATTTCGGGATACGCTCCCCATATGCGCGAGCCTTGCGCATGATGCCGGCATGCCAAGTCGTGGGGACGCGCGGCGCAAACGATCTGGCGAAGCGCCGCAGACGATTCTACATTACGACTCAAGCGGTCGGTCGTCGGGTGCGCCGAGCGGCCACGCGCCTTCAAGGGGAGACGAACGACACGGCATGGTGCGCTCGCAGCCGCACACGGGATTGTCGACGCCGCCGCGCATCACCGGCGCGGCGCCGCGCGCGCCCGGGGGGGACGACAACCGCTCCGGCACCGCGGTCATCACAAAGACGAAAACCCGGACCAAGCGTCCGAACCTTTACCGCGTGCTCCTGCTCAACGACGACTACACGCCGATGGAATTCGTCGTGCACGTGCTCGAGCGCTTCTTCAACAGGTCGCGCGAGGACGCGACGCGCATCATGCTGCACGTCCACCAGAACGGCGTCGGCGAGTGCGGCGTCTACACCTATGAGGTGGCGGAAACCAAAGTGACGCAGGTGATGGATTTCGCCCGCAAGCACCAACATCCGCTACAATGCGTTATGGAAAAGAAGTAGCTCCGACCCAGAGGCGACCTTGCCGAGCTTTTCTCGCAGCCTAGAACAAGCCCTCCACCGCGCGCTTGCGCTTGCCGGCGAGCGCCGCCACGAATACGCCACGCTCGAGCACCTGCTCCTCGCCCTCGTCGACGACCAGGACGCGGCCGCGGTGATGCGCGCCTGCAACGTCGATCTCGACGTGCTTCGCCGCAA
>DAINQO010000229.1:0-5022 GCA_036742625.1 Microvirga sp.
GCCTCGACGACGCGGGCGACCTCGGCGGCGCGCGCCTCCCAGGAGTGCTCGGCCGCAACGATCCGCGCTCCCTTGTGGCCGAGCGCCGACGCCAGCTCCGGATCGGCGGCGAGCCGCGCCACCGCCGCTGCAAGCCGCTCCGGATCGGCGACCGGCACCACGAGACCGCAGCCCGTCGCGCGCACGAACTCGGCCTGGCCGCGCAGATCGCTGACGATGACGGGAGTCCCGCAGGCGAGCGCCTCGAACATCTTGAGCGGCATCACCCCCCGCGACGACCGGCCTTCTGGATCGGAGATCGGCACGAGCGCCGCAACCGCGCCGCGGATCAGGGCCGGCAGCTCCTTCTGGCGCCGTCCGCCGAGCCACACGACGTTGCGCGGCGGGCTCTCGAGCTGCGGCCGGAGGCTTTCGTCCACCATCGCCCCGGCAATGACGAGATCCACACCCTCCGGCCATGCCGGCGAGCGCGCCGCCTCGAGCATCACGTCGACCCCGTGCCAGCGCACGAGCCCGCCGAAAAACAGCGCGTAAGGCCGCTTGTGCACCATCCGCGGACCGTCCTGGCGAAACAACGCCGTGTTGGCGCCGTTGCTGATCAGCGACACGCGCTGATGTCTCGCCTCCTCCCGGCCCCACGAGACAAGGTCCGGGGTGACGGCGACGAGGGCGGTCGCCCAGCGGTATTGAACCCGCTGAGCCCACGCCAGCATCGACCGCAGCACCTTGAAGCGCGGATGGGTCACGAAAGCGTCGTCGTAGGCGCCGTTGATCTCATGGATCGTCGGGCGGCGCAGGAGCCGCGCCGCGAGCGCGACCGGCAGGGCCGCGAAATGCGAGCGGAAGAACACGGCCCTGGTTCGCGGCAGCGCCGCCATGCTGCGGCCGAGGACCCGGAAATAGCGCAGCACGCGGTCGCCGAAGCGCCACTTGTCGCCGCCTTCGGCGATGAGGTCGACCGCGATACCGCGCCGTCGAAGGCCCTCGCAAATCTCGTGCACATGGGTCGCCGCGGCGCTTCCGGGCACGATCCGCTCGAAGCAGACGTAGAGCAGGCGCTGGCCCTCAAAGGGTGACGCCGAATCGCTCGCCCCAGATTCCCATGCTGACGATACGCCAGGCTGTGAAGTCGACAGGTCTTTGCCCCTCAAGCATCGCGCTGACCAGCGCTCGTGTGGCCCGAGCGTCGAGAAGGCCAGGGAAGCGCGCCAAGGTCGCCTCAACGCCGTCGAGAATCAAGGGCTTGAGCGGTCCCCTGAACCAGGCCTCCTCCGGCGTCGCGAAGCCGAGCTTGTCGCGGCGCGCCAGAATCTCGGGCGGCAGCACGTCCGCCATGGCGCGCCGGAGCACGCGTTTGGTGTCGGCGCCGACGAGCTTGTGCTCGTTGCCGAGCGCCAGCGCGAACTCGACGAGGCGATGATCGAGGAACGGCACCCGCGCCTCGATCGAGTGCGCCATCGAGTTGCGGTCCTCCCAATGCAGCAGCATCTGGAGGTTTGCCGAGAAGGTCAGCACGACACAGAGCGTCGCCACGTCGATCACCTGCGGCAGGCCGTTGATGGCGCTCGCGAGCTCGAGCGCGCCATGGTCGGGGGCGAGCGTCCCGAACGCCTCGGACCGAAGCCAGCGGCGGCCGGCGCCGCTGCGGCCCGCCTTGAGAGCTTGCGCGAGGCGTGGCGGCAAAGCGACTGCGGCGAGGCGCGTCAGCTGATCGACGACGCCGCAGCCGTGAGCACCGACCCGTTGCGACACCGTGCTCGCGAGCGCCGTCAGCCGGCCCTGGCGGATCAACGTCAGGAGGTGCCAGGCATAGGTCCAGTGATAGCCGGCGAGCGTTTCGTCGGCGCCCTGGCCGTCGAGCATCACCTTGATCCCGGCGCGGTGCGCTTCCTCGAACACGCACCACTGCGCGAAGATCGAGGTCGAGCCGAACGGCTCGTCCTGGTGCCAGGTGAGATCGGATGCCCGGGCGAAGACGTCCTCCGGCCTTGGAAACACGTAATGCCCCGCGGCGCCCGTGTGCGCGACGACCGCGTTCATGAACGGCGTCTCGTCGACGGCTTTCTCGTTGTAGCAGGCCGAGACCGTGCTGACCCGGGCGCCTCGCCCCTCGGCATCGAGCATCCGGCTCATGAGGCAGACGATCGAGGAGGAATCGAGCCCGCCCGAGAGGCAGGACCCGACCGGCGCGTCCGAGCGCAGATGCAGGCGCACCGAATCGGTGAGCAGCGAGCGGAACTGTTCCGCCGCCTCCGCCTCGGAGAGTCGGAGCGTCCCGTGCGGCGGGATCGCGTACCAGCGCTTCGGCTCGATCCGCCCCGTCCAGGCCCGCCCGGCCGCGATCGCGACGCAGCAGCCGGGCTGGAGCTGGACGACGCCCTCGAACAGCGTTTCCTGCGTGTGGTCGCTCATCCCGGCGGCGAGGAAATCGCGCACGCGGGCAAGATTCATCCGTCCGGTCAGGCCGGGGAGGCCGAGAAGCTGCTTGATCTCCGAGGCGAAGGCGATCCCGCGCTGATTCACCGCCACGTAGAGCGGCTTGATGCCGAAGCGGTCGCGCGCCGCGAACAGGACCTGGTCGCGCTCGTCCCAGATCAGGAACGCGAACATGCCGAGGAAGCGATGAAGGCAGTCTTCGCCCCACTCCCGATAGGCCGCGAGCAGGACCTCGCTGTCGGTGTCCGACGAGAACTGGTGCCCTTTGGCCCGCAATTCGTCCCGCAGCTCGAGGTAGTTGTAGATCTCGCCGTTCAGGACCAGGTGATAGCGGCCCGAGGCGTCGGCCATCGGCTGCAGCCCGGCCTCGCTGAGATCGATGATCGCGAGCCGCCGGTGCCCGAGCGCCACCGGACCCGCCGCCGACGCGAACTCGCGCCACCCCGATCCGTCCGGCCCGCGATGCGCGACACGGTCGATTCGCGCCCGCTCTGGGGCGAAGGCGATGGATGCGTAGAGGCCGCACATGGTTCGGCTCGGCCGCGAGCCGAGTTCTTGGTCCGGATGGAACGGAAAACCGCTTGTAGCGGCCGCGCTACGCGTCGTCGACGGCCGGATCGTGGCAGCGAGGAGGCGGATTGCTTGCCCTGCGGCGCCAGCCTCTCTAACTCGGCCGTGATGAACCTCTCCTTGCCCCCGGCCCGGCTGCCCTTGGCGTCGCGGCCCGTCCCGGTCCTCGCGGGCGAACCGGCGTGATTCACAACCCGTCTCGTCTCAGGCGCGCGCTGTGGAAGGTCGGCGAGGTCGGCATGATCGGCGTCGTCCGCGGCGTGTTCGCGCTGGCGCGCGCGCTCGGGCCCGACCGGTCGAGCGCCGTCGGGGGCGCGATCGCGCGCCGGCTCGGTCCGCTCCTGCCGCAGCACCGGATCGGCCTCGCGAATCTGCGCGCCGCCTTTCCGGACAAGAGCGAAGCCGAAATTCGCGCGATCCTCGCCGGCGCGTGGGAGAACATCGGCCGCCTCGGCGCCGAATACCCCCATCTCGGCCAGCTCTTCGACTACGACCACTATTCCGGCGAGATCGGGCGCATCGAGGTCGACGGCATCGAGCACTTCATCGCCCTCGCCGAGGACGGCAAGCCGGCCCTGATCTTCTCGGCCCATCTCGCCAACTGGGAACTGCCGCCGATCTGCGCCGCCCGCTATGGGCTCGACGCGACCGTGGTCTTCCGCCCGCCGAACGAGCCGGCGGCCGCCCATGTGCTGCACGAGATCAGGAGCCAGACCATGGGCGGCCTGGAGGCGGCGCGGCAGGGCGCCGCCTTCGCGATGCGCGGCGTGCTCGAGCGCGGCGGCCATCTCGGCATGCTGATCGACCAGCATTTCACCCGCGGCGTCACGGTCGACTTCCTCGGCCGGCCGGCATTCACCAATCCGATCATGGGCAAGTTCGCGCGCGCCTTCGACTGTCCGGTCCACGGCGTGCGCGTGATCCGGCTGCCTGCCGGCCGTTTCCGGCTGCAGCTCACGCCGGCGCTCGACCTGCCGCGCGATGCCGAAGGCCTCGTCGACGTGCAGGGCGCCATGCAGGCGATGACGCGCGTGGTCGAGGATTGGGTGCGCGAGCACCCGGAGCAGTGGCTCTGGATGCACCGCCGGTGGCGGCCGCCGCTCCCTCACGGGCGCCTCAAGGCAACGTGACTTCTCGCCGGGCGGCGTTTGAGTGTTTATGGCAGCATGACCTCAAAGCTGATCGCGCGGTTTGCCGCCCTGACGATGGGGTGGCTCGCGGCCGCGGGTTCGGCTGCGCCCGGCTCCGCCGGCGAAAATCCGAAGGCCGTCGTCGAGCTCTTCACCAGCCAGGGCTGCTCCTCCTGCCCGCCGGCCGACCGCGTTCTCGCCGAGCTGGCGCGCGAGGCCGACGTCATCGCGCTCAGCCTGCCGGTCGACTACTGGGACTATCTCGGCTGGAAGGACACGCTCGCCTCGCCGGCCTTCAGCGCCCGCCAGCGCGCCTACTCCAACGCCCGCGGCGACCGGCAGGTGTTCACGCCGCAGATGATCGTCAACGGCAAGGTTTCCTGCGTCGGCTCGGACCGCGCCCAGATCGGGCGCTCGATGGCGCGCGCGTCGGCGGACAGCGAGCGGCTGCCGGTGCGGATCGACCTTGCCGAAAACGGACCGATGCTGACGATCGATGTCGGCGGCGCGAATCCGCCAGGCAATCCGCCGGCTACGGGCGAGGTCTGGGTGCTGCCCGTGGTGAAGGCGCGCGAGGTCGCGATCGGGCGGGGCGAGAACCGCGGGCGCTCGGTGACCTATGCCAACGTGGTGCGCGGCATGACTCGCGCCGGCTACTGGTCCGGCGCGCCCGCCCGCCTGGAGGTGCCGCTCAAGAAGGCGCGGCACGGCGAGGCCGATTCCTATGTCGTCCTGCTCCAGGAGGGCGATCCGGAGAAGCCGGGCTCGATTCTCGGCGCCGCGAAGGGCCCCGGCCTGTAGAGCGCGATGACTTCTCGTCGAGTCGTCATCCCGCTCTACCGCTTTGTTTGAGCATGATCTTTTCCGAAAACCGGTAGCCACTTTT
>DAINQO010000230.1:0-5021 GCA_036742625.1 Microvirga sp.
GCTCCATGCCGGCGACGCCGAGATAGCGGATGAGCGCCGCGGTCTCGCGCTCGATGTCGGCAAGCGCGCGCGCCTGCGCCCAGGGATCGAAGCGGTGCCGATGGCGCGCCTGGATCGCAAGCCGCACGTTCTCCTCGACCGAGAGCGCCGGGAACAGGTTGGTGATCTGGAAGGAGCGGCCGATCCCGGCCGCGGTGATCGCCTCCGGGCTCAAGCCGGCGATCGAGCGGCCGCGGAGGAGGATCTCGCCGTCGTCCGGCACGAACATCCCGGAGATCAGGTTGAAGGCGGTGGTCTTGCCGGCGCCGTTCGGGCCGATCAGCGCGTGCAGGCTGCGGTCGCGCACCAGGATGTCGACGCCCTGCACGGCCTTGATGCCGCCGAAGCTCTTGGCGATGCCGCGCGCCTCAAGGAACGGCTCCGCGGCATGATCGGCGGGCTTGAGAAAGGCCGGCAGCGGCTCGTCCGAGAGCGTGCGGCCGGCCATCGCGGCTTCTTCCTCGATCGGCTTGCGGAACGGCGTCAAGAGCCGCTGCGCAACCCCGACGAGGCCGGTCGGCGAGAACATGATGAAGCCGACGAAGAGGATGCCGAAATAGAACAGCCAGCTCGGCGTCCAGATCGACAGGAACTCGCGAAACAGGATGTAGAACAGCGCCCCGAGCGCCGGCCCGAGGAAGCTCCGCATGCCGCCGATCACCACCATGGCGATGAGCTCGCCCGAGAAGGCGACGGCGAGCGGCTCGGCCGCGGCGAAGCGGTGGTTGAACACCGAGAGCACGCCGGCGACGCCGACGACCGTCGCCGAGATCACGAAGCCGAGGAGCTTGTAGCGGTTCGTCGGATAGCCGAGAAAGCGGGCGCGCTGCTCGTTCTCGCGGATCGCGACGAGGACGCTGCCGGCCGGCGAGCGGTGGAAGCGCCAGAGCAGGAAGGCGACGACGAACCCGACGGTGGCAACGACCCAGTAGTAGATCGCGTCGCGCTCGAGGTTCAGGCCGAGCACGGTCGCGCGCGTGACGCCGCCGAGACCGCTCTCGCCGCCGGTGAACTCCGTCCAGCGATAGCCGATCGCGAACAGGAGCGCGGTCAGCGCCAGGGTCAGGAGCGAGAAATAGACGCCCCGGCGCCTCAGGATGAGGGCGCCGGCGAGTGCTGCCGCGACGGCGATGAAGAGGAGCGCAAACAGCGCCGGGAGCACGAGCTCTCCCGGGAACCAATATTTCTGGCTGAGCGCCGCCGCGTAGGCCGCAAGCCCGAACCAGGCGCCATGGCCGAACGAGACGAGCCCGGTATAGCCGACGAGCACATTCAGCCCGAGGCAGGCGATCGCGAACACCACGACGTCGATCGACGAGCGCAGCGGCAACCCGACCCAATCGAGCACGAAAGGCAGGATCGCGAGCGCCGCGGCGGCGATCAGCAGAGGGGCATGGTCCCGCCGCATCGGCTACTCGAATTTCTGGATGCGCTCGCCGAGGAGCCCGCGCGGGCGCGTCAGCAGCACGAGCGCCATCAGGAGGTACATCGACGCCTCGCCGTAGGACGGGTTGACGTAGATCGTCACCCCGCGCACGACGCCGACGAGGGCGGCGGCGGCGATCACCCCCCAAAACGAGCCGAGCCCGCCGATCACCACGACGACGAAGGCGGCGGTGAGGATCTCGGCGCCCATCGCCGGATGGACGCCGGAGATCGGCGCGAGCAGCACGCCGGCGAGCCCGGCGAGCCCGACGCCGAGCGCCGCGACGGCGGTCATGTAGGGCTGCAGCGAGATGCCGAGCGCGCCGACCATGTCGGGGTTCTGCACGCCCGCCCGCACGACGCGCCCGAACGCAGTGCGGTAGACGAGGAACCAGGTCGCGGCGACGGCGGCGAGCGCGACGCCGAAAATCATCAGCCGATAGCGCGGGTAGATGAAATCGCCGATGAGGAGCTGCCCGCGAAGCTCGGGCGGGATCGAGAACGGCAGCGGCGCCGCACCGAAGATCATGCGCAGCGACTGCTCGATCACCATCGCAAGGCCGAAGGTGAGGAGCAGACTGAGGATCGGATCGGAGCGGTAGAAGCGGCGGAAGAAGAAGCGCTCGAACAGCATGCCGAGCACGCCGACCAGCACCGGCGAGGCGATGAACGCGCCGGCAAAGCCGACCCGCGGCGCGAGCAGGACGGCAAGATAGGCGCCGATGGCGTAGAAGCCGCCATGGGCGAGGTTGACGATCCCGCCGAGCGAGAAGATCAGCGACAGCCCGAGCGCGATGAGGAGGTAGTAGGCGCCGACGAGCAACCCGTTCAGCACTTGCTCGAGAAGGAAGACGAGTTGCACGCCGGCGCCTCACACTCGTCTGTCGGCGAAAGTGCCCATGCGTCGGCGCTAGAAGCCGCCGGCCGGGATCGGCAGCGGCCGTCCGCGCACGGCGCGCCCCGATGTGTCGCCGCCTCCCTGGCCGTTGTCGGCCCAGGCCGCGAAGAAAGTCTCGCCGTCGGTCCATGCGACGACGAACCCGGACATGGTTTCGACGATCGCCGGCATCCGGCGTCTCGTCGCCGGCAGGCCCGGAAAGTTGACCACGAACTCGCCGCTGGTCTTGTTCCCGCCGGGCGACAGCATCTGGCCCTTGATGTTGCCGTCCTCGCGATCCTCCCAGACCGCGACGAATTGCGTGCCGCGGAAGCCGGTGATCGCAGGCTGCGTCTGGCTTCCGAGGGTGGACGTATTGATCAGGATCTCGTCCATCGTCCGCTCCTCGCCGCACGGGTTCGTGGGCTCTCCGCGATCTCCGCTCCTGCGCCGTCATCCTGCCCGGCACCCTGGACGCGGCGAAGCCGCGAGCCGGGGCCTTGCACAGCGATTCAGCGCAGCGAGGGGCAGATCCCGGATCACGCCGAAGGCGTGTCCGGGATGACATCAGGCGTCAGCTGATCTTGCAGGTCCCGTCCTTCGGCGGAGCCAGCACCTCCATGTCCTCGGTCGGACCAGGCACCGAGCCGAGCGGGTCGTAGATGTCCCACTGGTCCTTCATCTTGGAGGCTTCCTTTGCCCGGACCGCGTACATCTCCATGATGATCTGGTTGTCGTAGGCGCGGAAATAGCCCTCGCGCGCCTTGCCGATGTCGAACTTCGCGCCCTTGCGCAAATGCTCGGCGAGCTTCCGCGGATCGGCGGATTTGATTTCGTTCATCGACTGGGCGACGATCTTGAGCGAGTTGTAGTCGCCCCAGCTCTGGTTCTCGGGGAGCTTGCCGTATTTCTTCTGGAACGCCTCGACGTATTTCTTCGACGAGGGCGTGTCGACGAGGTGGTGCCAGACGAGCGGCCAGATGCCGGAGAAGTTGCCCTTGCCGGCGCCCCAGGCGACGGCGGTGTCGAAGCCGAAGCCGACGACCGGGAACTGCAGGCCGTACTCGGCATACTGCTTGATGAAGTTGGTGATCTGGTTGCCGGCGAGGTTCGAGGCGACGATGTCGGGCCGGGCCTGGCGGATCTTCAAGAGATAGGGGCTGAAGTCGGTGGCGTCGGTCGGCACGAGCTCGTCGGCGGCAAGCGTCCCGCCGTGCTTCTCGAGGAACTTGCGGGCGACCTTGGCGAGGTCGTGGCCGAAAGCGTAGTCGGCGGTCAGCGTGTACCACTTCTTGCCCTTCACGAGGTTCTCGCGCAGGAAGTAGTTGCCGACGCCCTCGACATACATCGAGTTCGCCGCCTCGATGTGGAACATGTACGGGTTGCAGCTCGCGCCGCGCAGGGCATCCGAATTGCAGCCGGTGTTGATGAACACGGTCTTGAGCCGGTTCGCCACCTGGCCGATGGCAAGCCCCGAGGCGGACGAGATCTCGCCGATGATCATCGCGACCTTGTCGCGCTCGATGATGCGCTCGGCCTTGGCCGAGGCGGTCTGCGGGTTGACCGAATCTTCCATCACGAGCTCGATCTTGCGGCCCATGACGCCGCCCGCCGCATTGACCTCCTCCTGGGCGAGCTTGACGCCCATCTGGGCGTACTCGCCGAGCGGCCCGAGGAAGCCGGTGAGCGGCGTCAGATGTCCGATGCGGATGGCGTCGGCCTGCGCGGTCACGACCGCCGGCATGCCGATACCGGCAAGCGCGGCCGAGCCGGCGGCGCTCTTCAAGAGGGTGCGGCGCGTAACGAGCGTCGATGTCATTGGCTGTTTCCTTCCCGTGGGTCCGGCTTGAGCGTGCGCTTGCCGTGATCTGTGGTGGCCGGTACGCTCGCCGAAAACGGGAGCTTTGTCGAGTTCCCGCCGGCGCGGGCTAGGGCGGAACCTCCAGCATGGACCTTCAGATCGACGGCTTGCGCGTGCTCGTCACCGCTGGCGCTGGCGGCATCGGATTGGAGATCGTGCGCGCCTTCCGGCGCGAGGGCGCGAAGGTGCATGTCTGCGACGTCGACGAGGCGGCGCTCAAGGCGCTGGCGAAGACCCACCCGGAGGTCACGCGCTCGGCGACCGACGTGTCGGACCGGGCCGAGGTCGCGCGGCTCTTCGACGACGCGCTCGCGGCGCTCGGCGGGCTCGACTGCCTCGTCAACAACGCCGGCATCGCCGGGCCGACCGGACGCGTCGAGGAGATTGACCCGGCCGAGTGGGACCGCTGCCTCGCCGTCGACATCACCGGCCATTTCAACTGCACGCGGCTTGCGGTGCCGCACCTCAAGAAGAGCCGCAACGGCAGCATCGCCAACCTGTCGTCGGCGGCCGGCAAGTTCGGCTTTCCGCTGCGCTCGCCCTACTCGGCGGCGAAATGGGGCGTCGTCGGCGTGACCAAGACCTGGGCCATGGAGCTCGGCGAGTTCGGCATCCGGGTGAACGCCATCCTGCCCGGCATCGTCGAGGGCGACCGCATCCGCCGCGTCTTCGACGCCAAGGCGAAGGAGCGCGGCGTTTCGCCCGAGGAGCAGCTTCAGCTCGCGCTGCGGCAGGCCTCGATCAAGGACCTCGTCCAGCCGACGCAGCTCGCCGACATGATCGTCTTCCTCGCCTCGCCGCTCGGCCGCACCGTCTCGG
>DAINQO010000231.1:0-5018 GCA_036742625.1 Microvirga sp.
CGTGGATGCCGTCGACGCCGCGCGTGTTCTGGGCGGTGAGCGCCGTGATCACGCTGGCGCCGTAGACGCCGAGCGCCGAGAAGGTCTTCAGATCCGCCTGGATGCCGGCGCCGCCGCTCGGGTCGGAGCCGGCGATGGTCAGGGCGATGGCGGTCACAGCGCGCCTCTGGCGGCAAGCGCCTGGTCGATGATGGCGCGCAGGCGCCGGGCCGCGGCCGCGACGTCGTCGGCCGCGAAGATCGCGGCGATCACGGCGACGCCGTCGGCGCCGGCGGCGATCACCGCGGCGGCGTTCGTGTGGTCGATGCCGGCGATGGCGCCGACCGGGAGCTTGCCGCCGGCAAGCCGCGCCCGGAAGGCGATGCGCGAGAAGCCGTCGAGCCCGACCGGGGGTTCCGGGTTCGCCTTGCTGGCCGTCGGAAACACGCCGCCGATGCAGGCGTAGTCGACCGGCAGGCGGTAGAGCTCGTCGGCCTGCGCCGCGGTCTTGATGGTGAGGCCGACGATCGCCTCCGGCCCGAGCAGCCGGCGCGCGTCGGCGGCGTGCATGTCGTCCTGCCCGACATGGACGCCGTCGGCTTGCGCCGCGAGCGCCACGTCGACGCGGTCGTTGACGAGGAGCGGCACGCGCGTGCCGGCGAGCGCCGCCTTGAGCGAGCGGGCGCGCGCCACGAACGTGCGCGTGTCCGCCTCCTTGTCGCGATACTGGATCAGCGTGCAGCCACCGGCGACCGCGGCGGCCGCCAGCGGCACGGGATCGCGCCCGCCGGTCCGGCCTGAGTCGACGATGCCGTAGAGGCGCAGGTCGACGGCGTTCATGCGATCCGCGCCCGTGCCCGCAGCGCGGCGGCGTCGAGCCCATGCAGGGCGTCGAGGAACGCCGGCGCGAAGCTGCCGGGCCCGGCGGCGGCCTCGGCCGCGACCTCCGCCGCGACGCCGACGGCAAGAAGCGCCGAGGCGGCGGCGACGAACCCGTCGCGCTCGAGCGCCGCGAACGCCGCGATAAGCGCCGTCGCGGCGCAGCCCATGGCGGTGACCCGGGCCATCAGAGGGTGGCCGTTCTCGATTGCGACGAAGCGTTCGCCGTCCGCCACCCAATCCGTCGGGCCGGTGAGCGCGACGGTGCAGCCGAGCGCGGCCGCGTAACGGCTGAGGCTGTCATGCGCCGCCGCCTCGCCGGCAAGCGCCGCGAACTCGGCGCGATTGCAGCGCAGCACGCACGGCGTACCGGCAAGGCAGAGCCGCGCCAGCTCGAGCCGGGGCGGGGAGGCGTCGACGAAGACCGGATCGAGCACCCAGGGCTTGCCCTGCGCCTTCGCGGCGGCAATCCCCCACGGGATTGCGGCGCGCCGGTCGCCGTCGAGGGTGCCGAGATTGACGAGGAGCGCGTCGGCGCGGCTCGCGAAGGCGGTGATCTCCTCCGGCGCGATGGTCAGCGACGGCGTGCCGCCGGCAGCGAGGATGAGATTGGCGGTCAGGACCTGGGCGGCGGCGTTGGTGATCGCGTGGACGCGGGTGCTCTCGCGGCGCAGGCGCGACAGCAGCTCGGCGGTGATCGCCGGCCAATCGCATCGCGAGCTTTCGGCCGGGGCCGCATCCTGCGTCAGGGCCGCTTCGGCCGTCATCTCGCTTTCCTCCGCCGGCATGACCCGGTTCAGGTTCGATGGGTTGGCTCAAAGCCTCTCAGCCCGTCCGGCGGGCACCCCAAGGAGATGAAGCGCAGTTATAGGCGGCAGGCCGGCTTTGCAAGCGGGTGGGTCACGCCGGGCGCTGCGAGTGGGTCTCGACCTCCTTGGCGCGGGCAAGGCCGAGCCGGTGCTCGCGCCAGAGGACGAACAGGCCGGCCGCGGCGACGATCGCGGCGCCGGTCACCACCACCTGCTGCGGCGCCTGGCCGAAGAAGAACCAGCCGAGCAGAAAGGCCCAGATCATGGTCGTGTATTCGAACGGCGCGACGAGCGAGGCGTCGGCGTAGCGGTAGCTTTGCGTGAGGAGGATCTGGCCGATGCCGCCGAGGATGCCGATCACGACGAGGAGCGCGAACTCGCCCGCGGTCGGCACGCGCCAGCCGAGCACGATCGTCGCGAGGCCGAGGACGGTCGTCATCAGCGAGAAGTAGAGCACGATGGCGCCGGTGCGCTCGGTCGCGAGCAGGCGGCGAACCTGGATCGTCGCGCCGGCGGAGCAGACCGCGCCGAGCAGCGCGAACATCGCCCCGACCGCCGGCCCGCCGGCGAGCCCCACTGCCAGCGCACCGCCGGAGAGGTGCGGCATCAGCATGATCAGCACCCCGACGAAGCCGATCGCCACCGCGCTCCAGCGGTAGGCACGGACCTTCTCGTGCAGGATCAGCGCCGCCAGGACGACGACCATGAGCGGCGAGGCGTAGCCGATCGCGACGGCGTCCGAGAGCGGCAGGTAGGCGAGCGCGACGAAGCCCGCGAACATGCCGCAGCTCGAGATGATGCCGCGCAGCAGATGCCCGCCGACATTCGAGGTCCGCACCGAATTGACGAGGTCGCCGCGCCAGGCGAGCCAAGCGATGAGCGGCACGATGGCGAAGGCCGAGCGGAAGAACACGATCTCGCCGGTCGGATAGTCGGCGCTGACATGCTTGATCCCGGCCGACATCACCGTGAAGGCGAGCGCGGACAGGACCTTGAGCGTTATGCCGAGGAGCGGCTTCACCGGAAACGGACTCGGAGGCGGGGGAGGGGCGGCGGGCACCTAACCATGCCGGAGCCGCTTCGGAAACCCGCCGGCGCCCGGCCCCGCCCTGCGCCGGGCGCATATAGCCGGCGCGGCTTGACCTTCCGCTGCCGCCGCCGACATTGGAGCGATGTTCCTGACTTTCTTTACCGAGCTGCGGGCGGCGAAAGTCCCGGTGACGCTGCGCGAATACCTCACGCTGCTTGAGGCACTGGACGAGGATCTGGCCGAGAAGAAGGTCGAGGATTTCTACTATCTGTCGCGCGCCTGCCTCGTGAAGGACGAGCGCAACCTCGACAAGTTCGACCGCGTTTTCGGCCATGTCTTCAAGGGCTTGGAGAACCTCGCGCAGGCCCTGGAGAAGGCCGAGATCCCGGCCGAATGGCTGCGCAAGCTCGCCGAGAAATACCTCACCGAGGAGGAGAAGCGGCAGATCGAGGCGATGGGCTGGGACAAGCTCCTCGAGACCCTCAAGGAGCGCCTCAAGGAGCAGAAGGGGCGCCACCAGGGCGGCTCGAAATGGATCGGCACCGCCGGCACCTCGCCCTATGGCGCCTACGGCTACAACCCCGAAGGCATCCGCATCGGCCAGGACGGCAACCGCAACTTCCGCGCCGTCAAGGTGTGGGACAAGCGCGAGTTCAAGGACCTCGACGACACCGTCGAGCTCGGCGTACGCAACATGCGCATCGCGCTCCGGCGCCTGCGCCGCTTCGCCCGCCAGGGCGCGGCCGAGGAGCTCGACCTCGACACCACCATCCAGGAGACGGCGAGCAAGGGCTACCTCGACGTCAAGCTGCGCCCGGAGCGCCGCAACGCCGTCAAGGTGCTGCTCTTCCTCGACGTCGGCGGCTCCATGGACTGGCACGTCGAGCAGGCCGAGGAGCTGTTCTCGGCGGCCCGCGCCGAGTTCAAGCATTTCGAGCATTTCTATTTCCACAACTGCCTCTACGAGCGGGTGTGGAAGGAGAACCGCCGGCGCTGGGACGAGACGACGCCGACGCTCGACGTCATCCGCACCTACCCTTCCGACTACCGGGTCGTGTTCGTCGGCGACGCCTCGATGAGCCCCTACGAGATCGTCATGCCGGGCGGCTCGGTCGAGCATTGGAACGACGAGGCCGGGCAGGTCTGGGTCGAGCGGCTCCTCGCCCACTTCCACAAGGCGGTGTGGCTCAATCCGGTGCCGCAGAAGCACTGGGACTACACCCAGTCGATCGGCCTCCTGCGCCGGCTCTTCGGCGAGCGCATGTTCCCGCTGACGATCGAGGGCATCGACGGCGCCATGCGCGAGCTCGTGCGCTGATGGCGGCCGAGCTGCCGCTCAGCTATCGCCAGAACCCGCGGCCGATCGGCTTCGAGGTCTCCTATCGGCTCACCGGCGATCGCCTGAGCGTCGACAACGGGCGCAAGGAGAGCGAGGTCGCGCTCGCCCGGGTCGAGCAGGTGCGGCTCACCTACGAATCCCGCAGCATGGGCCAGGGCGCCTACCAGGCCAGCCTGAAGCTCGCCGACGGGACGACGGTGAAGCTCTCCTCGATCAGCTGGCGCAGCATGATCGACGCCCGCCGGCAGGACGCGGAGTACAGCGCCTTCGTGCAGGCGCTGCTGCTGGCGGTGGCGCGGGCAAACCCGGCGGCGCGGTTCCTTGCCGGCAAGCCGCGGCTGCAATGGCTCGCCGTCGCGGCGATCGCCGCGGTGTCGCTCGTTGCCGTCGCGTTCTTCATCTGGCGGGCGGTGCTGTCGGGCGCGACCGTGGCCGCGCTCCTCGGGGCGGCGGTGGCGGCCGCCGGAATCTGGCAGCTCGAGCCCCTGGTGCGGCTCAACCGGCCGCGCGCCTTCACGATAGGCGAGCTGCCGCAGGGGCTGCTGCCCTAAAGCATGATCCCGAAAAGTGGGAACCGGTTTTCGGAAAAGATCATGCTCGAACAAACAGATAGAGCGGGATGATGACTCGAAGAAAAATCATCCCGCGCTAACGGCCTTCAGCCCTGGCGCTTCGGGGTCTGCACGACGAGCCCGTCGAGCTCCGGCCGGACCCTGATCTGGCACGACAGCCGCGAGGTCGGGCGCACGTCGGAGGCGAAGTCGAGCATGTCCTCCTCCATCGGCGAGGGCGGGCCGACGACGTCCTTCCATTCCTCGTCGACATAGACGTGGCAGGTGGCGCAGGCGCAGGCGCCGCCGCATTCGGCGACGATGCCGGGCACGTCGGCGCGGATCGCCGTCTCCATCACGGTCGAGCCCTCCTCGGCCTCGACCTCGCGCGACGAGCCGTCCTGGTCCTGGTAGGTGATCTTGATCATCGA